>DASZFS010000160.1:0-43968 GCA_035939575.1 Vicinamibacterales bacterium | reverse complement strand
CGTCAAGGATCCGACCGGTGGCGTGATGCAGGCGGTCGAGGTCAAGATCAGCAATCCCATCTCAGGATTTGCGCGAACGGTGACGACAGACGCGGCCGGCAAGTATGTCTTCGGCAACCTTCCACCGAACCCCTACCACATCACCGTCGAGGCCCAGGGATTTCAGAAGATGGAGCGGGACGTGACGGTACGGACCGCCCTGCCGATCACTGTGGACATCAGTCTGGCGCTTGCCGGCGCCTCGGAAACGGTGCAGGTGACCGGACATGCGGAGGACCTCCTCGAGCGCGATCCGTCGGCGCACACCGACGTCGATCAGAGCCTGATTGCGAAGCTGCCGCTCGACTCGTCTTCCGGCCTGAATCAGATCATCACGCTCGCGTCACCGGGCGTCGTCTCCGATTCGAATGGATTCTTCCATCCGATCGGTGACCACGCGCAAACGCAGTTCTCCATCGACAATCAACCGGTGACCGATCAGCAGAGCCGTCTGTACTCGAATCAGATCTCGCAGCAGGCCGTCCAGTCGATGGAAATCATCACGGGCGTGGCGCCGGCTGAATACGGCGACAAGAGCAGCCTCGTCGTGCACATCGTGACCAAGTCCGGCCTGGACCAGCCAAGACCGACGGGGGATGTGTCGTTCGGGTACGCGTCATTCAAGACGCCGTCGGCCGACATCAACGTCGGCGCCGGGTCGCACACCATCGGCAACTTCCTGTCGCTGAGCGGCATGCGGACGGATCGATTCCTTGATCCACCGGAGTTCCAGGCGCTGCACGACACCGGGAACCAGGTCTCCTTGTTCGATCGTCTGGACGCGCACACGGGCGATACGGCGACCTTCCATCTCAACGTGCAGGCGGCCCGCTCCGCGTTCGACGTCCCCAACAGCCTGGACTCCCAAGCGGTCGGCCAGGCGCAGCATCAGCAGATCAACACCTTCAACGTCGCGCCGGGTTATTCCCAGGTGATCGGGTCGAGGACGTTGTTCACGGCCAACGCGTTCGTCCGCCAGGATCACCTCACGTACATGCCGAGCGCGGATCCGTTCGCGGACCAGCCCGGCAGCGCCAGCCAGAACCGGAAGTTGACGAACGTCGGGTTCAAGGCGGACGTGTCATACACGACCGGCGACCACAATTTCAAAGTCGGGGGGTCGTTCAACGCGACGAAGCTGGACGAGCGCTTCACCATCGGTTTTACGGATCCAACGTTCAACTCACCATGTCTCGACGCGAGCGGCAACCCGTCAGACGACACCAGCCTGAGAGCCGTCGGCCAGTGTCAGGGCGCGATGACAGTGAATCCTGGCTTCAATCCCGACTTCGTGGCGTTCGATTTGACACGGCAGGGGTCGCCGTTCGCGTACAACCAGGCGGCGACGATCAAGCAGGAGGCCGCGTACGCCCAAGACGACATCAAGGCCGGCAACGCCACCTTCAAGCTCGGCCTCCGTCTCGATCACTATGACGGCCTGACGACCGCCACACTCCTGCAGCCGCGCGCGGGCGTCTCGTACGCCGTTCCCGGTACCGGCACCGTGCTCCGGGCCTCGTACGGCCGGACGATGGAGACGCCGTACAACGAAAACCTGTTGCTGTCGAGCGGCGTCGGCGCGCAAGTGCTCACCGGCACGGCGACGCCTCCGCCTCCGGGCAAGCGCAACCAGGTGGAAGCCGGGGTCCAGCAGAGCCTCGGCCGCTGGATCGTCGCCGATGTCGGCTACTTCAACAAACACCCCGACAACGCCTACGACGTCCATGTGCTGTTCAACACGCCGATTTTCTTTCCGGTGGCGTGGGACCACTCGCGGATTGACGGTTTCACCGCGAAAGTCAACCTGGTCGAACACAACGGTTTCAGCGCGTTCGTGGTGATGGCGCACACCAACGCGATCTACTTCCCGCCGGGTGTCGGAGGCGTACTCCTCACGCCGCCCTGCGACACGCCGGGATGTTCGTTCCGGATCGACCACGATCAGAAGTTCAACGCGACGACTAACGTCCAATACGCGTTGAAGCAGACGGGGGCGTGGGTGGCCCTCAGCTGGCGGTACGACTCGGGCCTGGTCGCCAGCTCGATCGGCGACGTGAACGACCTGCTCAACCTCACGCCGGCGCAGCAGGCCGCGGCCGGCGTATCCTGCGGCGGCGTGCCGGCGACGCCGAGCGCGGGCTTTACGAGCTGTGCTCCCGGGAGCATCACGGCGAGCCGGCTCGTCGTTCCGGCAGCCGGCACCGGCGACCCGCTGAACAATCCGACGCGCGTCGCGCCGAGGCATCTCTTCGATCTCGGCCTCGGCACGGACAACCTCCTGCGCACCGACAAGGCCAAGCTGCGCCTGCGGTTCAGCGTGATCAACCTGACGAACAAGGAAACGCTCTACAACTTCCTGTCGACGTTCAGCGGCACACACTTCGTCACACCACGTGCGTACCAAGTCCAGGCGGGGGTGACGTTCTGATCGGAGCTGAGGGGGCGGCGGGAGGAAACCTGCCCGCCCGTCAGTGCACGATCTGCTCGTCGAATGACTCGTCGATGCGCTCGAGGTGAGGAATCTCCAGCGCCCGCACGGCCTTGATCGCCATGCGCAGCGCGTCGTCGGCGCGACTGTGTTTTCGGAGAGTCTTTCGGCTCGCGCGCAAGGCCCGGAGGACCTGCGCCCGATCGAACCGTTGTCCTTCACAATGCTCGCAGAAGCTCATAGCGGTTCTGAGTTTACACCGGGCCGGGGCAAGGGAGTAGAAGCTAGCTCACAAATGAGTCGCAGAAGCGACACCGATGGTCGGAATGTGGCTGAAGACTCATGGCGCGTGCAGTTGCCTCGCCCCAGGACCAAGATTGCTTAAGATTGCCGAGGGGTTGCAAAAGGTCGCCAGGACTCGAGGGCGTAGGCAACTGCACGCGGCCATGAGTCTTCAGCCCGCCTCAGAGTTTTTAGCCCGTTTATGAGATCGGTTGTAGTCTAGTTCGATGTTCTCGCTGGATGACTTTCTTCATGCGTTCGAGCGGGTCCGTGAACGGACGCGGCGCGTGGCCGCGTGCATCCCGCCGGATCGGATCGAGTGGACCTACAAGCCGGGCGCGTTCACCCTCGGCGACCTGGTGCGACACGTCGCGGTCACGGAGCGGTATCTCTGGGCCGAGACGGTGCACAACCGCCCCAGCCGCTACGTGAACCACGGGCGCGACCTGGCGGAGGGCAAAGACGCGGTGCTCGCCTTCCTCGACCGGATGCACGAGGAATCGATCGCGCTCTTCCGCGAGCTCACGCCCGAGATGCTGGCCGGGAAGTGCGCGACGCCGGAAGGTGCGCGGCTGACCACCTGGAAATGGCTGCGTATGATGCCGGAACACGAGATCCACCACCGCGGGCAGCTCTACACGATGCTCGGCATGCTCGATGTGCCAACGCCGCCGCTCTACGGCATGACGGCCGCGCAAGTCCAGGCGCGCGGCGCGATGCATCGCGACTGAGCGGCGGCGCGGCGTCCCTAGCGGCGATCCCGCCGGTCGTGGCGATCGAAATCCCGCTCCCGCTCGCGGTCCCAGCGGTGGTCATGCTCAAACCGCCCGCGTCCGCCATCCCAGTAGCCGGCGTAAAACCGTTCGCCGTCGTGCCGCGGCGCGACCCAGCGCGCGCCCTCATAGGGCACCCGTGTCCAGTAACCGCTATGCCACGTGTAGCGGGGCCCGACGGGGTACCAGTAACCCTGAACCCACACGAAGCCCGGCCCGGGGCTGACCGGCACCACGCGAACCACGCGTGGCGGAGGTGGGGGACCGATTCTGATCCCGATTGAGACTTGAGCGTCCACTCTGGATGCCATCCCCAGCGTCAACAGCACGAGCACCGTCGTCATTCTCGCAAGATTGCGCATGTTGTATCTCCCTGTGAGGCGCCTGCGGGTCAGGGGTGCAACCCGCATACCGCCTTGCGTGTCATTACGGTTTTGGGCGAACCGGGCAGAGATTCCGCTCCTGTGGCACCCGTAACGCGTCACGCCGGAAAGCGACCGCTGTAACCAACCCGCAGCGCGGTGCCGGCGTCAAAACCGGGGAATGGACCGATTCGCCCAGGACCTCCGCTCTGCGGTCCGGAAGCTGTCGGCTGCGCCGGCGTTCACGCTGGCCGCGGTCGCGACCCTGGCGATCGGCATCGGGGCGACGACCGCCATCTTCAGCACCGTCAACGCGGCGCTGTTGCGGCCACTGCCCTTCACCCATCCTGAAGACCTGATTGCGCTCCGGACCCGGTACGCGGACGGACGGGTCACCACCGGGCTGATCGCGGCGGCGGAACTCACACGCCTCAACGCGTCACAGGCGTCGATCGTGCGGGCCGCCGGCTTCGGATCGGCGCCGTTCGACGTCACGCTGCTGCGCGAGAATGCCGCGCCGGTGCACGCCGCCGTCTACTTCGTCGGCGAGGGGTTCTTCGATCTCTTCGGCCTGCCCATGACGCTTGGGGGTGCGTTCACACACGAGCAGCATGCGCCAACGGGGCGCGGTCAGGGGCCGCCGCCCATGACCGTGCTCTCGCACCGCGCCTGGACGGAGATGTTCGGAAGCGATCCACAGATCGTGGGCAAGACGGTGCGGTTCGCCGAGTTGACCGCGACGGTGACCGGCGTAGCCGCGCGCGATCTGGACCTGCCACAGGGGGCGGACTTCTGGATGAACGCCCGATTCGATCCGCAGGATGTCGGACACGGCCTGAACGCGATTCTTCGAGTGAAACCGGTGACCACGCTCGAGCGGCTGAGGAGCGAGCTGGCCGTGGCAATGACCGGCCTGGCGCACGACTTCCCTGTCGCCGACGCCGGACGCGAGTTCATCGCCCAACCGCTCATCGCCTCCATCGTCGGCGACCTCGGGCCGATCCTGCTCATCGTGTTCGCGGCGACCGCGCTGCTGCTTCTGCTCGCCTGCGTCAACGTGACGAATCTGCTGCTCGGGCGCGGGGCGGCGCGCGCGAGAGAGATCGCCGTCCGTACGGCGCTGGGCGCGAGTCGCGGGCGGATTGTGCGCCAGCTCCTGACCGAATCGTTCGTCCTGGCGTGTCTGGGCGCGATCGCCGGCCTGCTGCTCGCCCTGGGCGGCGTGCGCGCGCTGCAGACGCTCGGTGCATCGAGGCTGCCGCGCCTGGAATCCGTCCCCTTCGATGCGCACGTGCTCGGCTTCGCCTCGCTCGTGCTCCTCCTCAGCGGCGTCATGCTCGGTCTCGCGCCGGCGATGCGCCTGGCGCGGACCGACCTGAAGACCTTGATCAACGAGAGCGGCCGCTCGACGAGCGGCGGACGCGGCACATCCCGGCTCATGGGCGCGATGACCATCGCCGAGGTGGCGCTCGCGCTGATGCTCGTGGCCGCTGCGGGCTGGCTCGTCCAGAGTTTTTCGAGGCTGCGCGCGACCGATCCCGGGTTTGTCGCGGCCGGCCGCCTCATTGTCGACGTCCGGCCGGACCCGCAGAGCGTGCGCGGGCCGGAACAGACGATTGCCTGGACGCGGGCGCTCTTCGATCGCCTCGGCGCGATTCCCGGCGTCGCGCACGTGGGATCGACCGCCGCGTTCCCGCTGCGCGGGAGCCTGGACGCCTCGGTGTTCGTGCAATTCCTTGGTGAGGCGTTCGATCCGGCCCGGACTCTCGGGGCCCGCATGCGTCTCGTCACGCCGGGGTTCTTCGACGCGATGGGCGTGCCGATCGTCGGCGGCCGGGACTTCAACGCGGACGATCGCCAGAACACGGCGCCGGTCGCCATCGTCAACCGCGAGTTCGTGCGCCGATACCTGGCGGGCAAGGATCCGCTCCGCACGCGGTTCGCCTTCGGCTACCCGACGATAGACGCCACGGCGTTCCGGGCCATCGTCGGCGTCGTCGGCGACGTGCGATACCGGTCGATCGCCGAGGATGCCGAGCCGAGCTTCTACGTCACGCAGGGTCAGTTTCCGTTCCCCCGGCAGACCGTGGTCGTCGCCACGCGCGCGGCTGACCCGAGCGCGATGGCCGCCACGGTGCGCGGCGAGATCTCGCACCTGGAGCCGCAGCTGGCCGTGGACGTCGAGACCGCGTCGCACCTGCTCGCGTCGACGCTGACGCGGCAGCAGCTTGGGATGACGCTCATGCTGCTGTTTGGCGCCACGGCGCTCGTGCTCGCCGCCGTCGGCATCTACGGTGTGATTGCGTACGCATCGGCTCAACGGCTCGGCGAGATCGCGACGCGGGTGGCCCTGGGCGCGACGCCGAGGCAGGCCTTCTGGCTGTTAATGCGCCGCGGTCAATGGCTCGCTACGGCGGGCGTGCTCATCGGCCTCGCGGGCGCGTATACCGGAGGCCGCGCCGTCGCGGGCCTGGTGTACGGGATCCACGCGTCGGACCCGATCGTGCTCGCGACGGCCACCCTGGTCGTCGTGGCGATCACCTGGATCGCGACCGCGATTCCCGCCCATCGCGCCGCGCACGTCGATCCCATCCTCGCGTTGCGAGGGGAGTAGTACAGCCGGCCGCGACATGAGCCATGAAATGACGGGAGACCGCACCATCCTGCGGTCTCTCGCCGTGATCGTTCAGCCTGCGATCACTCTGAGCACGACGCGGCCACGACCTTGCCGGACTCCACCTTCAGCGCAGACTGCTCTCCGAGTGTTCCCGTCAGCTCCAGTTTCTTGCCGACGTGCGGACTGAGTGCTGCCGGATTCGCCACGAGCCGGTACGTCTGAGGCGCCGTCGGCGGCCCCGCCGCGCTGGCTGGACTCGTCGCGCCGGTTGTGTCGGCTGCGCCGGCGGCGGCCGCGGATGAAGAAGTCGCATCGGTCAGCAGGAATTTCGCGTCCGCGCTTGCCGTGTCAGTTGACGCGCCCGCAGCGCCTGCTGTCCCGGTCGTGCCCGCCACCCCTGCTGTGCCGGCGGCCCCGGCTGTGCCAGTGGAGCTCGACGGCGCCTCTTTGAGGCACCCCGTCACAGTGATGCGGGGCCCGGAGCTCTCGCTGCTGCTCTGCGGTGCCGGCGGTGGTGCGGGTTGCTGCGCCGCGACGGCTGCGACGGCTATGCCAATGATGGTCCCGCATGTTCCTGTCCAGATTGTTTTCGTCATGCTGCCTCCAGAGCGACCTGGACCTGCAACCGCGAGACCGTCTTTCGACGGCCCCGAAGACGTCTGTGCAGGGACCAAGGCGCTCTGCCATACCCGGCACGGGTGGAACTTTTACATTGGAGGATGTGAGGATCTGAGGATCTTGTGGCGGCGAGTCAGCCAGTGCTGCAGGGCTGAGACACGATTCTGATTGGTGTCTGTGCCGCGCGCGCGATCAACGCCTCCGCATGCTCGACGATCTGATCGGCGGCGTAGCGCGTCAGGCAATGGAGATCGCCATAGCGACAGGCCGGGTCCATGCACGCCCCGCACTCGAGGTCCCCCGAGTGCAGGCAGAGCGTGTGGCCGCCGAGCGGAGTCGACCAGTCGTGCCGGCTCGAGCCGAACAACGCCAGCGTCGGCACGCCGCTCGTCCACGCCATGTGCATCAAGCCGCAATCCTCCGAGAGGACGAGCGACGCCCGTTGCACGATCGCCAGCGCCTGCGAGGGCGTGGTCGCGCCGACGAGATTCAGGAGATCCTCGCCGAGCGCTGCCTCCAGCGCCGCGGCCTTGCCGCGCAATGATTCAAGACCGAGGATCGCGAATTGTGCCGCGTGACGCTCCCGCCAGAGCGCGGCGAACCGCGCGTACCGCGCGATCGGCCAGTTGCGGCTGGCAAATGCGCCAGCCGGGCTCAGCACGACCAGACTTCGGGCCGGATCCCACTTCGCGCGGCGGAGCACGTCGAGGCCGAGATGGGGATCGCGGAGCGGCAGGCTCGCCTCCACGTGCGGAACAGGAAACCCCGCTGCCTCGATGGTGCGCCGCGTCCGCTCGCCCGCCGCGATCGGCGACTCACAGTCGAACGCCGCCCAGGCGCGAGGACGCGCCCATCGTCTGATCGCGCGGCTCACGCGATTGTTCTGCAGATCCAGGACCACGTCGTAGCGACGCGCCAGGAGCCGGGGCGCGACGAGCGGCGTGAGCAGGAATTGCCGGCGTTCGCTTCGGCCGCCCCCCAGACGCTCGACACGCCGGAAAAGCTGCAGCGCGAGCGGAATCTCCGCGTCCTCGTCTCGCGTCACGAAGTCGATTTCAGCGCCGGGCAAGGCGAGCTGCAGGGCGCGAAGGTACGGCAGGGTTATGACCACGTCGCCCATCGCCTGCAGGCGGATCGCGAGGATCCGCGTGGGGGGAACCGCTCGCCGCCATGGGTGCGCCGGAAGCGCCGGGCTGAAAGGGCGGCGATCGTCCATGTCACTCAGAGTGGGCTGGAGACTCCCCAGCTTGTCTCCCGCTCGACGCCGCGCAGCGTACTACAGTGCACAGGACTGCCCAAACGCGGTGAACCGGCTGACCCCAGACTAAGTACAATCTGAACCATGGCCGCTGGCGTCGTTGAAGACCGCCGTCGATCCGAGACCCGGCTCGCAATCCTTCAGTACCTCATCACCGTTGTCTTCTCGACGCTTGCTGTCGCGTTCTGGGTGCTGCAGGTCGTCGAGCACTCAAAGTTCGAGGAGCTGGCGGCCAACAATCGCGAGCGCACACTCGCGCTCCGCGCGCCGCGCGGTCTCGTCTTCGATCGCGATGGCAAGGTCCTGGTCGAAAACCGCCATTCCTACAGCATTTCCATCGTTCGCGAGCACACGAAAGACATCAACCGGACCATCGACCTGCTGGCACACGTGCTGACCGTCGACGAGGCGGCGGTGCGCGACATCGTCAACAAGCACCGGCGCGAGCCGACGTACCGGCCGATCACGATCGTGCAGGACGCGTCGCTCGCGCAGGTCGCCGCGGTCACGGCGCGGCGCCTTGACACCGAGCTGCCGGACGTCGTCGTCGAGCAGGTGCCGACGCGGCGCTATCCGGAGGCCATGGCTGCGCATCTGTTCGGGTACGTCGGCGAGGTCAACGACCTGCAGGTCTCGGAAGGCGACGGGCTCAAGAGCGGCGACATCGTCGGCCAGGCCGGGATCGAGCGGGTCTACAACGCGTTCCTGATGGGATCCGACGGCGCCAAGCACGTCGTCGTGAACAGCGTCGGGCGCGAGATCCGCACGCTCGATGAAGAAGAGCCCCGCGAAGGCAAACGGCTGCAGCTCACCATCGACGACGACCTGCAGAAAGCGCTGGAGGACGGCTTCAAGGCGTCGGGGTTCAACGGTGCGTCGGTCATCCTCGAGCCCCACACCGGCGAGGTGCTCGCCTTCGCCAGCGTGCCCGCCTACAACCCGAACGCGTTTGCGGGCGGGATCGATCGCGCGACCTGGGCGTCGCTGAACACGGACGAGCTGAAGCCGCTGCAGAATCGCGCGATTCAGGGCCGATACTCGCCCGGCTCGACGTTCAAGATGGCGGTCGCTACGGCTGCCCTCGAAGAAGGGATCATCACGCCGGACTTCAAGGTGTCCTGCCCGGGACATGCCGTCTTCTTCGGCCGCAGCTTCCAGTGTTCACTCCCCAACGGCCGGGGTCACGGCGTGATGGACCTTCGCCACGCGATCGAGCATTCTTGCAACGTGTACTTCTACACCGTCGGCAACATGGTCGGCATCGACAAGATTCACAAGTGGGCGACGCTGCTCGGCCTCGGCGAGAAGACCGGCATCGATCTCCCCAATGAGCTCCAGGGGCTCGTGCCGTCGCCTGAGTGGAAGCGGGCGTCGACGAAGAACCACGAGAAGTGGTACGCCGGGGAGACGATCTCCGTGTCGATCGGTCAGGGCGCCGTGTCGCTCACGCCGGTGTCGGAGGCGGTATACATCTCCGCGATTGCCAACGGCGGGACGCGCGTGACGCCGCACCTCCTCAGGGCCGTGGACGATGGAACCGGCTGGAAGCCAGTGCCTGCACCGGCGCCCAAGTCTCAGGTGACGCTGAAGCCGGAAACCATCCAGGCGATTCGAGACGGACTGTGGCTGGTTGTGAACGGTGCGGGTACCGGAGGCCGAGCCCGGATGACGGGCTACGACATTTCGGGCAAGACCGGCACGGCGCAGGTCATCTCGCTTGAAGGCGCCAAGTTCGCCAAAGGCCGGACGAACAAGGATCTGCGCGATAACGGCTGGTTCGTCTTCTTCGCGCCCCGCGACCATCCTCAGATCTCCGGCGTCGTGTTCGTCGAGCATGGCGGCCACGGCGGCGTGACCGCAGCCCCGATCGCGAAGCACGTGCTCGAGACATTTTTCGCGAAGGTCGAAGGGCGGCCTCTTCCTCCGGCGCCTCAGCGGGTCGGCGATCCGCCGCCCGCGTCACCTGCGAAGCCCACGACACCTGCGACGCCCGTGACACCTGCGACGCCCCCAGCCCCCGCGACAACCGCGGCCGCACGGTGAGGCGCTCGTCGATCAGCGTCGTGAAGCTCAGGCGGCAGGCAGCCGCTTGAGCAGCGCGGCCGCCCTGCGGAACCACGGACGCTCCCGGCGGCGGAGGTAGCGCGGCATCGTGGCGCGTTTGGCGAGAACGCGCGCTGCCCAGTCTCGCGCTTCGGCCGTCCGCTGCTGGTCGGCCAGAAACGTTGCGTAGTTGTAGTACGTCTCCGACAGCGTCGAGATGTCGGTGGCCTTCTTGAACGCCGCATCGGCGCGATCGGGCTGGCCTGCCATCGCATTCAAGTGACCCAGCAACCCCATGGCACGGTGGAAGTCGTACTTGGGGTCCTTCGCGACAACACTCTCCAGGTCCGCGAGTGCCGCTGGCACGTCGTTCATTGCCAGCTCGGCGAGGCCGCGGCGATAGAGCGGATCGATTGAGTCCACGCGCGGGGAGATGACCTTGTCGTACAACTGCCGCGCGCGCGCGAATTGACCTTCCTCGAGATACAGGTCGGCAAGCTCCTCCTGGTTGCCAACGGCCGGATTGTCGATGATGATCCGCTCGAGCTCGCGAATGCGACGGCGGCGCGGGAAGGCGTTCAGCGAGCCCCTCATCAACTCCAGATCGGGCACCACTTCCGCGACGATGTAGACGAGCGCTCCGAGCCCGCCGCCGATGAGAATGATCCAGAGCCAGTAGGTGTCGGGCCGGCGCCGGACAAAATGAAGAATGGCCGCTGCCTGGAGGAAGATGCCCCACGGGTAGAAAAGAGCGGTCAAGCCCATGACGTCGCGCGGACTATGTTATGCGCTGGGCAGCGTTTCTGCCCAGCGCCGCAGGAGACTGCCTCAGTAGCTGAGGAGCCGCGCCTTCACCGGCTCATCGCGCGTCGTGCCGTCTTCCTGACGGCTTCTGACGATCGTGACGTCGCGGCCGACATACTTCCGCAGCAGCTTGTCAGGCTCCAGGAGGTCGTACTCGTAGTTCTGCTCGAGCACGTTGACCTGCGACGGCTCGGTCAGCGATCTGAAATGGACCGTCGCCGGGTTCACGGTGGCCGCGATATCCATGAAACGGAGACTCGTCGTGCCCGGCATCGCGCACTGCCGCGGTCGTCGGGCCGGAGTGCCTCCAGAACGTGATGCCCCCGGCCAGCACCAGCGCGGTCAACCACAATTGTTTCTGCATGGAATGGCTCCCTTCATGCTTTGAACGGAGCCGCCAGGATTTCTTGCAGGCTCTGAGGCCGATCAGTCAGGTTTTGGGTCGCGCGTCCAGGTGAGCCCGCCGTCCGACGTACTGAACGTGCGGCCGTCAACCGTGGTGACCGCGGCCGTCTTTTCGTTGATGGCGCGAACGGAGCTGAGATCCACGCGCTCGGGGAACCCGATCCGGCGCCAGGACCGGCCGTCTGTCTGGAGAAGGACGATGCCGCCCGGGCCGACCAGCCAGCACACGGATGATGACGGTGACGCACCCGCCACCAGCGTGACGCTGGCGCCGGTCTGCTGCGTCTCCCAGCTCGAGCCACCATCAGTCGACCGCCGGACAGTACTTCCAGGACTTCCAGGACTTCCAGGACTTCCAGGACTCCCACGACCGCCGGGAACGATCTGCCAGCGACTGTTCGCGTCCGGCGACACGATGTCCACGGCGGCGCCGATGACGGTGTCTTCGCGACGCGCGCGCACGAATGACTCACGTGCGGAGAATGTCGCAGCTGGCGCGGCCGCTCTAGCAGGTGGCGCGGCCGCTCCCGCAGGCGGCGCAGCCGCCTTCGCCGATTGCTCTTGCGCGACGGCCACTCGTTGGGCATCCGCCTCCAGGCTGAGCACTGGCGCCGGCACCGACGCCGACGCCGCGCCCTTGGTCGCGGCGTCAAGCCGCTTCTCCTGATCGCGCAGCGCAGGCACGCGCGTCTTCGACGCCGACAACCGGCCAGAGGTAGACCCTGGGGCGGGCGCCGTATCGCTGGCGCGGGGCAGGACTCGATCGTTTGGCTGGATGTCGAATTGCCGGCTGGATTGTTGCAGGCTGGGCTGGATGCTGGGCACGACACTGGGCCGCCCATTGGGGACGATCGCCCACACAACGAGTCCTGTCGCAACCGCGGCGAGCGGCGCCAACCATTTCACGACGGGCAGGCGCCACCACGACGGCGCCTCGGCAGCGGGCGGAGCGGTTCTGATCATCGCGGCTAGCAGGGCCTGGCACCGCGAGCAATCGGCCGCATGGGCCTCTGCGGCCGCGAGCTCGCGAGCATCCAGCTCGCCGTCCGCCCACGCCGCGAGTGTTTCGGCGTCGAGGCACGCGGGACCCGGCGCGCCACTTGGAGACGTCGGAGCCGCCGACATCCGTGCCTGGAGCACGTCACGGAGGTGTCGCTCGAGCGCGACGTCAGCCGCGTCGCCCGCGTTGCCGTTCCTGGAGGACCCCTTCACCAAACCCTTCACCAACCCCTTCTATCGTACAGAACGATCCCGCGCCGATTCCTTGCGCGAGCCAAGCATCTCATCCAGGTCGAGCGCCCCCGGATCCTCAACCGCCGATTCTAACGATTGCGCGATCTCGTCGCCGGACAATCCCCAGTCGGTACGAAGAAGACGCTCAACCTCTTCACGAATCGTCCGCCTCGTTCGCGCGAGATAGCGCGACGCCGTCGCTTCGTGCTCACCCAGTGCGCGGCCGGTCTCCGCAAGCGTCAATTGCTGAACGTAGTAACAGCTCAACCGGAGCCGGTCCCGAGCAGCCAGTTTCGCGATGACCCGGCCCAGCGCCTCTTGCACAATCGCTGCAAGACGGGGCCGGTCAGGGTCGACCGACCGCACCGCTGCCGGCGGGCTCGAGGCCGACGCCGGCCACTTATCCTCGTCCGGGAGCGGCGCGAGCCGTCGTGACGCCCGCAGCCGGTCCACATACCGCTGCGCCAGGACAGCGCGGAGCCAGGTAGCGAGACTGCTCCGTCCCTGAAAATACCGGAACAATGACTGACGCTGTCCCTCGCGGCTCTCCACACCGTACAGGTCGGCGTACAGCGAGTCAGCCAGGTCGCGGGCACCGCCGCTGGGATCGAGGCCGTCTGCCGCCCGGTACAGCACGGGTCGATACTCCCGCACGAAACGCTCCCATGCGGCTTCATCCCCGTCGGCACATCGGCGCGCCAGCCGGAGGTCGTCAGCGTGAGTGTCCGGGGACCGCATCGTTCGCGTCATCTGCAGGATAAGGCATTTCCCACGGCGGCAGACGCGAGGGCTATAATCGCCCCGGGAGAGTGGGATGATGCGTCGGATGAGATTTGTCCTTCTCGGCCTGGCGGCGGTGACCGTTCTGCACGCGCAATCGCCGGCGCCAAGGCCGGTGACATTTGCGAAGGACGTCGCGCCGATTCTCCAGAAGTCCTGTCAGAATTGCCATCGGCCTGGCTCCATCGCGCCGATGTCGCTGCTCACCTACGAGGACACGAGACCCTGGGTGCGCTCAATCAGGCAGCGCGTCGAGGCGCGCCAGATGCCGCCCTGGCATGTCGATCGCACTGTCGGCATCCGCCAGTTCAAGGACGATCCGTCGCTGAGCGACGCGGAGATCGCGACGATCGTCGGATGGATCGATGGCGGCGCGCCGCGCGGCGACGTCGCGGACATGCCGCCAGCCAGGACGTTCGACGATGCCGATCGCTGGCATATCGGGAAGCCCGATCTCATCATCTCGATGCCCAAGGACTTCGTCGTGAAGCCCGAGGCCGCGGACTGGTGGGGCATTTTTACAGCGGACTCCGGATTGAAGGAAGACCGCTACATCAGAGCGGTCGAGGCCAAGCCGTCCCCGGCGGCACGGCGCGTCGTGCATCACGCGGTCGAGACGCTGATCAACGACGACGGCTCGAGCGGCGGAGGCACGCTCGTCGAGTACGCCGTCGGCAAGAACGGGGACATCTTCCCCGAAGGCTCCGGAAAGCTGATGAAGGCTGGCGCCAAGATCCGCTTCAACATGCACTATCACGCCATCGGCGAGCCGGTGGTGGATCGTACCGAAGTCGGCATCGTCTTCTATCCGCGTGGATACACCCCGAAGCACGTCATCACGACGATCCTCTCCCCCAATCAGGACGACCTCGACATTCCCGCCGGGGCGGACAACGTGCGCAGCGACGGGTACTTCAAGATGGAGCGGCCGTCGCACCTCGTCGGTTTCATGCCGCACATGCACAACCGCGGCAAACGCCAGTGCCTCGAGGCGATTTATCCAGACATGCGCGTCGAGCAGTTGAATTGCGTGAATTACGACTTCAACTGGCAGATCGTCTACAACTACGCCGACGGCGTCGCGCCGCTCCTGCCCGCGGGAACGATCATGCACGTCATCAGCTGGCACGACAATTCGGCGGCGAACAAATACAATCCCGATCCACGTAACTGGGTAGGCTTTGGCAACCGCACCACAGACGACATGTCGCGCCACTGGCTCACCTTCTATCCGATGACCGACGACGAGTTCAAAGCCGAAGTCGCCGAACGAAGCGCGAAAAAGAAGGCCGCGACGACCGCGCAATGACCCGGCGTGTACGAGCCCGCGGGACGGCCGACCTGCTCGGACTGTTCGGCCTGTTTGGGCTTTTCATAGGCGGTCTGGCGGCAGCTGCGCCGTCCCAGATCCGATATGCCGCCGGCCAGAACGTCGTCCCGGTCTTCGAGGGCTGGGAGCGCAACGCCGACGGCAGCTTCAACATGGTCTTCGGCTACATGAACCGGAACTACGAGGAGGAGCTCGACATTCCGGTTGGTCCGAACAACTCGATCGAGCCAGGCCCGATCGATCAGGGTCAGCCCGCCCACTTCTACGCGCGCCGCCAGCAGTACGTCTTCAAAGTTCATGTGCCGAAGGACTGGGGAAAGAAAGACGTCGTCTGGACGCTGACATCGCACGGGAAGACGGAGAAGGCATACGCGACGCTGATGCCGACCTGGGAGATCGACGTCGGCACATATCAGCAGAATCGCGGCGGACCAGGCGAGCTCGGCGAACCGGACGAGGCGCCGACCATCAGGCTGGAGGGCGCGCCCGATCGGACGATCGCCGTCGGCGCTTCGCTTCCGCTCGAGGCGTTCGTCATCGACGACGGCAAGCCGTCCGACCGGCCGAGCCAGAGCGGATCGAACCCCCGCGTCGAGGGACCGCTCAGCCAGGCCGTCGTACGCCTGGATCGCGGAATGCGTCTCGGCGTGGTCTGGGTGGTCTACCGCGGAGACGCGAAGGCCGTGTCGTTCCAGCCGCGCAAGATCGCGGTCTCGGACGGCAAGGCGTCGACAACCGTCCGGTTCAGCGCGCCCGGCGTCTACGTCCTGCGCGCCTACGCCGATGACGGCATCCTGGTATCGACGGCAGATGTGAAGGTGACCGTGCCATGACCGCGGTGGAGACAGCTAGTACGAAGAAGTATCACACGTCGGGGATCGTGCCCCTCACACGCCCGCAGCTCGTGGGCACGCTGACAGGACTGCTGCTCGCTGCCCTGCTGGCCGCGATCGATCAAACGATCGTCGGAACGGCGGAGCCGCGGATCATCGCCCAGTTGTCCGGGTTCGATCGCTACCCCTGGATCGCCACGGCTTACCTGCTGAGCTCCACCGTGTCCGTGCCGATCTTTGCGAGCTTGTCCGACCTCCATGGACGCAAGCCGTTCTTTCTGCTCGGAGCGATGCTGTTCGTGGCGACGTCCGCCCTGTGTGGCGCGGCGGGCACGCTCACGTTCCTGCCGATCGACGGCATGGGCCAGCTGATTCTGTTCCGTGGCCTTCAAGGCGTCGGCGCCGGCATGGTCATCGGACTGCTGTTTACCATCGTCGGCGACATCTTCTCGCCGGCCGAGCGCGGCCGCTACCAGGGCCTGTTTGCGGCCGTGTGGGGGGTCGCGTCGATCTTCGGGCCGACGCTGGGCGGCTGGCTCACGGACCATTGGTCGTGGCGCGCCTGTTTCTGGGTGAATCTGCCGGTCGGCGCCGTCGCGGTTGCCGCGATCTACTTCGAGTTTCCAAACATGAAGCCCAGGAGCGTCACGCGGACGCTGGACTGGGCCGGGTTCTCGACGCTCATCGGCACGTTCGTGCCGCTCCTCCTCGCGCTGACGTGGGCCACGCAGTACGGCTGGACATCGGTCCGCGTCGAGTCGCTGCTCGCGCTGTCCGCGGTCATGCTGTGCACGTTCCTCTACGTGGAGTCCAGGGCAGCGGAGCCGGTGATTCCGCTCGTGCTTTTCAAAGATCCGATCATCAGCATCTGCGCGGTGTGCGCGTTCGTGCTTGGCATCGGGATGTTCGGCGTGATCATCTACCTGCCGCTGTTCATGCAGGGCGTCCTGGGGGTATCGGCGACGCAATCGGGGAATCTGCTCACGCCCCTGATGATGGGCGCGGTCATCGGCAGCATCGTGGGCGGTCAGACCGTCTCGAGAACGGGGCGGTACAAGGGCGTCGCGGTCGTCGGATCGGTGCTTGTCGCCGCAGGCATGATCCTGTTTGCTCGAATGGGGGCGACGACTGTGCGGATGTACGTGGCGTGTGGCATGGTCATCGCCGGGCTGGGCATGGGCTTGCTGCAGCCGGTTTACACGCTCGCGGTGCAGAACGTCGCGCCTCGGAGGCAGATGGGCGCGGCCACGTCATCGACGATCTTCTTTCGGTCGATCGGGAGCACCGTCGGCGTCGCCGCGTTCGGATCGATCATGCTGACGCGGTACCACGCCGACTTCGCGCGCAGCATGCCGGCGCAGGTTCCCGCGTCCGTGGCGCCCTACTTCTCCAATCCACTCATGCTGGTGCAGATGCGGCCGCAGCTCGAGGCGGCGTTCAGCCGTGCGCCCGGCGGCCCTGCGCTGCTGCAGACATTGTTCGTCAACGTGCGGGCGTCGCTCGAGAGCGGGTTGCACCTGATTTTTGTCTACAGCGCGGTCATCATGGTTCTGGCGATCCTGCTGCACATTGTGCTGCGCAGCGAGCCGCTGCGCACGCGCGTGGCGGAACCCGAGCTCGCGGTGCACTAACGATACGTCTTGCTGAATCCGTTGCGTGCGTTCGTCACCGTGAACGATCCATCCGCGAGCGCCGACACTTTGATCCAGTATGCCCGGCCGTTGTGCGCGGGCGGCGGCGACGCGCCGGGACCGTTGGGCGCGGGCATCGCGGCGACCGGCATCGCGGCGGGCTGATCGTCGACCGGGTTCGCGATGAACATGCCGGGCACCGTGTACTCCTGCCCGCTCAGCTGAGAGAAATGAGCCTGCCACAGGTCCTCCAGGCCGGGCGCCGAATGGAGGATCTTCATCGCCTCCGGCTGCCCGCCCTTGCGCGTCCCGTTATTCAGGATGGCGACCCGTGCGTGAAGCGCGTGCACGAGCACTTCCGAGTTCGAGATCGGCTGGCCGTGGTGCGACACGATGAAGAGATCGACGGTGCCGATCCGGTTGACCGGACACATCAGATCGAATTCCTTGTTCCAGGTGAGATCCCCGAGATGCGCGACGCGGAACTTGCCAAAGGTGACGATGCTGCCGACCGACTGCGCATTCTCCGATGGGTCGGGATCCTTCGCCACGAAGCCCGCGCAGAACGGATTCGCTCGGCCCGCGCCCGCCAGTGGTGACTTGAGCGTCTGGCCCGCCGAACTGACGACACGCCAGTCGAGGCCGGCGACCGCAATCCGGTCGCCCGGCTTCGCCGCCGTGTGCGTGCCCTTCGCGTAGAGGGACGGGTATACCGAATCCAGAAACGCAGTGGACGCCGGCTGCGGTTCGACAGTCGGCCCGTGATCCACGAAATGCCGGATCGGGATCCGGGTCGCAAGCTCCGCCATCCCGCCGAAATGGTCGCCATGCCAATGCGTGGTAATCAGGTGGTCGATCCGCGAGAGGCCGGCGTCCTTTGCGGCCGCCATGATGCGATCGGCGTCGCGCACGGCCGCCGGGCCGCCGTTGCCCGTGTCGATGAGAACGGATTCGCCCGACGGCGACACGAAGAGCGTCGCGTTGCCGCCCTCGACGTCGACCACGTAGATCGCCAGCGGCGTCGCGGTCTGCGCGGTCGCCAGGAGCGCGGCAACCGGGATCACCACCAGCACCGCCAGACACAGACGCCCCAATCTGCGCGGCATTATTCCGATCATCATTACCTCCCAGTGCAGTCTTCCGTCCCCGTGGTTCTGCGGCTATCGTAACTCCGCGTCCCAGGCACAGAGCGCGGGCAGGATCTCGCCGATCGGTTGGCGCAGGACGCTGTCCGCAAGGCCGTCAAAAGGCGTCGGCTGGGCATTCAGGATCACGATGCGGGCTCCCGATCGCTTCGCAAGCGGCACGACGCCTGCGACCGGATAGACCTGCAGGCTCGTGCCGATGGCCAGCAGGAGGTCGGCCCGCATCGCGGCGCCCATCGCGCGGTCGATCGCATCCGGGTCGAGCGATTGCCCGAAAGAGATGGTCGCGCTCTTGAGAATGCCACCACACCGTTCGCAGGGTGGATCGTCCTCGCCCGCGCGCACGCGATCGAGCACCGGCCCCATCGGCCCGCGCCACCTGCACCTCATGCACATCGCGTCGCGCATCGTCCCGTGGACTTCAATCACTGTGTCTGGCGCGTGTCCTGCCTGCTGATGGAGGCCGTCGATGTTCTGTGTGACAAGCGCGAGCAGCGTGCCGCGGCGCTCGAGCTCGACCAGCGCGCGATGTCCATGGTTGGGCGTGGCGCGCCAGGCGGGGTGATGGAGGCGGCTCTGCCACGACAGCCTGCGCACCTCGGGGTCCGACATGTAGTCATGGATGTTCGAGAGCCGCTCAGCCTTGGGGTTCGTGGTCCAGACGCCTTGCGGACCTCGAAAATCGGGGATGCCCGACTCCGTGGAGATGCCGGCGCCCGTCAGCGCGACGATGCGCGCGGAAGCGCCCACCCAGCGACGGACCGCGTCCGCGGCGTCGCTCATGTCACTCATGCCAGGGCGATGTTGCTACGGCTGGACCTCGAACGCCAGCAGCACGTTGCCGGGGCGTCCGAGATGGTCTCCGTAGCCCGAGTTGAGATAGAGCATGCCGCCGGCGACGGTCGGGCCCGGGCCCTGGATCGCGCCCCCGCCGGCGTGGACGCCGTTGAGAGTCTCGAACTCGCGGTTGGTGTCGAACTCCCAGATCACAGAGCCGTCACGGGTGGCATGGGCCCGGAGCGCGCCGTCGTTCGACCCGGAGAACAGCACGCCCGGAATCAGGGTGGGAGCCGAAATGAGCGCGGCGCTGCAACCCGCCCCGCCGCCGCACTTGAGCGGTGGCGGGGGCACGTACCAGGCGCGCTCACCGGTCGTCAGGCCGACGGCGTGCAGGCCTCCCGGCTTCGGCGTGCGAATATCCGATACGGGAAAGTACGCGCGCTCGCCGTCGACCGCTGCGCCCCACTGAATGCCGCCCCAGATCGATCCCTCGCCGGCGTGATACTGCCAGAGCAGGGCGCCCGCCTTGTCAGGATCGAGCGCGAACGCGTTGCCGGACTTCTGCGCGGCGACAATGATGTCGCGACCGTCGGACAAGGTGATGAGCATCGGCGGCGTCCCGAGATCGAAATCCGGACCCGCCTTCTCGCCGCAATTCGCGCTGCCTGCGCGGCAGCCGAAGACATCCTGCTGCGTCAACTGCTTGATCCACGCGATCCGGCCAGACGTCAGGTCGAACGCCACGATCGCGTCGCTCGTTGGCTGCATCGGCGCGCTGTACGTGTTCCCGGTCCCTGCGTATACGAGACCCCGTTTCGCGTCGATCGTCGGCGCCGACCAGATGCCGACACCCGACGGCCCCCACAGCGTGACGCCGGCTGCATTCTTTCCGACGGCCTGTGGCTCGGCCGCCGTATAGGTTCGCCAGACGACCGCGCCGGTTTCCACATCGAGGGCATTGAGGCTGCCGCGAAACGTGCAGCACTCGTATCCCTGCTGGCCTGCCGCGGTCTCCTCCATCGACGAGACCGGCACGTACAGACGATCCTGATAGAGCGTCGGCGAACCGGTGATCCGCGCGTAGGGATGCTCGTCGAGCTTGCGTGACCAGCGCTCGCGCCCGGTCGCGGCGTCGAGCGCGTAGACGTTCGCGCCGGTGTCGCCGAAGTACACCGTGTAGCCGGCGGGCGCGCGTGGACCGAATGCCAGGGCCGTGCGCACGCCGGCCTTCGCGGTAAAGGTCCAGTGAATGCACCCGGACTGCGCATCGAGCGAGTACACCGTGCCGTTCTGGCTGCCGACGAAGACGCGGCCGCTTGCAACCGTCGGCTGCGACCATGCCGACGTAGCGTCGGGGAATCCGAATGCCCATTTCAGTGACAGCTTCGGCACCTGATCGGCCGTCATGCCGGCCTGGCTCGCTGGCTGGAATCGGGTGTTGGTCGTGGCCGGGGACCAACCGCGCCATGAGGGAAGGGATGCCGGATCCGGCAGTGACGCCCCTGCAGACGCTGGGAGCGATGCCATGCAGCGTCCCATCGACGCGCCCGTGATGTCGCCGCCGGGCGCGCGGCCGCTCAAGTACTCCGCCACGGCGCGGCGTTCGGCGCCGCTCAGCCGCCCGCCCTGCGGACGCATCGCGCCGGCGGTCAACGCCGCCAGGATCGCTTCGGGTGATCGACGCTTCAGGACATCGGGGCTGGGTGCGCGCGACCCAGCGGCCCCATCGTGGCAGGTCGCGCAGTCGCGCGCGAAGATGGCTTGACCGGCTTGAGTTGGGGCTTGCGCGGACACCGCGAGGACGATTCCCGCAAACAGTCCGGCGCTTGCGAGCCCGACCGTCTTCACATGCGTGGAGCCGTCATGGCCGTTCACTCCTGTGCCTCTCCCCCGGTCGTGCCCTTGGCGCCTATTTCGTCACGGTCACCGTCACGTTGTCGTACGTGAACAACGCGCCATCGCTCGCCACGGCACGCAACACGTACGTACCCACGTCGTTGAACGTGGCCTGCACGACCCATTTGTTCTCGGGTGGCGGCTCGGGAATGATATACGGCGGCGACCACGGGGAATTGGCGTACGCGCGCGTGTCGATCCAGGTCTTCATCTGGTCGGGGCTGAACGTCACCGCCGCCGCCTTGCCGCGGTAGACGATCCACGACAGGCGCAGTCCTGGCCCACTGGCGGGCACGATTGACGATGGTGGTCTGTACAGGAGGTTCGGGGAAACGGCGGTCGTGGGCGCCGCGGCCCCGCGGCCCCCTCGCCTGGCGGGGATGTTGTCGGGGTCCTTGGCAAACGCCGTCAGCGTCAGCGGTGCGCCCACGTTTGCGCTTCGACGCTTGTCTCCTTCGACCTTGAGCTCGGGCGGGATGTTCGTGCGCAGCTCGTCGCGGAGGCTGCCGAAGTCACCGCCCACTTCGGTCGAGATCACCTGATTGTCGATCATGTAATCGTTCTTGAGCGACGCGTAGGCACGCTCCGTCTTTCCGTTCGTTTTCAATGTCCAGATCAGCTCTTTGTCGCCGAGGTCCCTGGGGACACGAATCGTGAACAGGAAGGGATTGCGTCTCGGGTAGAAGTGCGTCGGCTGCCCCTGGTCGGGCCCTCCGGGCTCGATGCTGTTGTCGGGGCCAATCGGGACGTCAAACTCCTCCTGCCAGTTCTGGTTCATGTACCCGAACACCATCGTGAGCGATCCGTCGTCGTTCACCCGCCACCCTTCATACGCTGGCGACACGACCTGACCGCTCGAGTAGGTGAACCTGGTCTGAGCGCCGGCCACCGGAAACAGCGCGAAGACCGCCAACGTGGTAAGCGCCCATCGCCGCATCAACATCACCTGGTTGCTTCTATCTTTGCTGTCCCGTGGTCGTCGTCTGCGTCTGCACCGTTGGAGGGGCCCAGCACAGCGGACACCCGATGTCGTAGTCGTTCCGGCTCCTCATGTTCTTTCGGCGCTTGGCCATCTCCGCCTGGAACTGCTCCTCCGTGAGCGACACGGAGTATCCAAGGTCGATGAACATGTTCGCGATCGATCGCCGCCCGCCGCCCGCCCAGTTTCGCGGGTCCGCGGGATTCTTGTTCGCCGCGGTCGTATCCAGGAAGCCGATGAGATGCACGATCGTGCCCTTCGGCAACAGTGGCGCGGCATCGTCGTCGTACACGTACTGCTTCACCCAGTTGTGGTCGTATCCGACGCAGTTGAGCGTCTGGATGTTGTGGCCCCAGATGGCCTCGAGGCACATGCGCACGCCCGGCGCATGCAGGTGAGGCTCGAACGTGATGTACTTGGTGTGCTCCTGGAGCACGGCGTACGCGTGCAGCTCCTGACCGCCTTCGTTCGGCCTCACGTCGATGTCGATGCCATTGCCCAGCCGCACGGCTGACCGGCGATAGGTCGGTTTGTACCCCACGGGAAAGAACTTGAATGCGAACTCGAGATGACCCTTGGTCTCGCGGCCGTTCGAGTGGAGATGGCCCGCGCTGAGCGCCAGCGACGAGTGCGCCGCCAGCAGCCTGCCGGCCTCGGGCGGAAAGATGTCCGCGTTGCGACCCACCTCGTGAATGGGCCAGCTGCTGCCGCCTTCGTCGGCGCCGCTCGAAGCCCGCTCGCCCTCGACCAGGCTGGAATACGTCATGTGATGAAACACGTACCGTCCGCCGACTGTCTTCGTCCCGCCACCCTGCGGGATGTCGTTCACCTCTCGAACCTCGACGGCTGACACGTACCGGTCCTCCGTGAGACCCGTCGGGATGAGCCCGAAGTCACCCCACCGGTCCGGACCGACGGCCGGGACCGTCACGTCCTTCGACCGCAGCACCAGATCTGGTTCACCAATCGTCCATTTGTCCGTCGTGTCGAACTGCAGTGGCGGCGGCATGTCGGCAGGGTTGCCTCGCGGCGCTCCGCTATCGGCCCACTTTGCAATCCGGGCAATCTCGTCTTCGCTGAGAGAGGGGTCGTGCTTGAACTTCTGGATGCCGATGTTCTTCTCAACGAAAAACGGCGGCATCGCGCCCCGCTGGCTCCGGAGGGCTGTCCGTATTTTCATGGACCGGGCCCAGGGCCGCACCTCCTCGTAGCTGACGAGCGACATCGGCGCGACGCCCTCTGCGTGATGGCAGGCCTGGCAACTCCGCTGCAGAATCGGCGCGATGTCCTTCGCGAACGTCACGTCCCCGGCAGATGTCGTAGGCGGGGCTTGGGCGATTGTGCCAGCGCCCATAACGGCGACAAGCGCGCTCAGCAGCAGGCTGAACGGCCTCAAAACGCGTGGCAGACGCGGCCTTGCCATGACGACCTCCTCAGGTGCCGGCGTTGCTCCCCCCGATGCCTCGATGCCTCGAGTGGACAGTCTAGGACGGGTGCCGTGCCTTGTCCATCGGCGTTTCTGGTGGCGCCCTGGGGGACCTTCGACTTTGCTACACTGCGCGCACGCCCATGAAGAAGCTTCTTGTCGTCTTGTGTCTCAGCTCTGTCGCGCCAGCCCCTGCAACATTGTCGGCACAGACGCGGCCGACAGTGGCCCCAGCGGCCCCAAAGGCGGCCGCCCCGGCGGGGGGGATTCCGACGCCGGACGTGAAGCCGGGCAGCATCACGTGCGAAGACGTGCCCTATCCATATCCCGTCTCTTACCTCCCGCTGACGTTATACGGTCAGGACGTGCGCATGGCCTACATGGACGTACCGCCGATCGGCCAGCCCAACGGGCATGCGGTGGTCCTCTTCCACGGCAACAATTTCGCGGCGTTCTACTTCGGGTCCACGATCGACGCGCTTCGAACGGAGGGGTTCCGGGTGATTGCGCCGGATCAGATCGGATACGGCCGGTCGTCGAAGCCGATCATCCCGTACAACTTCCACGACATGGCGCGCAACACACACCTGATCCTGCAAAGTCTGAAGATCGACAAGGCCATGATTGTGGGGCACTCGATGGGAGGGATGCTTGCCGCGCGCTTCGCGACACAGTACCCCGACGTGACCGAGCGACTCGTGCTGTATAACCCGATTGGTCTCGTGGATCCGCGGTACGACCGGCCGTGGGACAGCACGGACGAAAGCTACAAGCGCACGCTCGCCTCGACCTATCAGACGATCCGGGCCAGCATCATGCGGTACGTCGCACACAACGAAGCGGCGTGGACGCCCGAATTCGAGAACTACACGCGCATCCGCTATGCGTGGACGCTGGGCGCGGACTGGCCCCGGCTCGCCATGGTCCAGACCCTCATCAATCAGGTGCAGTATCTCGACCAGGTCATCGACGACTGGCCGCATATCAAGGCGCCGACGCTGGTGTTCGGCGGCGCCGAAGACAGGCTTCCGGGATCGTCCGCGCTCTTCCGGGAGCGGATGAAGTTCGTGGCCGAGAGCATTCCAAACGGCAACGGCCGCCTGCACCTCATTCCTGGCCTCGGGCACGTGCCGCACATGGAAGCCCCCGGCAAGACGTTCCCGCCGCTCATCGCGTTTCTCAAAGAGGGCGTTGCCAGCCACTGAAACGCGTCTGTTCGCGCTCGCGTTCCCGCGACGCGCCCCCTACTGCGGCGGCTCAGGCCGGTCCGCAAGCTGGTAGATCCGGCGCACCGCCGCCGGATCGATGCCGACGGCGCGAATCTGGGGGAATTCCTTCGCATACGACGTGACGTCGACCCGCTTCGCCGCTTCTTCAGCCGACAGGCCCTGTTTGCGCAGCAGCGTCGCCTGGCGCAAGACGTCACGCAGGTAGTTCTGAAACGCATCGATCTTCCCCTTGCCCTTGAACACGACGCCGTGTCCAGGCATCACGGTATCGAAATCCAACGCCTTCAGCCGGTCGAGCGTCGCAATCCACTCCTCTGCAAAGGCATCGCCCATGTAGGAAATCTGAGATTCCATCAGGTCGCCGGTGCAGACGACGCGCTCCTTGGGAAGGAAGGTGACGATGTCGGTGTCGGTGTGCCCGCGGCCGAGATACAGGATGCGAATCTCGCGGCCGCCGCGAAAGAGCGTCATCTTGGAATCGATCGTCAGGTTCGGCGGCGTCACCTTGATTTCCTTGACCTGTTCAAGATACGCCTGCGAGTTCGAGACCTGTCGCTCGAGGGCGGCCTTCTGCTGCGGGTCGCTCTCTTGCGCGATGCGCTGTCTGAGCTGATCGAGACGCGCCGGAATGGGTTGAACGCTGTTCAAGTAGGTGTATTGCTCGAGGACGTTGGTCAGAAGGCGCTTCCGCGTATTCTCGTGCCCGATCACCGGAATGGCCGGCAGGAACACCTGATTGCCGTGCGCATGGTCGTAGTGATAGTGCGAGTCGATGACGTAGCCAATCGGCTTGTTCGTCACGGCTTTCAAGTCGGCCACGAGCGCCCGCGCCGCGGCCGGCGTGATCTCGGAGTCGATCACCATCGACTCGTCGTCATTGACGATGATTGGCGAGTTTGCGCCGACGGTCATGGTGCCGGAGGCGGTTGCGTAGTAGATCCCGTCGCCGACTTTCTCGAAGCGGTGGGCGCCGCTGACGATCGGTCCGGTCACCTGTGCCGACGCATCGTGCCAGAGCCAGACGGCCCAGACGGCCCAGGCGGCGACAACGAGAGCGAACACGCCAAGACGCACGCGCATAAGGCCTCCTCAGGAACGCGCGCTAGTCTACTTCGAACCCCGCGGGGTACCGCATGGCCGAGGTGCGCAACAGGCTAGAATCGTTGGATGGTTCGCGTTGGTCTCGTCTGCGTGATCTTGGCGCTTGGCCCGTGCCGAGGGAGCTGGGCGGCGCAGCCCCCCGCTCCTGATCCGGCTCAGTCGGCCCCGCAAACGGCCACGGAGGCTCAACAGCAGGGCGACAAGGGGCACGGGGAACATCCGGCTGAGGAAGGGAAGAAGAAGAACAGCGGGCGCATCTTCTGGCTGATTCCGAACTTCACTACCGTGGAGAACATCACGGACCTGACGCCCCCCACCACGAAGGAGACGTTTGTGATGGCGTCGCAGGACTCCTTCGATCCCTTCGCGTTTCCGTATGTCGCGTTCATCACGGTCCTCAACTACGCCACCAACCAGACCCCTGCGTGGAATGACGGCGCGGCGGGCTGGGGCAAGCGTTATGGAGCCGCCTTCGCCGACAACGCGATCGGGAACTTCATGACCCAGGCAATCGTGCCGTGGGCGGTCACGCAAGACCCCCGGTATCTTCAACTGGGACACGGCAGCGGACTCCACCGAGCCGGTTACGCAGTGAGCCGAGTCGTGGTGACCCGCTCGGATGGGTGGCGTCGCTTCAACATCTCGGAGATCGGAGGTAACGCCCTCGGGGCTGGAATTGCGAGCGCGTACTACCCGCCGAGCGACCGCACCGCCTCGGCGTTCTTCACGCGATGGGCCTCGCAAGTACTGCAGGACGCGGTGTCCTTCGAGCTCAAGGAATTCTGGCCCGACATTCACCGGAAGATGCTGAAGCGGCGACACGGTACGTCCGGGGGTAAGGCGCCGCCCGAGTAGTCAGGAGTATGGGAGTTACGATTGGGGAAGGTTGATCAACATCACGAGATTGAATCGAACCGGCTTGCCATTCTTGAGCGCAGGCTTGTAATGCCACGCTTTTGCGGCACTCACGATCATGCGGTCGTGATAGCCATTCGAAGGTGTGTACAGCTTGACGGTTTCAACCCGGCCGGCGCGACTCACGAGGATCTCAAGACGCCCCGTGGGCGAAGACGTCCCGGGCGGTCGAGTCGCAGGCAGCTGACGTCCTAACGGCGTCGGCGGAGTGATGTCGGGATCCGCGATCGTGTAAATCCTCTCCTCGACAGAGACCCTGGCCGCAGAGGCAAGCGCGACGACGTCAGTTACGGCCGCGCGTAAGTCGCCAGGTGCCGCGTCAAGGTCGTCGTCGTTGAGCAGGGTTGACGCGCTCTCGCCTTCTGAGATCGCTCTGTTGAAGTCTCCGGAATTGAACGCCGTTCGGGCCTCTTCGTAATGCCGCCGCGCCAGCGCCGGTAAGAGCACGCGCTTGCTGCTCCGCAGCGCGGCAAGCGCCTCCGGGCTCGAACGCGTCGAATCCAACCGATGGAGCGGGCTTCTCATGACGATGGAGTCAAAAGCAATTGCAGCCTCGTCGACGAGGCCCGACGCAAGCAGTGCCGATGCGCGTCGCTCCGCGAGCTCAAGCGCGTCACCGCTCTCCACAGCCCACCGGCTCCGAGCAACGTCGATCGCTGCCGGCGCCTCGAGGCCGCCCACGGTCGCCGGGTGAGTTGCTGGTGGGGTTGGCGGGATTCGCCCCGTTGGTCTCACCCTGTCGTGGGGCACGCTGGCCTTCATATCGCGCGCCGTCAGCGCTCCGGGCTGTGGCGCGATGGCCTTCGCGGCCGGCGGGGGACTCGTCAGCGGGCGCTGTGAACGCGCTTCGGTCAGTGGTCGAGGCGGCGGCAACCCCTGCTGCTCTCCAGTCGGCCAGATGGGCTGCTCGGATGGTCGTCGCCGGGCAGGAATCAGGAGAGCCGCGGCGAGCGGGAGCAGGACCGCGGCGACCAGTGCGGCGAGTCGAAATCCTCCAGAGTGCCTGGGCGGCGGCACCGTCGACCGGGCAGGCATCGTTCTCTGCGCCGGGCGGTAGGGACCAACCAGCAGAGGGACGGCGGCCTCCGGCGGTCTGGGGTCCGCGGAGAACGAGAACTTGGCTTCGAGCCCCCGGTGGAACGCAGCCCGAATCGCCTCGGACTCTGCGGGAGCGTCGAAATACTGGAGCGCCTGCGAGAGCTCCTCGATCGATGAGTAGAACGGCACCTCAAACGAGGCCTGCGACGCGACGAGCCGCAACTCAACCGGGGCGATCGAGTCGTGAAGAAGCGCGCCAAGCACGCGGCCGACTTGCATCACGAGCGGGTCGCCGCCGATTCCTCCCGGCAGGACCCTGACCTCGCCGTGGTCTGTGATCTCGACATTCCACGGCTCGACGACTGCACGTTGCATGGTTGCGGCGGGATCGCGCGCCATGGCGCGGCACAGTCGAAGCGCGATGGCCGCAGCCTCGTACCCCTGCAGTCGAACGTTGTTTTCAATGAGATCCGCGACGGAGAGCGACGCGCCCACCGATTCGAGAGACGACGACCTCGAGGAATCCGCCGGCACGGTAGGTCCCGATGCGTCGCGCGGCGGCAGGTCGCCCGAGGCGTCGCTGGTCGTTGCCGCTACGCCGGTGTCGGAGGGGCCCGTCTCCGAGAGGTCCCGCTCGGACTGGAAAATGGTGTCGACGTCAAAGGTGTCAGAGATCGGGACAACGATGAAATGCTCGGAGACCAACGGCGGGATTGTCGGGTCGTCCTCACCCGTCCCACGTTTACCCAGCTCGCCGTGTTGGTCGCCGATCTGTTTCACAGCCACCTTCGAAGTAGACGCAACTCTCGAGTGCGCTTTACCGTTCAGGAGCGAAATACCCGCCGCGGCTGGTCACGACGAGCTCGCCCGACCGCGAGCGAATCTGCACGTCGCGCCAGGCACCATTACGGGCAGTATTCGTCGAGGTGTAGCTCAAGACGTAACGGCGGCGAAGATTCTCCACGATACGCCGGTATTCCTCTCGCAGTCCCGACACGTCGACGGGAAAGTACGCCTGTCCGCCGGATAAGCCTGAGAGCTCCTCGAGCGGCCGCCGGTCGACTTTCACCCCCAGGCCGATCGCGAAGATGGCGGCTCCGCTCTCCTTGACAAGCGTGATGACATCACTGAAGGTTCGCACGCTGCCCGGGGCCGTCCCGGGATTGTTTTCGTCCCGGCCGTCGGTCAGCACGACGACTGCGCGCCGCCCCTCGACGCGTTTCAGGCGCGTCAGGGCATCGCACAGGGCGTCGTACAGCGCGGTACCGCCCGTCGCCTGGTAGCTCTCGATCGCCTTCAACGTCGCCTCACGATCGGTGGTGAGGTCATGCGCAAAGACGGCCTGATCCGAGAACAGCACCGGGGCCAGGCTATCCGCCGGGCGGAGCGCGTCGACGAACTCGCGTGCGGCCTCGACGACCGCCGCCGCAGTCTTGCGCATGCTGCCGCTCGCGTCGAGCGCGAGAACGATGGACACGGGCGCCACGGCTTCGTGAAAGGCGTCGATTTCCTGCTCGACTCCGTCTTCGGTCACCATCAGATCGTCAGCGCTCAAATCCACATACCCGAGGTGCGCGTCGGTGATCGTGAATTCCAGCTCCGGATGGACCGGAGGCGGCTTGGGCGCCAGATATCCGTCGCGCGTTCTCACCTTGTACTCGGGCGTGGTCGTCAACTTCACAGACCGCCAGGCACCGTCGACGTTTTGATTGCTGGGGGTGTATGTCACGAGATAGCGATTCTGTGCATCCGTGGCGAGCCGCTCGTGCACGGCGGGCAGGTCCTCTTCCCGTGGAGGGAAGAACACCTGGCCACCGGTCTCGGAGGCGATGCGTTTCAACAGCCGTTCGCCCTTGATTGAGATGCCCGCGATGCCCCCGATGGCCACGACATACACCGTCGCGCGCGCCGCTTTGACCGCCGCGAGCGCGTCGTTGATCGGCGTCACGCTGTTCTCGTCGTAGCCGTCTGTAATCAGGATCACCGCGCAACGTCCCTGGTCCGTGGGCAGTCTCTGCGTTATTTCGACAAGACTGTCGAGGATCGACGTCCCACCAGCCGACGTGATGTGGCTCACAGCCTCGAGCACGGTCTTGCGGTCGCCGGTCGGCCCGGTCACGGCGGCAAGATGGCGTGAAAACGGCGCGACCACCACGCGATCCTTCGGTCTCAGGTGCTCGATGAAACGGCTGGCAGCGTCCCGAACGAAATCGATGCGCCGCGACATGCTCTGGCTGCTGTCGATGAGCAAGGCGAATGTCGCCGGCAGCATTTCCTGGTTGACGAGATCGATTTCCTGGGGGACGCCGTCCTCCGTAACGATGAAGCTGGACCGTGCGAGGCCACCGACAAAGTGCCCGAGCTTGTCGTACACGCCGGCTTCAAGGAGCACCCGGCTCACGCCGGTGACCTCGACGATCTCAAAGGGCTCGAGCACCACCGCATCACGGGCGCTGTGTCCGAGACCGTCCTCGACCTCTACCGCGATTTCCCGCCGCTCGTAAGGGTTCTCATCCAGCCATTCCACCGCGTACGGTGGACCGTCATCGGCCGTGCCGAGCAGAACGCCGTCGACGTAGAATCGAACAGGCTCGAGGGTCGCTTCGCGTGGCGTGCGAATCTGGGCGACGATTCGAACCTTGCCGGAGGTCCCCATCCGGCCTTGAGGCGACGTGATCTTGACCGACAGCGTCGAGCCGTCTCCTGCGGCCGCCCAAACAGACGGCACGCCGACGGGGCCGACGACACCGACCACACCGATGACGCCGATGACGACGATCACAGGGAGGGCGGCGGCTATGGCGAATCGCGTGCGACGGGGCTCGGCCAACATATGGCGTCGTTCTCCAACCGGATCACTCGGACGCGGCGGCTCTGAGCAGGCGTCGCGCCTGTAAGGCCCGCTCGTGAGCCTCGGCCCAGCTTGGGCGTTCCCGGTGAGCAGCCTCGAACGCCGCAACCGCGCTCGCGTAGTGTTTGGCCGCCAGGTCCAGGATCCCGATGTTGTAGAGGCCGGCGGCAGCATCCCGCGCGGCAAGGAGCTCGCGCTTCGCCAGGTCGTCGCGGCCCCGCGCCGCGTCTACCAGCGCGAGATTGTTGCGCGCCGCGGTCAGCTCGGGATCGATGGCGAGCGCGGCATGGCATTCAGCCAGGGCGTTCGTGGTCTCTCCCTGCAAGAACGACAAGTAACAAAGGTTGTTGAGCACGTACGCCGCGCGCGGCTCGAGCGCAAGGGCGTGCTCCCACGCGCGGCGCGCTTCCCTTTGACGGCCGGTGCCCGCCAGGAGGGTGCCCAGCGTGTTATAGACGGTTGCCCTGGACGGCGCGAAGTACACTGCACGAGACGCGTCGGCCAGGCCAAGGTGCGGAAATCCCCAGTCTCGCCAGACGCGCGCAAGCCCTTCGTGCGCCACGGCGTCGGTCGGGTCGAGTTGACGCGCGCGGTCGAAGTGATCGTAGGCCGCGTCAAGAATACCCAGCTCCCGGTAGCGCTCCGCGACGCGCCGGTGCCTCTCCGGCGTCGGGGACATCGCCAGCTCGAGAAGCGCCGCGGACAGCGTCGGATCACGTGCTTCGACCGTCGGAACAAGGTCTCCGCGGCTTCCGCCCGGCTTAGCGACATCGACAGGCTTGCCCGGCTTGGCCAACCGAGTCGAAGTTCGCTCCTGGGGCCCCTGTCCCCCGGTCCACGACGGCCCCGAGGCGGTTGCACACCCCGCTTGAACGCCTGCCACGACGAGCAGGCACATACAACATCGTCTCGCAGCAGCGCGGATCACCCCGGGGGCCCCTGCCCCCCAGATCACTCCGGGGGCCACCGCGCCCCGGTGGCTCCGCAGACGTACACAGCGCTGCCCGTAGACAGACCTCGAGTGCGGCACAGATCCCGATCGGGCCACGTCCCTGTTGGTTCTAGCGAGCTTCGCGACTGACCCGCGATCGCCGGCGCATCACGTACAGCACGACCAGGACGGCGAGTACGGCGAGACTGACGGTTGTAGCACTCAAAGGTCCTCCTTCATTCGATCGGTTCTCAGAACATGGTCCGGTAGATGCTCACCGCAGCCGGGCCCAGGCACACCACGTAGAGCGCTGGAATCAGGCACAAGACCAGAGGAAACACGAGCTTGACGCCAACCGTGGCGGCTCGCTCCTCGGCCCGTTGCCGGCGCTTCGACCGCGACGTGTCGGCGTGCGTTCGCAGACCCTGGGCGATGCTTGTGCCGAAACGGTCCGTCTGGATCAGCATCGCGACCAGCGCCCTGACGTCCTCGACGTCCGTTCTCTTCGCCAGGTCTTGAAAGGCCTCGAGCCTGGGCTTGCCGGCGCGGATCTCGGCTGAGACGGTTCTCAGCTCACGCCCGATCGCCGGCTGCGCGATCTCGAGCTCGTTGCTCGCCTTCAGGATCGCCTGATCGAGGCTGCACCCCGCCTCGATGCAGATGACGATCAGGTCGAGCGCGTCGGGCAGACCGTTCTGTATCGCCTTCTTGTGCTCGTCGACCATGCGCGTCAACACGAGGTCTGGAACCAGGAAACCGAGAACGGCAAGCGCCAGCGCCGCCACCCATCCCGCATCGACACCCACAACGAGCAACGGAATGAGGCCGAACACGACGGGCAAGGCGAGCTGTGCCGCCGAATACAGCACGACCGCGGCGTACTCCTCATGACCGGCGGCCGTGAGCCGGCGTCGCAGGGCCGGAACGTCTCTCGATGCCTGCGGCAACACGCGCAAGAAACGTTTCACCGTGGCGCTCGGCGCGTCCGTGAGCCGGAGGTGCACCGGCCTGACGGCCGACGACCGCGGCGCCGTCAGCATCCGGACGCGCTTCCGCTCGGGCGCCGCGAGCGACAGCGCCAGCGAGGCGAGCGATCCGGAGACGAGCGCGACGCTCACGAAGACCGCAATCAGCGTGACGACGAGATCGATGCGCATGGCTTCAGAACTCCACTCTGACGATGCGGCGTATGGCGAGCGTGCCCACGACTTGCAGGCCAACCGCGGCGGCCACCATCTGGCGGCCGAGCGGGTCGTCGACCAGGATCCTGATGTGGTTTGGAGCGATCACGAGCAGAACGGCGGCAAGAACCGGCGGCACGAGCGCCAGGACCCATCCGGTGATTCGTCCGTGAGCACTCACAACGCGGACCTGGCGCCTGACGTGGAATCGCTCACGAATGACCGCCGCCAGCTTGTCGAGGATTTCGGCGAGGTTTCCACCCGTCTCGCGCTGCGTGAGCACGGCCATCACGAGGATCCGCGCGTCGAGCAGGGGCACGCGGTCAGCGAACTCCCGCAGGACGTCCGGTATCGGCTTGCCGTAGGTCTGCTGGTCGTACAGCAGCCTGAATTCACCGCCAAGCGGGTTCTCGAGCTCTTCGGCAACCATCAGAAGACCGGTGGTCAACGCGTGCCCCGCCCTGAGCGAGACCGCGATCATTTCGACGGCCTGGGGCAGCTGTTCTTCGAATTTCTTCAGCCGCTTCGTTGCCACGCGACGAACGTACCAATACGGCAACGACGCGGCGCCGGCCGCCGCCAGTACGCTCAGCCAGGGCGCCGATGTCACGAGGTTGAGCACGGAGAACGTCGTGGTGGCCAGGAAGCCACTCGCGAGCAGCACGGCTCCGATCGTGACGCGCAACCCGGAGTTCGCGATCGACCGTTTGAGGGGAGCCGTGAGACGCCCGGAACGTGCGAGCGCCGCGTCCAGGATCCACAGCGCACTCAACTTGACGTCTTGCCTGGCCAGCGGGCCGCGAGCGGGCCGATCGGCCGGATCGGCGCGAAGCCGGCGGTGAAGCGCGCGGTCGGCGCGGTCTTCGGGACGCACGACGAACACCCAGTAGATCCCCAGGATGATGCTTGTGCACAGAACGAATGTCGCGGTGACGATGAGCATGAGCCTCTCTCAGGCAACCGCTTTCGTGTGTTCGAACATATCCACCGGCAACTGCACGCCAAACGAGCTGAGTCGCTCGCAGCACTTCGGACGGATGCCCGTCGCCCGGAAACGTCCGCAGACCTTCCCGTCACGGCGCAGCCCGGTGCGCTCGAACACGAAGATGTCCTGCATCGTGACGACCTCGCCCTCCATCCCGACCACTTCCGTGATACAGGTGACCTTCCGTGTCCCATCCGAGAGGCGGTTGAGCTGGATCATCAGGTTGATGGTCGAGGCGGTCTGTTGCCGAACGACCCGTTCCGGAATGTTCAAGTTGGACATCGCCACCATCGTGTCGAGCCGATACAGCGCGTCCCGCGGGCTATTCGCGTGAATCGTCGTCAAGCCGCCGTCGTGTCCGGTATTCATGGCCTGGAGCATGTCCAGCGCTTCTTCGCCCCGCACTTCTCCGACGATGATCCGATCAGGTCTCATGCGGAGGGCGTTCACGACGAGATCCCGCTGGCGCACCGCCCCCTTCCCTTCGATGTTCGGGGGGCGAGTCTCGAGCCGAACCACATGCCGCTGGCGAAACACGAGCTCGGCGGCGTCTTCGATGGTGACGACGCGCTCCAGATCGGAGATGAAGCTCGAGAGGACGTTCAGCAGAGTGGTCTTGCCGGCCCCGGTGCCGCCAGACACGATGATGTTGAGGCGGCAGCCGACCGCCGCTTGCAGGAAGTCGAGCATCGGCTGGGTGAGCGTCTCGCGTTCGACGAGATCCTGCGCTCCGAGACGGGTGGTGCGGAATCGTCGAATCGACAGCGCCGGGCCGTCCAGGGCGAGCGGTGGAATGATGGCGTTGACGCGCGACCCATCCTTGAGCCTGGCGTCCACCATCGGGCTCGATTCATCGATGCGCCGCCCAACCGTACTGACGATCCGCTCGATGATCTGCAACAGGTGGCGGTCGTGATTGAACACGACGTCGGTTTTCTCGAGCCGGCCGTTTCGCTCGATGTAGATCTGATCGAAGCGGTTGACCAGGATGTCCGAGATATCGGGATCGTGGAGCAGCACCTCGAGCGGACCAAGGCCGAACAACTCGTTCAGCACGTCGACGACGAGACTCTCGCGCTCGCTCAGGCTGAGCGGAGTGCTCTGAGTCTCGCTCCCGATCATCTCCGCGATCAGGTCGCGAATCTCGGGCTCGGCGTCCTGGCGCGCGACGCGCGTCAACCGTTCGAGATTGAGGCGATTCAGCAGCTCTTGATGGATCCGGGCTTTCAGCTGCTGGTAGTCGCGCGTCCGGACGCCCGCGCTGGCTCCGATCGGCGGCACGTCAACGATGGGATGCATCGAGTCTGTCTCCGATGTTCAGAGTCGTCACACTCGAAGACCCAACCGGCCGAACAGGCCGCCTGGACGCTCCGGAGTGGACGCTTCGACGGTTGAATCAGCGATAAGACCGCGCGCGAAGCTCTCGAATGAGGCCGCGAGTTTGCTGTGATTCTCGAGTACGACCGGTCGCCCCAGATTGAGCGCGTCGAGCGCCAGCCGGTACTGACTCGGGAAGACCTGCACGATTGGCCCGCCCATGACCCGTTCAATCTCTTTTCGTCCAATTGCCGCGAGCTCGTCGTACCGGTTCACGACGACGGCCACGCGATCCTTGCCGTAACGCTGACGAAGCGCCGCCGCCATCCGGCTCGCGCTGCGCAGGGTCGCCAGCTCCTGATTGGCAACGACGACGATTGTGTCGGCCAGCTCGAGGGCGTCGAGCATCGGGGCATCCGACCGCGGCACATCCAGCACGACGTAGGAGTAGTGGTGAGCCGCGCAGTCGATCAACCCCCGGATGGCACGGACGTCGGACGGACCAACCGTCGCTCGATCCGACGAGGCCAGCAGATCCAGGCCGAACTTCGTTCGAGCGATCAGCGTTCGCAGGAACGTCTCGTCGAGCCGTTGTACGTTTTCGAGCGCGTCGGCGACGGAGAACCTCGGCTCGGCCCCCGTGAACAGCGCGGCATCGCCGTAGGCCACGTGCAGGTCGATGAGGAGCGTGGACGAAACATGCCGTTGGGCCAGCGCGGCCGCCACGTTGACCGCGAGGGTGGTGGTCCCGGTCCCCCCTTTTCCCCCAATGAGGGCGAACACCTGACCGGACTCGGCTGCCGGACGCGTGGCGGTGACACGATCGATCGCGGCTTTGAGCTCGCCATGAGTCACCGGCTCGGTCACGAACTCCGTGACCCCGGCGCGCATCGCTTCGAGCATCAGAAGAGGATCGAGGGTCGGGGCGACGATGACCACACCGACCAGCGGGTGCTGCCGCTTCAGGAGCGCGACGCTGGCCGGCACCGTGGCGCGTTCGCGCACGTCGAGCACAACGATATCCGCGTGGAGCGGCGATTGCGCGCAGAGGCCGGGGAGACCGTCATGAGGGATGACGGTCGTACGATGGCCGCCCGCGTGGAGCAGCTGCTCGAGCTGTCGATTGATTGGACCGACGACGCAAACGTTCATCTGAAAACCCGTCACCGAACGAATGTAATGGCCCGCAGGAAGGACGACCGGGGGTCGACGGTCGGATTCCCCGCCGAAACCAGTCCGGGGTGCATCGTGACGTATCCGACCGCGGTGCCAGAGACTACGTGATCGATGAAAAACCCGACGAAGTTGACGATGCTGATGCAACGTGCGCCGCCGGGGCAGGCGCTCCAGTCGCCGGTCGCCCTCATCAGCTGATACGAGTCGGGCGCGAAGAGTGCAAGCACGACGAGCCGGGGACTGACAGGCGCGCATGCCGGCGCGCAACTGCCGTCGATTCGACGCGTGCCGGCGTTCCAGGACGCGTCCGGATCTCGCACCAGCAAGTCGCCCCAGCTTTCAACCGTCGTCCCGGCCATGCGGGACGTCTCCGTGAGGAGCTGCTGGCCCACCGTCATGAGCTGTCCATTGCAACGGTCGAGGTTGTTGTCGAACGTCCCGGCGCCGGGAAGCTGGAGCGGGAGGAGCCAGCCCGGCGAGATCGGATCGCTCTCAGTCGGGTCGGCGGGGGTCAGTTGAATCTGAAGGCCCAGATCCAGCTGGGACGTCAGGCCGCTTCCGGGATCACTTGCGGTTGGCGCCACGTACGCGTCAGCTGGCGTCAGCAGCGTGCCCGAAGCCGGGCCGGATTCGGCGAACCGTTGAAACACGGAGTCGGGCGCCCACGGACCGTCCACCGGACGATGCTCGATCCATCGGTCGGGCATCGCCAGAGGTCTCAGGCAATCCGTGGCGTTTCCAACTGCGACCTGCGCGCTGGCGGTCGCGCGGACGCCTTGGGACGCGATTCCGAGCGCCGCCCCGAAGATCGTCGGAAGCGCTGCGCTGCCGAACTCGCCATCGCGATACACATCCATGCGGACGCACGGGCCAGGACCGGCCCCCGCTGGACAGTCGAACGACACGACCGGAGCAGGAGGCACAGTCCAGACCAGATTCGCTTGCGCGACCTGCGACGCCGTCACCGCGGTGACACCCCCCGGATCCGGCGGGTCAGCAAAGTCGTCGTACGCCCGGGCGAGCGCACCGGCTGCGGCTCCGGCATCCGCGGCGTTCTGCGCCTGACTGCGACCGATCCAGAAGATCCCGTAATCGATCACGAACGCGCTGAACGAGATCAACACCAGTCCGGCCACAGCCGTCTGGATCAGAATCGCGCCGCGCTCCGACCCGAGAGTCCGGAATGCCCTCATACGGCTCTCAATGGCGCTCCGCCGGCGGCTTCTTCGATTTCGGTTGGGTCTTTGCCGGAGGCGCATCCTGCAAGCCGCCGCCTCCCGCGAGGTCGGACCCGACGTCGCTTGCCGGTGCGGGCAGGAACTGTCTGGGCCTGGTGGGGAGCGGCGGCACTTCGTCCGGATCGAGTGGCTGCACGAGCCGCGGCGTGATCAGGACCATCAGTTCGGTGCGTTCGGTGCTGGTGGATTTGCTCTTGAAAAAATTGCCGATGATGGGCACCCGGCTCAACACCGGTACATCCGCCGCGTCCTCCTGCGTCAGGTTGTCGAGCAGGCCCGCCACGACGAACGACTGACCGTCGCGCAGCTCGACGTCGGTCTCGGCGCGTCGCGTCGAAAGAGCAGGAATCCGGAAACCCGAGAGCGTGATGCCGTTGCTGAAATCGAGCGTGCTCACCTCGGGTTTCACCTTGAGACGAATGACATCGCCCGCGATCGTGGGACGGAAGGTCAGGCGAATCCCGAACTCCTTGAACACCACCGTGACGGTGCCCGTCGCGCCTTGCACGACGGGAACCGGGATCTCGCCGCCCGCCAGGAAACTTGCCTCCTGACCGTTGTATGCGATCAGGTTAGGCTCTGCGAGACTCTGGAAAAAACCACGGCTCTTCAGCGCCTTGATGACCGCGCCTATGCCTTGGGTGCGCTGGAAGAGGAAGAGATTCAGGAAGTCACTGAACACGAGATCGGGGGGATCCGCCGCATTCGCGCCCTTCTGGAAGTTGGGCGCGGCAAACTGTTCGGTCGACGAGCGCCCCGTGATATCAGGCCGGTTGAGCAACAGGCTCGCGCCGAGCTCCGTCAGCGCGCGGCGGTTCACCTCTGCGAACCTCACCTGGAGAATGACCTGTTGACTCTCGCTCCCCCCCGGGAGCTGCAGCATGTTGATGACCTTGGCTTTTGACGAGCTGGCCTGCGCGATCTCGCCGGCGCGCAGCACGACGGGATTGCTGGAGACCTGACCGGAGAGGATGATCGCTTCGTCGCTCGCGCTCACCCGGATGTCCTCACCTGGAAAGAGCAGCTGCATCTGCTGCTGGAGGGTCGTGACGCCCTGGTCCACGACCACGTCGTATTGCTCACGTTGCGCCGGACCCCAGACGATCAGGCTCACGGTACCGGCCGACTTGCCGTCGATCAGAATCTCTCGAGGTTGCACGACCACGGCGTCTGCGACGGCAGGGTTGGTCACGGCGATGCGCGAGATGTCAAAGGTGGTGGCCAGGACGGTCGAGCGTCCAGCAGTCAGCGAGACGCGTTTGATGGGCGCCGGTGGTTCCGCCTGCCCGTGCAGCACCTCGCCGCTGACGGCGACGAGAACCGCCACTGCAAGCGCTACAACCGCCGCCCTTGTCGCCTGGATGGTCAATGCACGACCTCTTCGGTTCGTTTCGCCGCGCGGATCGCCTCGACCGTGTAGATTCTTGACGGTGCAACCGGTACGGGCTCTGCCGCTTGAACCGGTTGCGCCTTCGGCTTCGTGACAGCCTTCACGGCGGGCGCTGGCGGTTCGGCCGCTTGCCCAAGGAGGGCCGCGGTACGAACACCCGCGGTCACAGTCGGCTCGCTGTCGAGGGGGTTACGCAGGACCAGCATGATCGTTCCCTCGGCCTGAGCCAGGGCGACGCGCTCCGCATCTTCGGGTGTGACGAGCAGCGTGACGACGGCCGCCGCGGAGGGAGTCTTGCCATCCGTCGCTTTTTGCTGGTCATATCGCGTGCCGGAGGTCAGGACCTGCAAGTTGCTCACGACCGTTCGAGAGGTTGTGTCGTCGCGTTTCCGAATCGTGACCACCACATCGACGCGCGTGCCGGGATCGATAAAGCCCGCGACGCCAATCACGTCGTTCACCTTGACGGACATGGCGCGCATGCCGGGCGGAATCGCGGGCGGCAATCCCGCCCCGGCCTCGGCCCGGGCCAGCTTGCCGTCGACAAGGGGTTCGTTCTCGACCACTCCAGCCAACAACCCTCGGTTGACCACCGCATCAACAGTAGAAAAACTGCCTGGGACCATGCTTCGCGCTGGCCATGGCACGACCCTGACATCGGTTGCCTTCAATCGAACTCCCGTCGGAAGCGTTCGCGCGGCGACCACGACATAGCGCCGGGCAACCTCCACTTCACGGACGGGCATGCGCTTGATCGTCAAATAGACGCCAAAGCTCGCCAGAGCGGCGGTCAGCACGGCAACGAACAGGACGACGATGTGACGTTTCCGACGGTCCATGACGTCTCCTTGAGTCTCCTCTTCGCGATCGTGTCCAGCCTTCCCGGGCCTTCCCGGGCCTCCCCAGGCCTCACCGGGCTACGGACACGATCCGGCCGGGAGCTCGTTCCTCATAGCGACAGTGGCCTGCAACGTGCTCCGGCTGAATCCGCCACCAAAATACCCGGCGATCGTTCCGACGGCCGAAAACGTATGTGGGTACGTGACAGTCACAGGTCGTACCGTGATGCACAATCCAGCCACGGGCAGCAACTGGGGAGCGCCGACGTCGGTCGTGGCCGGCCCTGTCAGACCCCCCGCCGTCAGATACTGATTGACGCGCGTCTGGACATCGGCGTCCGAATAGCCCGGAAGTACCGCCACCCGCGCCCCCTCTCGCGCCGCGTTGGTGACCACTTCGTAGCGTTGAAAGAGAAACCCGAAATCGATGACGCCGAGCACGACGAACAGCAGCAGGGGAAACACGAGGGCGAACTCGATGAGCTCAGCGCCCGATGCATCGGTCCACCGCGGCCGGCGTTTCAACGCAGCCATAATGTGACAAGCGTCCCGACCAGAATCGGCGCCGCGTAGGCCAGTCGCGGACCGCGGCTGGTCTCCAGCGTCAGCTCCGGGACCGGTTCCAGGCCGAAGATGCGCCAGTGCATCAGCGCCATCCGGACGTTGCGCAAGGCCTGCCCCAGATAGCCGTGTGCGCAGGCCACGACCAATCCCAACGCGCCACCGGCAATGCCGGTGTAAATTGCCACCCAGCATGCGTCGCCAGGGCCGACGCACGCACCGATGGCGCCGAGCAGCTTCACGTCTCCGGCGCCCATCCCGCCGAGGGCGTACGGAGCAAGCAGTACCGCCGTGCCAACCAGCCACCCGAGAAGCGCATCCGCCAGGCCGCCCGCGCCACCGACGGCGAAGTGAACGACGAGCGCACACGCTGCGGCCCCGAATGTCAGGACGTTCGGAATTCGCCGCGTGCGAACGTCGATCGCGCATGCGAGCGCGGCAAGCACCAATGCAGACGCGCGAGCGAGGGTCATGTCCGTCATGTTCGTCACGGGCACGCCCCGGCCCCGGGAGCGCACGGTTGCCAGACAGCTTTCACCGCGGATTGCCAGCCGGTGTACGCGGCCTGCATCCCGTTTGCGATGAGCGGGAACAAGAGCACTCCCGCCACACCGATGATGCCGCTCAACAGGGCATATTCGACGAGATCCTGGCCGGCGTCATCGATCGCGAAGCGAAGAACAGTCCGAGTGATCATGGTTCACATGCAACATAGGCCGGGCTTGGAGGCCACCCACAGGCGCCTGCCGACAAAGCTCTATGGAATCGCGGCGTTGAGATTGGTGTAAAGAGTGAGGACCTTGCCTCCGATCGTGGTGATCAGCGCCGTGACCGCAGCCGTGATGATCCCGGCGAGGAGCGCATACTCGATGAGGTCCTGGCCTTCGTCGTCGCGAATGAACTGAGCGAGCGGCTTCTTCATGACACTTCTTCTCCTGTTCCCTGCACCGGGTTGACGGTGCGCGGCGTTGTTGCGCGTTGCCCGGTCGTAAGCCCTTGAAGGATGGCGGTCACCGCCCGACGGATCGAGCGTTCGCCCGGGCGACGCGTCTGCACGAACTCGGCTCCCACGAGGTAAAGCGAGCCCGATCCTTCCACCAGGACACATCGGGTCACGCGCACGTCATCGACGACAATCTCGCGGTCGACGTGTAACCGCAGTTCCCCGACCGTTCCACAATCGACCCGCTGCCGGGTTTCGAGCAAACATCCCGTGCGACTGATATCGAGCAGCCGGGTCGAGACGCTTCTCGCCAGCATGCCAATCACTTCGGGTCCGTCGAGCGCATTCGGCTTCATGATTCCGCTCTGCAACAATTTGTGGCCTCACACCACGATCGTGAGCCGCAGCCGGTGACGCACGACGCCATCGATGAGCACGGGCAAGCTATCCGCGACCCGAACGCTCAACGTGACTGGCGGTCCCGACCCGGTGGCGTCGAGCGTCAGCAACTCGTCGCGGCGCGCAGGCGAGCTGCTCACTACCCACACCTCGTCTTTGTCGTAACGCTCGATCGCGACATCGTTCGGTACGCGGAGCGCCCCGTCCCACGGGACAGACAGTGTGAATCTCTGATCACGGCGCCTTCCCGGCATGATTTTCCGTGGGCTCCTTCCCCCCGGGTCGGTGCTCTGGACGACTCTTCGATTGAATGTGAGCGAGCCGGCAGAACGTGCGAGCAACCGCTGTACCGGTTGGTGAAAACCGCTAACGGCTGTCCTGCGAAAAGATTAGCAACCGCAGACATGCGCGACGACGTGCGACTCTTCTGGTCGGGACCAGATAATAGTCGCGCGTTCGCGCGCTAGAGACGCGCGAGTCCCAGGCCGTCGCCGACTTTGGTGTGGGAGCGTGCGATCGTTCCTGCGGGGAGCTCAATGACCGCGAACGCGCCGAAAGCAATCCGCATCCGCCACGGCGCAAGCGCAGGACACGTCTTCACCACCTTGCCTGCCCTGGTGACAAACACGACGTCGATAGAAAAGCGCATGAAGAAGGTGTGAATGCCGCTGCAGGGCGCGATGATCAGCGCCGTGTCCTCCTCGAACGTGTCGCGGCCCAGGAGGCCGCGCCGCCGGCTCCGCGAGTCAAACGCCGGCTCCACGCGGGTCGCCAGGACTTCGCCGCTGTCTTCCCGCAGGAGCGCGTAGCGGGCGTCGGGGGCGTCTAGAATGACTGAAAGAAACGACGTCAAACGGCGTGCCGTCGCCCACCAGTGTCAGGACGCCCCGCCTTGGCGGAAGGCCCCGCCTTGGCAGGAAGCGCCGCCTTGGGGAGAAGAGTCGGATCCTGCTGTCGGACGACAACGCCCGCAGTCGTCACGGAACGAAACTCACGAAAATCGACGACGCACTGATGCGCGGCGAGAAAATTCATGAACCGCTTGTAATCCGACTCGGGCATGCCGTACAAGGTCAACACTGCCCGGTAGCTCCCGCGCGTCGTCGTCAATCCTCGCCGCAGGAGGTGACGGAGATCGTGCCGGGTCATGTCGCGACTGAGGAAGAGCGCGTGGATGTGATCCCAGAACGTGCAATGACCGCCGACCAGGGCGTCGTAGAGTTCGTTGGCCAGCTGGCGCCGACGCTCCTGCTTCGGCAGGAGACCTTTCGGTGACGCTCGGATCTCCTCGGGCAGGTCCGCAAACGACACCTCGTCAGCAGTGGACATCCATGCGATTTGCTCGACGACGTTTTGCAATTCGCGCACGTTGCCCGGCCAGCGGTAACGTTCCAACCCCTTCAGCGCTTCCTCAGCGAACCGAATCGGCCGCCCGGTCCGGGCCACTGCATTCGCCACGAGGGCTCGGACGTCTTCGCGCCGCTCGCGGAGCGCCGGGACGTGCAGATGAATGACCTTGAGCCTGTACAGCAGGTCCTCTCGGAAGCTCCCGCTGGCGACGCGCTCGGCCAGATTTCGATTTGTCGCTGTAATGATGCGCACGTCGACACGTGAGCGAGGAACCTCGCCTCCGACCGGTTGGATTTCTCCGCTTTCCAGGAACCGCAGCAACTGAGCCTGCATCCGCAGGCTCATCTCCCCGACCTCGTCGAGAAAAATCGTGCCTCGCTGCGCCAGTTCCAGCCGTCCGGGTTTGTCGCGATAGGCGCCGGTGAAGCTGCCTTTCGCGTGCCCGAACAGCTCGGTTTCGAGCAATGTTTCGGGAAATGCGGCGCAATTCACCGCGACGAACGGCCGCGCGGCGCGCGCTGAACGGGCGTGAATATACCGGGCGACGAGATCCTTGCCGACGCCGCTTTCCCCTGTGATCAACACCTTGGCGTCGCCAGCTGCGGCGCGTGCCGCCGTGGCGCAGATTTCCCGCATGGCCCTGCTCGCGCAGACGATGACCGGGTCTTGACTCCGCGATCCCACTCGCAACAGGCCTGGTGGCTGTGCCTGTGTCATTCTTCACTCCGGGGGCCCCTGCCCCCCGGTCCTGCTGCGCGGGGCCCCGCTCGCCCCGCTCCGCTGTTCACTCCGGGGGCCGCTCGCCCCGCTCCGCTGTTCACTCCGGGGGCCCCTGCCCCCCCGGTCCTGCTGCGCGGGGCCC
>DASZFS010000159.1:0-2385 GCA_035939575.1 Vicinamibacterales bacterium | reverse complement strand
GGCGCTCGACGATATGACCTCCGGGCCGCAGCCCGCTGAAGGAGCCAACCCATGAGGCCGGCGCTCATCGCGTGCACGACGGCGATCGGCGCGATTCTCTTCGTCCAGTCCGTCCGAACGCTGGGTCTGACCAGCATCGAGGAGGCAGTCGTTCGGATTGGGTGGGGATTCGCGGCCATTCTTCTGCTATCCGGCGCACGGGAGGCGGTAAGAGCGCTGGCGTGGATGTCCACGGTCGAGGGGCCGGTGTCACTCTCGTTCCGTGACGCCTTTCGCGCACGACTGGCCGGCGAGGCGCTCAGCGCGCTCCTGCCCATGGGGATTGTCGTAGGCGAGCCGACGAAGGCCGAGCGTGTCGGCCACCGCCTTCCGTTCGCCGCCGCGTTCAGCGCCCTTGTGGTCGAGTTCACGTTCTACTGCGGATCGCTGGCGCCGCTGTTTGGCCTGGCTGTCGCGGCGCTGTTTCCAGCGTCGGCCGCGCCGCTCCTGGCGGCGACGGCGCTCGCCGCCGTCCTGTACGCGCGCAACCGGAGGCGCCCGGCCGCGATCGCCGTGCCTCTCGCCCCCGCGATCGCCGGGGCTCTTGACGCCCCGGACGCCCGCGGGCTGGAGGGCCGTCGCCTCCACGGCCTTCGACGAACGCTTGACGAATGGCGGCGGCTTGCGGATAGCGTGCTCGGGTTCGCGTCCCGCCACCCTCGCCGCGTGCCCCGCATTGTCCTGCTGGAGGGTGCCTTTCAAGCGCTTGCCGTGGCCGAGGTGTACGTGGCGCTCGCGCTCATCAGTCCGCGGCACATCGCGTGGACATCCGCGGTGGTGCTCGAGACCGTGAGCCGCGCGGTCACGATGATTTTCAAAATGCTGCCGATGCGCATGGGTGTCGACGAGACCAGCGCGGCGATCTTCGCCAATCGCCTCGATCTCGGCGCGTCCACCGGCATCACGCTCGCGCTCGTCCGGAAGGTCCGCCTTCTCTTCTGGAGCGCGATCGGGTTGTCGCTGCTTGCTGCCCGGCCCCAGAAGGCTCTGAAGCGCGTCTCGCAGGTCGCGCTGGCCCTTCTCGCCATCACGGCAACGTCAACGCTCACAGCGGCGGCCGCCCAGCCGCCGACGAGCATTGTTTCCGGCACGGTGTCGTTACTGGCATCGTCATCACAGGCATCGGACGGTCAACCGGTCGTTGTCCCGGGAGTGACGCTCACGCTCACGTGCGCGAACGCTGAGGCGCGGCTCGAGGTCTCGAATGAGCTCGGGCAGTTTCGCTTTGAGGGCGTCCAGGCGGGACAGTGCTCAGTCGTGGCCGAGCTGCAAGGCTTCAAGACGGCGACCAAGATCGTCGCGGTGACGACCGGCGCGGTTACTGATGTGGCGTTGCGGCTCGATCTCGAGAACATCCACGAGGAAGTCAACGTCACCGGAAGTCTCGAGGTCGTCGACGGCAACACGATCGCCGCGCACGTCGAACGGATCACTGCGAGCGTCATGCAGTCGGCGCCGATCGCGAGCGAGCGCTTTCAGGATGCCCTGCCGCTCATCCCCGGCGTCGTTCGAGGACCGGATGGCCTGCTCAACATCAATGGCTCGCGCAGCAATCAGAGCGGGCTGGTGTTCAACAGCGCCAACGGCACGGATCCCGTCACCGGCGAGGATGCGATTGAGCTGCCAATCGACGCCGTGAGCGCGGTACAGGTGCGTGGCTCCGCGTTCGCGCCCGAGTTCGGCCTGTCGGCGGGGGCCGTCACGACGGTCGAGACGCAGCGCGCGGGTGACGCCTGGCACGTCACGGTCAACGACCTCGAGCCTCGCGTCAGGCGCCGTGCCGGCGAGTTCAGGGGCATCGAGTCGTGGACGCCTCGCGTCACGGTCGGCGGACCGATCGTCGCCGGCAAGGTCAGCCTCCTGGAGTCGGTGCAGTACGAATACAGCCAGACGCGCGTGTTCGGTCTACCCGCGTTCCAGAGCGACACCAAGCTCCAGAGTTTTGAATCCTACACTCGCGCCGACTGGACCGTGAACCCGGCGAATCACATGACCGCGTCCGCGATGGTTTCGCCGCGGAAGACGACGTACGCCGGGCTGAATACGTTCAACCCGCAGGGCGTGACGCCGGACATCGAGAACCACAACCTGCTCGGCAGCGCCACGGATCAGATCGTCGTTGGGGACAGTGGCGTGCTCGAAACACGCGTCAGCGTCAAGCAGTTCGACTCGACGATCTATCCGAGCCAGGGCCGCGGGCCGATGGTGCTCTCGCCCGACGTCAATTCGGGGAGCTATTTCAACGATCAGGACCGGACCAGCCGGCGTGTGGAGTGGCTGAGCACGTACGCCTTCACGCCGCTCGGGCCGCTGCACCTCGTCAAGATCGGCGCGGGCGTGACCCAC
>DASZFS010000158.1:0-176517 GCA_035939575.1 Vicinamibacterales bacterium | reverse complement strand
GCCGGCGCCGTCCGGGACGAACCCCCCGATCACGAGTTCCTGGCCGTCCTGAAACTTGACCTTCGTCCAAGCACCGGCCCGCTGACCCGCTTCGTACCGCGACGCCACGCGCTTCGCGATCACGCCCTCCAGGCCGAGCGCACGGACTTCACGCTCGATGGCCTGCGGCGTGCCGGGCAGGACGTCCGAGAGGAGCAGGGCTGACCCGCCCACAATTTGTCGGAGGATGCGTCGGCGCGCGGCGAGCGGCTCGCGCATGAGATCGCGGCCGTCGACGGTCAGCACATCGAACGCGTAGAACACGACCGGATGCGGCGCCGCCATCCGGCGATGCTGCAGCGCCTGAAATGACGGCCGGCCATCCGGCCCCAGCGCGACGATTTCGCCGTCGAGCAGCACCCGCGTCGCGCCGAGCGCCGCCACGGCGCGGGCCACGTCGGGGTACGTTGTCGTGAAGTTCGCGGCGTTCCGGGAATGCAGCCGGACGCGCTGCCCGTCCTTTTCAGCCAGGCAGCGGTAGCCGTCCCATTTGACCTCGTACGACCACTCGGGCCCCGCCGGCAGCGTCTCGGCGGGGAGCGCGAGCATCGGCCTGGGGAGTGTGAACATCGGCCGCGCCGCGGACCGCCCCGGCGCTATTTCGACCGGCTCTTGCTCGCCGCCTCGCGCTCCTCGAAGCGGTGTCCGCGAAGCATGTCCGGGATCGCCTCGTTGCCTTCGTGGCACGCGTATTCGTAGATGAACTCGTTCTTCAGCTTCAGCGGAATCATCGCGGTCCACGGCGCCGTCCACGTCGACGGATCGTTGACCGTGAACTCGTAGTTGAGAATCTCAGGGCTCACGCGCGTGAGCTTCTCGGTGAGCCGCAGGTGCTCGTGGGAGCCCATGAATTCGCTCTTCGGCGAGAAGTTCGTGGTGTCGATGACGAGCGTATCGCCTTCCCAATGCCCGCGCGAATCACCGTTCCAGACGCGGAGACGGTCGTCGAGATGGGGCCGGCCGTCCAGCGGGATGATGCGTGCGTCGTGCGCCATCTCGTTCATGATCGTGACGTAGCCGGGCGACTGCACGATCTGGAGGTAGCTGTTGTAGCCCGCCTGAAGCCGGGGGATGCCGAAGTTGACGCACCGCTCGCCCAGTGGAAACACTTCCGGGTCCTCGAACGCGTGCGCCTTGCGGTGCTCGATCTCCGCGACGCGCCGCTTTTGCCCCTCGGGCGTCATCGGCGGCAGCTTGCCGTCCCGCGGGTCCGTGATGAGCGCTGTCCGCCGATCGTGCCAGTCACGCTCGACCAGCCAGAATTGGTTGTAGTTGCCCGTTCCCGGATCGTACGACTTCGGGTTCGCGATGCGATTCAGGACCGCGAGGATCAACCCGTCGCCGAACTGCGCGTCGCCGTCGTTCTCGACGATCTGCGCCGCGAACTTCTGGAGGTCGGCGACCTCCGCGTCGGTGAGACGCTCCTTGCCCTCCCACTGCTTCGGGCGCTGGAGCGGGGTTACGGTGTTGTTCGCCCAGACACCCTGGAAGTCCGGATGTCCGTCAGCCGTTCGCTCGACAGTCCATCCAGCCGGAGCCCCGATGGCGGACGTCGCGGACGTTGCGGACGTCGCGGACGTCGCGCCAGCGGCCGCTGCGTGCGCCTGGGCCGCAAGGGTCCCGGCGCCCGCCGCCAACCCGCATGCGACCGCCACGAAGCCGAACGCGCGACGGTATCCCCGAGCCATACGCAGCCTCCTCCCGGCGCACTGTAGCCAGCAGGACGAAGATTACGCCGGTTTCAGCCGCCGCACAATCTCCGCGACCTCGACCGGGGGAAGGGGCCCCCGGAGTGAACAAGTAGGGAAGGGGCCCCGGGAGTGAACAAGTAGGGAAGGGGCCCTGGGAGTGAACAAGTCACTCGATCCGGAGGGCCAATGCGGGATCCAGTCGTGAGGCTCGCCACGCAGGACCCGCGCCGGCCACCACGGCGACCGCGCAGAGCGTTGCTGTCGTCGAAACGAGCGTGATGGGATCGCGCGGCGACAGCCCATACAGCAGAGCCCCCACGAACTGGAGCGCCGGGATGGTGGCGCAGAGGCCGGTCGCGATGCCGACCCCGACGAGGACGATCGTCTCGCGCAGGACCAGCCAGCGGACGTTCCCCACCGACGCGCCCAGCGCGAGACGAATGCCGATTTCGTTCGTCCGGCGCGCCACGGAATAGGACACCATTGCGTACAGTCCGAGGCACGCGACGGCGACCGCGAGCAGCCCGAACGCACCGGTGAGAGTCGAGACGAGCCGTTCGCGCGCGATTGACCGCTCCTCGAGCTCAGCCAGCGTCACCACTTCGCGCACCGCGATTCCGCGATCGGCGCTTCGAATGACGCCGCGAAGATTCTGCACCGCTGGCGCGATGTCCCCATCGACGCGGACGTACACGTTTCGAATCGGCATTTCGGGGTGCTGGCTGTACGGGTAGAACGCCATCCGCGGCGGCGTCTCTCGCAAGCCGTTGATCCGCGAGTCCCGCACCACGCCCACGATCTCGAACGGATCGCGTTCAGTGAAGTGCTTCCCGACGGCATTCACGTCGGGGAAGAAATGCCGCGCCATGGCTTCGTTTACGATCGCGACCCGCGTCGTGCGTTCGGTGTCGGCCTCGGAGAAGTTCCTCCCGGCGACGAGCTCCATGCCGAGCGCGCTGAAATATCCGCCGGTCACGTAGTCTTCCTGCACGTCATTGTCATCACCGACCCCGGCCTGTCGCCCGGGAATGTCAATGTCGCTGATCGCGTGACAATTCGCCATGGTCCCGCACATCGCCACCGCGGCTGAGTGCGCGCCTGGAATCGCGCGCGCGCCGTCGAGCAGGCGCTCCCGCAAACCGGCCATCGTGGCTGGCGTGTACCCCGCCATGCGCGGATCGAATTTCGCGGTCACGAGATGCGCGGCCCGGAAACCGGGATCGATCGTCAAGAGGTTGTGCAGGGTGCGCACGAAGACCATCGCGCCTGCAAGCAACGCAAATGACAGCGCAACCTGCGCGACGACCAGAACCCGGCCCCCGGGTAGACGTCCGCTCAACGACGTGGTGCGCCCGCCGGCCTTGATGGCGTCGTGCATGTCCGAGCGGGAGAACCGTAGAGCAGGCAACAGCCCGAACAACAGACCGGTGCCGATCGACATCGCGATCGCGAATGCCACCAGCGGCCAGCTCAGCGACACGTCGAGCGGCAGCGGTGCCGGCCCCTCCGAGGCCAGCCGCAGAAGCGCATCGCTTCCCGCGCGCGCAAATGTCAGGCTCGCCATCCCGCCCAAAGCCGCCAGGAGCAGGCTTTCGGTCAGCAACTGGCGCACGAGTCGGCCTCGTCCCGCGCCGAGAGAGAGCCGCACCGCAAACTCGCGCGAGCGCGTGGCGCTGCGCGCCATCAGCACGTTCGCGAGGTTGGCGCACGCGACTACCAGGACCAGCGCCACGGCCGCCATGAGGACGAGTACCGCGCGGCCGAACTGTTCGCGAATATCCGACAGGCCGCGCGACCCGTCGGCGAGCGTCGCGTGGGTCCGCAGGAGGTAGGCACGCTGCTGCGGATTGCGGGTGTCAGCCGCGACCGCTTCGACGTCTCGTCGGAACGCAGTGTCCACAACCGCTGCGGCCCCCAAGCGCGTCGCCGGCGGGTGAACGCGCGCAATGAGCGTGAGCCAGGCGATGCCCGCCTGCGGCCCCCACGGCTTCGACGGGTCGCCGTTGAACACATCCGCGTTGGAGGTGTAGTGGACCTGGTGCTGGAGCCCGGTCGGCGCCCAGACGTCGACCGGATCGCCGACGACGAACCCCTCGAACCGGGGCGCCGCGACGCCGACCACCGTCACCGGCTGGCCGTTGAGGCGAAGGGTCGCGCCGACGATCGAGGGATCCCGCGCGAAACGTCGCGCCCAATAACCGTCGCTGAGTACCGCGACCGGCTGCCCTATGACCGATTCGTCGTCGGCAGACGACAGCACACGCCCGCGCTGCGGCGCGACGCTCGTCACGGTGAACCATTCGCCGCTGACGAGCTGTGCCATGACGAGCTCCGCCCCGTCATCGCCTGTCGCGCCAGCGACGCTCAGTTGCATCCTGGTGACCGTCGTCATGGCCGCAAGGGACGTGTTGGCGACCTGCAGGGCGGCCTGGTATCGAAGGAACGCGGCGTGTGAGAAACGCGTGATCTGGGCAGTTCGGCGACCATCCGCGGCGGGGCCGGTGCGCGTGACGTACGACAACTCCTCGGGAAACGGCACGGGAAGCGGCTGAATGAGCAGGGCGTTGACGACACCGAACATGGCGGTGTTCGCGCCGATCCCGATCGCCAGCGACAGGACGGCCGCGAGGGCGAACGCCGGATGGCGGCGCATGCTTCTGACCGAATACTGCAGATCGTGTGCGAGGTCCTCTGCCCAGCGCATGCCGCGCACGTCGCGCGCGGCTTCCTTGATCGGCTCGATGCCGCCGAAGTGTGCCAGCGCCAGACGGTACGCGTCGTCCGGAGGCTCGCCTTCGACCCGCAGGCGCGCGGCCTCTTCGTCAATGTGAAACCGCAGCTCCGCATCGAGCTGGCGGTCCAGGCGATCGCGATGCCACCAACGGGTCAACCACGTCATGCGAGACCTCCCGTTTCGTTCAGGCGATGCTCGATTGCAGGATCAATGCGATCGCATCCGAGTGGCGGCGCCAGTCGGCAATTTCGGCCTGCAGCCGCGCGCGGCCTTGCTTCGTCAGCCGGTACACCTTGGCCTCGCGTCCCGACTCGGTTTCGGTCCAGTCCGCGGCCAGGAACCCCTTGTTTTCGAGCCGATGCAGCGCCGGATAGAGGGAGCCCTGCGGCACCTGCAGCAGCGCCCTGGACGTGCGGTTGATCCGCTGCGCGATCGCGTAGCCGTGAAGCGGCGCCACTTCCAGCGTCTTCAGGATGAGCATGTCGAGCGTGCCCTGCAGGAGCTCAGAGTGCGCGCCGGTGGCCATATGCAGTCATTCTACCTATGTATAGGCAGAATGGCTAGGCATCAGCGCGTCACTCGTGCTTGAGCGCCTTGGTGGGGTCGAGGCGGCCCGGCGAGACAGAAACGCGATGGCGGCCTCTCGCTACGGGTGCGCCACGGTGATGGTGTAGGTGACCGCGGCGGTGAGGTTGCCGACGTCGTAGAGCGCGACGCAGTAGCTGCCGGAATTCTCGGTGACGCTGATTTGAGCCGCCGACCCCGCAACGGCGTTGCTCGTGGACGTCGTGAGCGTACATCCGGTCGTACCGTTCGGCGTGCCGATGCCGAGCCCCAGGGCGACCGCGGACGAGGCGCTGTCGCTCACGAGCGTCACGCTGACAGTGCCGGTCTGCGAGACGGTGAACGTTCCCGCCACCACAGTGCTCTGCTGGGGCAGGGCGCCCGAGAAGGTCTCGGTGTTCGAAGACGGAGACGAGGGTGAGCTCAAGTTTGGCAGCAGTCCACAGCCGGCGCAGAGAGCCAGGCACAGCAGGCTCGCCACCCCTCGAACGGCTCGCCCCGGGGAAGAAAAGGACGAAGAAACGATTGACCAGGTCATGATGGCCATCTTATCGGTTGATCGCGGCCGCAGCCTGACGGTCGGCGATCCGCGGCGCTCAGGAACACAATGTTCACCGATTGTTCACAGCTCGATCGTTCGGGGACCCTCCAGCCGAGCTTGATGCGCAACTATAGGGTTGCATTTAAGCACCGCGCCGGTTAATATGCAACCACGAGGTTGCTGATGACTGATGTGGATCGCATCGAGAAGAAGATCGTGCTGCGCGCAACGCGAGCGCGCATCTGGCGCGCGCTCACCAACGCGGATGAGTTCGGGAAATGGTTCGGAATGGCGCTCGAGGGAACCTTCGCGGTGGGCAGCTCCGTCAGGGGAAGGATCACGACTCCCGGATACGAGCACCTGACGATCGAGATGACCATCGAGCGGATGGATGCCGAGACGCGGCTCTCCTACCGGTGGCATCCCAACGCGGTCGATCCAAAGATCGACTACTCGTCCGAGCCGACGACGCTCGTCGAGTTCCAGCTCGACGACGTCGCGGACGGGACCCTGCTCACCGTCGTCGAATCCGGCTTCGATCGGATTCCGGCAGGCCGTCGCGACGAGGCGTTCCGCAGGAACGACGAGGGCTGGAGCGGCCAGCTCGAGAACATCCGGCGCCATGTCGCGGGTTAGCGGGGTCGCGGGGCCCCCGGTGCGGGATGCGGCGCCGCTGTTCGCCGCCCTCGGGGACGAAACGCGCCTCCGGTTGATCATCCGGCTCGCTTCGGGCGGGCCCGGATCGATCACGCGTCTGAGCGCCAAATCGGCGGTGTCTCGCCAGGCCATCACGAAGCACCTCCGCGTGCTCGCTGACGCGGGCCTGGTCCGGAGCACTCGCCGGGGGCGGGAACGCGTCTGGGATCTCGAGACCGGACGGCTCGCCGACGCGCATCAGTACCTCGACCGCATCTCGAAGCAGTGGGACGACGCGCTCGACCGCCTCAAGCGATTCGTCGAAGCGTGAGCTTGAGAAGAATCGACGCCACCTGGCCATCGCCCAGGGTCAGGCGCGCGGCACGGGGGGCGATCGAGTCCAGGAACGCCGGGTCCTGCCATTCTCCAGATTGCTCGGTGCCCTGCAACCGATCGACCGCGACTACGTAGTAGTCACCCGACGGGAGGGCAGCCACGGTAAATGTGCCGTCCGGCCTCGGTCGCGTGATCGTGAGGAATCGCGATCCCTGGTACCAGAGATCGGTGCTCGTCGAGAAGACGATGACCGTGCAGTCGGTCGTCACCTGGCCCCGGGCGTCGGTCACATGGCCTGTGACGCTGGCCGCTGCGGTCGTCAGGACGATCTCGACATCCGTCAGCGAGTCGTCTTTCGAGCCGAATGACAGCGGCTCGTCCGTGATATCCCTGCCCCTCGCGCGGATCGCCTTCAAGCTCCACGGCGTCGGCGCTCTCACGCGCAGCCGGCGCGGGCCGTTCAGCCCGGTGAGGACGAATGTGCTGTCCGGGTGCCCCTTCGCCACGGCGTTGGGGCCGGCGAGTGGCGCGAGATCAAAGTCCGTTTGCACCGTCCCGACCGCGACGCCCGTCGGGTCCGCCGCCGCGTTGCCCTCGAAGACGATGCGCCCTTCCACACGGGATCCGATCGACATGGGCAGGAGAACGTCGTCCACGTTCGTTCCATTGACCGTCACGTATCGCGAGACAAATTGGCCCTCCTGCCCCTCAGTCACATTGCCGCCCATCGAGGCCTGCAGGACCCATTCGCCGGAGGGCACATCGTGGATCTCGAAGCGGCCATCGGCGTCGCTGGCGGTGGCCGCAGGTTCAACCGACGCGACGCCGGAGCGGTAGCTGGGGCTGACGAGGATTCTCGCCCTGACGGGCTTGCCGAGCGAATCGACGACCATGCCGGAGACTCGCGCGGTCGCCACTTGCGCGAGCGTGATGTTGATGTCGTCGACCTGTTCGGATAGACCAACCGTCACTCGCCTGGCGGCGGAGGCGTTCGGTGTGTCGGGAGCGTAGGTCGGCGCGTAACCGGCCGGCAGGATGACGGACGTCTGCGCCGCCGGCTGATCGGCGAGAGAGGCCATGATGATGTACTCGCCTGGCGGTAGGCCGTACAGTCGATACTGTCCCTGATCGTTTGTGAGACGCCGACCAGCGCCCGCGACACCCTGGGGGCGGCGCCGGTTCGCGGCAAACTGCAGCTGCATCACACGGACACTGATTCCTTCGACCGGGTCGCCGTTCGCGTCGACGACACGGCCAGTAATCGCACCGCTGCCTGGCAGGGTGATGTCGATCTTCTCCAGCGTCTCGCCGTTCCGGACGGTCAAGACCGTTCCCTGCTCGAACGCGCGCTGTTGTCCATACTCGAGCGCCAGGTATCCCGGTTTCCCGGCGCTGAGCCGGTAGTCTCCGGCGGGAACCGCCGTGAACTCGTACCGTCCCTGCAGGTCGGCACTAACAGTCCTCGGGAAGCCGCCGGTCGGCGGGAGGATCCAGACCGACGCGCGGCGCGCGGGACGTTCGTTCGCCGTGAGAATTCGCCCGCGAATGGTGCCCGTCGGCATGGCATTCTGGTCCGACCCGGGCACAGCACGCGGCGGGACGGCGACCTGTCCTGCGGCGGGCCAGGACAGCGCCCAAGCGCACGCGATCACGATGGGCATCGCTCTCATGGAAGGCTCGCGCAGCGCAGCATGGCCGTGACCGTCTCCCGGCCGGTTATTGTTACGGGGGCAGCCACCGTCTTCAGGCGGTTCAGAGCGTCCATCGTCAGCCACACCGCGGCATCGACCTCGCGCGTTGCCGCGGCCAGATACGATCCGCTTGGCAGGTCAGCGACGCTGAACCGCCCGTTCTGATCAGCGCGCACGAGGCGGGTGCGGCGCGATCCGGACACTGTTCCGTCGTCGCCTGGGAACACGGTGACGGCGCACCCTGGCGATGGCCGCCCTTCGGGATCGGTGGCGATGCCGGACAGTTCGGCGAGCCGATCGGCGAAGACGACTTGCACGCCTGTGATCTCTTCGACGCCGCTCAACGTCAGCGGCGCGTCGAGCAGATCGCGGTCGCCATATCTCACCGCGGCAAGCGTCCACCCCGGAAGAGGGGAGACAGTCTGCAACTCGACCGCACCGACGACGCCGGTTATCTCGAATGTGCCATCCGCTTTGACGGTCGCCGGCCCGTTGGAGAGGCCAGGCGCCGGGACCGCGGCATCCGGACCGATTCCGCGAACGCCCAGCCGAATCCGCGCCGGCGCGGGCGGCGTTGAGGACCCGTCGAACATGACGCGGCCGGCGATGCGCGCACCGGATCTGAGCGCGAGCGTCAAGGACGCGTCGTCGCCGCTTGACAGCGCCAGGTGCGCGATCGCTCGCCCCTTCGTCAGAGCAACGGCAACCCACTCGCCGGGCTCCAGCGACGGCGTCATCCTGGGATTGGCCGGCGACAGCGGCACGCCGCGGTTCCCGATGATAGAGCCCGGCGTGTCGCCTGTCTGGAGGAGATTGATCAGGCCCGTCACAGGGGCGCCGCTTTCGTCGGTAAGACTCAGCGTAAGCATTGCCGGCCTCGACGGCGCGATCACCAGATCGATGCCGGTGCGGTCCTCACCCGCACTCAGCACGATCGCGGTCGCAGCTGCGAGGCTCGGGGACGCGAAATAAAACGTTCGGCCCCAGCTGATCGTTCGCCCCCACTCGGAAGGCGCGCCCGGGATGTGTGAGCCTTCCGATGATCCCTCAACGCTCACGTAGTACGTGCCGGCGGCGAGGCCGCCGACGCGATACTCGCCCCGATCGTCCGTCTTTGATTCTGGTCGCGAGACCCCCACGAGACGCGCCTCCGCGCCGGTCGTCCGAAGAAATCCCACGGACACCGTCGCGCCAACCACGGCGTCGCCCAGCTCGTCGACGACGCGTCCAGCAATCGCCGCGCCCTTGGGCATCCGGATCTCGACATCCCCGGTCGTCGCGTCCCCCACTGCAATTGGCATGGGCGGATCGAGATCGTTTCTTGATCCATAGCGGGTTCTTACGAAACCCGTTTTCTCCGCCGTCAGCGTGTAACGTCCGGCGGCGAGACGGGTGAATTCGAAGCGGCCTGAGCCGTCGGTGAAGACGGGATCGATCGTGCCGGCCGGCGAGCTGACCGATACACGCGCGTTGCGAAGGGGCACGGAGTCCTCCACCGCCATCGAGACGACGCGGCCCCGGATCGCTCCCGTTCCGGCCACCGCGGTGTTTGCGCGAGAATCTCGTGGCGGCGCGACCTGCGCGGCGGCATTCGCCGCACCCCAGCACGCGAAGACAGCGGTGAACACTGGAAACGCGCGCCCGTACGGAAGGGACCGGCGCGCGCACGTCCAGCTGCGCATCCGCGGATTGTAGGACCACGGTCATCCGGGCGACAAGTGTGACGCGCGCGAACCTATATGAATCACTACGCTCCAGTTGCCAAGAAGTAGCAGCGCGGCACACACCATAGACCCTCGATCTACACACGGCACGGCGAACGAGCAACCTCTTCCAGAAACCGCCGACGGCACCGTTTGTGCTCACGTACTCGTCAGGACGACGTAGCTCATGGAGGAGCACGGACATGATTTACTACGCTTTGGTTTTCCTCATCGTTGGGCTCATCGCTGGAGCATTGGGCGTCACGGGCGTCGCCGCCGTCGCCTCACAGATCGCCTGGGTGCTGTTCCTGATAGGGATCATCCTGCTTATCGTTCACCTGGTCTCGGGCCGTCGGACGCTGACGCCCTGAGGACGCCCGCGTCCGCAATGGAGTCCAGACTACGCTACCGGTCGAACGCCGGACGGTTGAGTATCGTCCGGCTCGTTCGACCACATTCGAGAGCCTTCGCCCTGGCGCTGCTTGCCGTGCTCGGCGAGACGTTTTCGGATGTTCTCGAGCCATGGCCGATCAAGGTCGTCGTCGACAACCTTCTTCAGCACAAGGGTTTTTCCGGCTGGCCGGGCCGGATGCTCTCGAGCGTGTTTGGACAGAACGACCTGGCGATTCTGAATTTCGCGGTGGCCGCCGTCGCCGCCATCGCTGTCGTCGGGGCGTTGAGCTCCTACGCCGAGAAATACCTCACTACGAGCATCAGCCAGTGGGTCACCCACGACCTGCGCAAGACCCTCTACAACCACATTCAGCGTCTCTCACTGGCGGAGTACGACCAGACACGTACGGGTGACTGGATATCGCGCGTGACGAGCGACATCGGCGCCATTCAGGACTTCACGAGCTCGGCGATGCTCGGCGTCGTGATCAATGCGCTGACGCTCCTGACCATGATTGCGGTCATGTGGTACGTCAACTGGCGGTTCACGCTGGTCTCCCTTTCCGTCGTTCCGGCTCTGTTCGTCGTTGTGTACTCGCTCACGCGCCGCATCAAAGAAGCGTCACGCGAGGTGCGCAACAAAGAGAGCGAGCTGGTCTCTGTCGTCGAGGAGGTCCTGACCTCCGCGCGCGTCGTCAAGGCGTTCGCCCGGGAGGACTACGAATCGCAGCGCTTCGAATCGAAGAGCCTGGCGAACGTTGAAGTCGCGCTGCAGGCGCGAAGCCTGAAGGCGAAGCTCGCGCCGCTCGTCGCCGTCATCGTGGCGGTCGGCACCTGTCTGGTCCTTGGATACGGGGGGCGGCTGGTGCTGGCCGGGCAGCTCAGCGCCGGGATGTTGGTCGTGTTCCTGCTGTACTTGGGCCGGATGTACAAGCCGATGCGCGACCTCTCGAAGATGACCGACACCGTGTCGAAGGCGTTGGTCGGTTACGAGCGGATCAAGGAAGTGCTGGAGATCGAGAGCGACGTCCGGGATCTTCCGCGCGCGCGGCGGGCGCCCGCGTTCAAAGGCGATATCGAGTTCGACCACGTCAGCTTTGGTTATGACGGCCGGAGCCACGTCCTTCAGGACCTGAGCTTCCGGATCAAAGCCGGACAGGTGGCCGCGTTCGTGGGCGCGTCGGGCACGGGCAAGACGACCATCGCCAGCCTGATTCCGCGCTTTTACGATCCTCAGTCGGGCCACGTGAACATTGATGGGACCGACATACGGCGCTTCACGCAGAAATCGTTGCGCGATCAGATCAGCTTCGTTCTGCAGGACTCGGTGCTCTTCCGGGCGTCCGTCTGGGAAAACATCACGTATGGCAAACCCGATGCGTCCTATCGGGACATCATCCGCGCGGCGCATCTGGCCGAGGCACACGAGTTCATCGAGGAACTGCCCGACGGCTACGACACGGTGCTCGGCGAGCGCGGCCTGACGCTGTCCGGCGGCCAGCGCCAACGCATCGCGATTGCCAGGGCGATGATTCGGAATACGCCAATCCTCATACTCGACGAGCCCACGACGGGACTCGATGCCGCCTCGGAGCAGACGGTCATTCAAGCCTTGAGCCGCCTGATGAAAGGCCGGACGTGCGTGGTCATCGCCCACCACCTGGCCACCATTCGCCACGCCGATGTCATCTTCGTCATCAAAGACTCCGAGCTGGTCGCCCAGGGCACGCACGACGAGCTGCTGGCGGCAGGCGGACTGTACTCGGAGATGTATCACATTCAGGGCGCGGAGAGTGCCGGCGCGACGGCCGATCAGCGCGTCAGCGCCTGAGCGTGCACTCGGAGCAGTGAGGGCAACCATGCAGTGGCGAAGAGTCTTCTTCGGAAGCGCGGTCGTTCTGTCGATCCTGGCGACCGCGGCGCCGCTTGGCGCCCAGTCACGGGAGAAACGCCACGAGAAGCGGGAAGAAAAGCGTGAACACGCGGGCGAATTACCCGCGGTGATGTTTCGTGATACGGACGACGTCCGGACGTTGAACCTGTTCTACGGCGCCGGCGGCGAGGCGCACGCGCCGGACCCCGATGATCGTTATGTGTTCATCAAGGAGGACATGAACGGGACCAACCCGAAGTTCGATGTCGAGGATAGCCAGGGTGTTCGGTGGCGCGTGAAGCTCGATTCGACGCGAAGCTTGCAGCCTGACCGCCACAATGAACCGCAACCCGAGACCGCCGCTTCGCGCCTGCTGTGGGCCGCGGGGTACTTCGTCGACGAAGACTACTACGTGACGGACCTCACGATCACTGGACTTCGCGGACTCCGGCGCGGCGAACGACTGGTCTCTGCTGGCGGCCGCGTCCACGGCGTGCGCTTGAAGCGCCGGCCGAAGGACGTCACGAAACTGGGGAGCTGGGACTGGTTCGACAACCCGTTTCTCGGGACCAGGCAGTTCAACGGCCTTCGCGTGATGATGGCGCTCCTGAACAATTGGGACCTGGACGTGACCAACAACACGGTCGATCAAGTCGACGCCGAGCGACGCTTCCTCGTCAGCGACATCGGTGCGAGCTTTGGCCGGAGCGGCAACTACTTCACCAGGTCAAAGGGTGTCCTCTCGGACTATGCCGGCTCGACATTCATCGACCGGACGACGCCTGACACTGTGGACTTCGTGATGCACACTCGGCCGTTTTTCCTGCAGGTGTTCGACTTCCCCGATTACTTCAAGCGCACCCGGATCGAACAGGTCGCGAAGCACGTACCCCGCGCGGACGCCAGGTGGTTGGGTCAAAGACTTGCGCAGCTCTCGGAAGACCAGCTTCGCGACTGCTTCCGCGCCGCGAGCTATACGCCCGCGGAGATCGACGGATTCATGAGGGTCGTGCAGAACAGAATCGCTGCCCTCGTCGCACTGTGAGGCGTCGGAGAGTGGTTATTCCTCGCGCAGCGCTTCGGTCGGCTCGAGGTGCGATGCACGCCACGCCGGCACACCGCCCGCCGCGAGCCCGATGAAGACAAGCGCGGCAATGCCCGCGGCGACCGTCTGCGGATCGTCGGGTTGGAGTCCGAACAGCAGGGTTCGCGCGGTGCGAGCCGCCGCCACGGCCAGCGCGCCTCCGATCGTCACCCCGGACGCGATCAGCCACGTCGCTTCGCCGAGCACCAGGCGCACGATGTCGGCCCGCTCGGCCCCAAGCGCCATCCGGATGCCGATTTCGTTCCGCCGCCGAGCAACCGCATACGACATCACGCCGTAGAGCCCGATCATCGCCAGAAGCGCGGCAAGCGCGCCGAAGAAGCCCGAGAGCACCGCCATCAACCGCTCGCGGACCATGCCCCTGTCGAGGTCCGCCGCGAGCGACTCGAATTGAACGAGCAGCGATGCATTGACGGCGCCAATCGCGCGCTTGACCTCCGGCACGAGCGAGGTCAGCGGCACGCGCGAGCGAATCATCAGCGAGGTGCCGTCGACGATGACGGCCTGGCGCGTGCTCTGGGTCGTCGGAATCAGCACAAGCGGCGTGTACTGCTCCCGCAGATCTCTGTACTTCACGTCCCGGCTCATCCCGATCACGTGATAGAGCGGCGCACGTCCGCCCGGACCGGTTTCGACCGTGAACGTGCGCCCGATCGGATCGCGTCCACCCAGGTACTTCTGCACGAACGCCTGGCTCACGATGGCGACCGCTTCGGAACCGGTCGAATCGCGCTCGTCGAAGTCGCGTCCCGCTAGAAGCTGAATGCCCATGGTCTGAACGTACCGCTCGCTGACCTCATTGAAGTTCGAGGCGCCGGGCTGCGCGACGCCGTCGACAACGATGCGATCGTTCCAGCCACTGCCCCCGACCGGCACGATGTAGTTCGCCGCTGCGGCATCGACTCCGGCGATCGCGCGGACGCGCTGCAGCAGGGTCCGCTCGAGCTGCCATCGCTGGTCGGGCGGCAGCCTCAATGCGCGCGCGTCGACGCTGGCGACAAGGATGCCGGTCCGCTGGAACCCGGCGTCCACGGTCGCCAGATTCCGCAGGGTGCGGACGAATAACAGGGCGCCGACGACCAGCACGAGCGACAGCGCGACCTGGGCGACAACGAGGCCTCGACGCAGGGCCAGCCGCTCACGGCTGTCGGATGATCCGCGCGACCCCGGCTTCATCGCGGCGCCGGGATCCACGCTCGTCGCGCGGAGCGCAGGCATCACGCCAAACACCAGGCACGTGACCGCCGCGATACCGGCGGTGAACGCCAGCACCCGCCAGTCCGGTCGGAGATCGAGGAACAGCGTGTTGTCGAAAAGCGACAACAGCACCCGTTCCAGCTGTGCCGCGACCACGACGCCCCCGGCGGCGCCGAGCGCGGCGACGAGCGCGCTTTCGGCGAGCAGCTGTCGCACGAGCCGCGCGCGGGAAGCGCCAATCGCCAGCCGCACCGCGATTTCACGCTCACGCGCGCTCGCGCGGGCGAGCATGAGGTTCGCGAGGTTCCCGCAGGCGATCAGGAGCACGAGGCCAGCGATCGCGAGCAGTAGCCACAGCGGTGTCTCGTAGTCCTGGCGGAGCCGCGACACGCCGGTACCCGCGGGGACAGCGCCGAGCACGAACTCGCGATAGTCCTTCGCGTCCCCGGCGGTGTAGTTCGGGGGAACGGTGTCGGCGAACAGCCCCGGGGCGAGAGCGGCGAGCTGCACGGACGCGCGCGCCTGGGTCCACCCCGGCTTCAGCCGTCCCATGGCGGCAAGCCACCAGCGGCTCGGCGTCGTGATGGCGTTGCGCTCCGGCTCCAGCAGCGGGTCGGCGCAGAGCGGCACCGCGACGTCGAACACACGTCCGACTTCGACGCCGTAGAAGCTCGCCGGCGTCACGCCCGCGATTTCCATCGTGCGCCGGTTCAGGGCAATCGCGCGGCCGACGACAGTGGGATCGCCGCCGTAGTGGCGCTGCCAGAACGCGTAGCTGAGCACCACGGCCGGCGCGGCGCAGCCGGTTCGATCGTCGGAGGCGGTCAGCACCCGGCCGATGAGCGGTGCGACCCCGAGACCCGTGAAGAAGTTGCCGCTCACCCACAGCCCGGCCGCCGGCTGGGATTCGCCGCCTGACGCCAGCTCAAATTCCGCCGTTCCCCACGCGAAGACGGTGGAAAAGGCCTGCTGGCGGTCCCGGACGCCTTCCCACAGCGCATTGGTCAGATTGGAGTAGCGCGAGCTGAAGTCGCCGGTCTGGCCGTCGCGAGCCTTGACGATCTTGATGTCGACGAGTTCCTGCGGGTCCCTCACCGGCAGCGTGCGCAGGCGCACCGCATCGAGCAGCTGAAAGATCGCGGTATTCGCCCCGATGCCGAGCGCGAGCGAGAGGACAGCGACGACCGCGAACCCGCGCTGCAGCCCCAGCAGGCGCGCCCCGAACTTCACGTCGCGCCACGTGCTGTCGATCCAGCCTATGGTATTCAGCCGGTAAATCTCCTCACGCACGAGCGTCCGGTTGCCCAGCTTGCGCCGGGCCGCGGCGCGCGCGTCGGCGGGCGTCATGCCGCGCGCGATGTTCTCGTCGGTCTCGATCGCGAGGTACGACTCGAGCTCGAGCGCCCGCTCGTCGTCCCACCGCGCCCGCCGGAAAAACCGGCCCAGGCTCACGCCGGCCTCAGCACGCGGTTGATCGCCCTCACGATCTGGTCCCACCTCGTCGTCTGCGCTGCAAGCTGTTTCCGGCCCGCCGGCGTCAGCCGGTAATAGCGCGCGCGCCGGTTGTTTTCCGACGTGCCCCAGAACGAGGCGATCCAGCCGCGATCCTCGAGGCGGTGCAGGGCCGGGTACAACGATCCGTGCTCCACCTGCAGCACCTCGTCGGACTCGCGCTCGATGGCGTGCGCGATCGTGTGGCCGTGGGCCGGAGCCGCCGCCAGCGTGCGGAGGACCAACAGGTCGAGCGTCCCCTGGAGCATTTCACTGTGAATAGGCTGATTTCCACGCTTCGGCATCGTCAGGCTATCTTACTCCAGAAGATTATCTACTCAAAGACGTGGACGCCGCCCGAGGGGGAACGTCTCAATGGCTTTGATGTCTGGTGGATTCAGTCGAAGGCGGTTGAAATGGTGCGCCCAGCATGACTCGAACATGCGACCTTTTGCTTCGTAGGCAAACGCTCTATCCAACTGAGCTATGGGCGCACACCAACGCTCCAGCCAGTATAGCAGCTGCTGAAAACGCAGACTGAAGTTCTAACTTCTAACTCCTAACTTCTAAGTTCTTTAGCGGTGTTGCAGCCGCTCGTGAAAGAGCCGCTCGTCGCGCAGGATTGCGGCGAGCCTCGCCGACAGATCTCTCGACGACCGCACATCACCGGGATCGAGCCGCGTCGCCGAGCTGCCGCGGTGCGCCAGCCACGAGAAGACGATCGGCCCCAGCCCGCTGGAGGAGGTCCCCACGTCCGGTGCCCGGAAAAACTTGAGGAGGCGCGCCGCATGCACGGCGAGGTCCGCGCCGCTTCGCCGCGTCCGCTGAATGCGCCACCCGCCGTCAGCCCGCGCCGCGACGAGCTCGACCGAGTCCGCCTCGATCGACGGCACCACGACGATCACGTCCCGCACAAGGGCGCGCGGCACCTCCCGCGCGCCGAGGTGGGGCGCACCGGTCTGGACGTTCACGATCGGTTGAAGCTCGGCGATGAGCGCCGCCTCGCGCAGCAGCGCCTCGAGCTCAGACCCGACTTCGATCCACTCCGCGTCCGTCACGCGCGACAGCGCGGGCTTGATGCCGCGCCACCGGCGCGCCGCAAAATGGGCGCGCAGCCGGCGCCGCAGGTTGACCGCCTTGCCGACGTACAGCGTGCGGCCATCAGCGTCGCGGAAGATGTAGACGCCCGCCGTCGACGGCGCCTCGCGGCAGATCCGCACTCCGGCGCGCTGCCAGGCGTCGCGTCGATCTTCGATGACCAGCGCCTGGGCGACGAGCTTCCGGGCGAGCTCGGGCGGCGCGCCGCGGATGCCAAGGACTTCCGCGACCAGCCGCTGATGGTCGATCCCAGCACCCATCTCGGCGATCCGCGCGATCAGCTTGTCGCGAAGCATGCCGCCCGAGGGCACGTCGGTTCCTATTTACCCGGCCGATCGAGGCCCTGGCCGGCCGGCAACAGCCCCGGGAGGGAGACAGGCAACCGACCGGAGATCGCGGTCTCTCCAGAGAGGGCGCGAACCGCTGACAGCTCGGCCATGTCGTAGAAATCGTAGGTCAGGAGAACCGCCGGCAGCTCAGGCACTGCCGCCGCGACATACGGGTTGCCGAAGACGGTCGTCACAAACGGCCTGTCGCCCGCGTCATGCGCTCGCGCGAGGTCCCGTAGCAGCCGCACGACGTCCGGCGACAGATCCAGACGGCCGCTGCCGGAGGTCGCGCGCACGAAGACCGACGCGACAATCGCGGCATAACGGGGCGCGACCGCTCGCACGACATCCAGATCCGACAGCGAGGTGCGATCGGAAATCTCGATCGAGGTCACCTGCGGCCAGCGCTTCTTCAGCTCGGGAATGAAGGTCCGGCTCGGCGCTGCAATCTGCCAGCCCGAAGGGTAGTCGAGAACGGACAGATACAGCACGGACGCGTCGCGCGCGATCGCCAGCGGCACGTGATGACGGACGTCCTTGATCAAGGTGACCGACTTCGCCGAAGCCTCCTGCGCCGCCAGCTGATGCGCCCTGCCACCTATCTTGTCGGGCACGGCGTCGAGATCGACGGCGCGCCGAAGATGGAGGCCCAGCGAGGCTTTCGCGCGCAGCACGCGCGTCAACGACTCGTCCAGCCGCTCGCGCGTCACGCGTCCCTCTGCCACCGCCTGCTTCAGGCCCTTGAACGCGCCAATCGGATCGGGCGAGTGCAGCACCTGGTCGGCGCCGGCCAGCACCGCGCGAACCGCGCCCTCCGCCGGCGTCACCAGCCGCGTGACCGCGTCCATTGACATCGAGTCGGTGTAGATCAGCCCGCGAAACCCGACATCGCGGCGCAGGAGATCGTCCAGGATCGGCTTGCTGAACGTGGCCGGCGTGGACGGATGGTCGTCGAGGGCCGGCAGCTCGATGTGCGCGGCCATGACGGCCTGGGCGCCGCGCTCGATGCCGCGCTTGAACGGCGCCAGCTCCACCCGATCCAGCCGCGCGCGATCGAACGTGATCACGGGCAGGCCAAGATGACTGTCAACGTCCGTGTCGCCGTGCCCCGGGAAATGCTTCAGGGTCGCGATCATCCCCGCGTCACGCGCGCCGTCGACGTATGCCGCCACGAGCGCCGCGACGCGCGCGGGATCCTCGCCGTACGAGCGGACGTTGATGACCGGGTTCCTCGGGTTGTTGTTGACGTCTGCGACCGGCGCGAAGGTGACGTGCACGCCGATCGCTCGCGCCTCGAGGCCGGTGATCCGGGCCTGTTCACGCACCAGCCGCTCGTCGTTGGCCGCCCCCATCGCCATCTGCCGCGGAAACGACGTCGCGCCGGCGAGACGAAAGCCCGCGCCGGTCTCGAAGTCCGCCGTGTTGAGCAGCGGGACCGCCGACATCGCCTGAAGGCGGTTGAGGAGGAACGCCGCCGACAGCGGCTGGCCGAGAAGCACGGTCCCGTAGGACGCGTCGAGCAGGACCGGAGGCGCAGGTTGCGATGCGCCAAAGACATGAAACCCGCCGACGTGGTACTCCCTCACCAGACGCGCGAGGTCGTCGAACGTGTCGCTGTCCGTGCTCAGGAAGCCCGATTCGAACGACGGGACGATGAGCTGGCCGATCTTCTCGTCGACAGTGAGCTTCCGTCGCGTCTCCTCGACCCACCGCGCGCCGTCGCGGTCGACCACGAACGGGTCTCCCGCCGCGCCAATCGCGCCAACCCCAACGACCGCCACGCAGACGACCGCCACGACGTGACGCATGCCGGGATGGTACCACCGCTTGGGCGCTACAATGTTTTGCATGGCCGCCCACACGGAACACAAGGCGCAAGCCCCCGCGTCGGTGCGGTGCTTCATCGTCACGGTCAGCGACACGCGCACCGAGGCAACCGACGCAAGCGGTCGCGCCGTCGTCGAGCTGTTGACCGCCGCCGGCCACCAGGTGGCAGGCCGTACGATCGTGAGGGACGACGCGGAGCTGGTGCGCGACACGATTGTCCGCCAGCTGGCCAATCCCGACGTGCAGGCCGTCATCACGACCGGCGGCACCGGCATCACGTCACGCGACAGCACGTACGAAGCCGTGAGCGCGCTGCTGCAGAAGCGCCTGGACGGCTTCGGCGAGCTGTTCCGGATGCTCAGCTATCAGCAGATCGGATCCGCCGCCATCATGAGCCGGGCCTGCGCGGGATTGTCGTCGGGGCGCATCATCGTGTCGCTGCCAGGATCCGAAGCCGCGGTCAGGCTGGCGATGGACCGGCTGCTCGTCCCGGAGCTGGCGCACATGGTCCAACAAGCCCGGAAGTGAGACCTTTCACTTCGACGATTTCGCTTGGCGAAGCTCGACGCCGGCTCGATGCCGCGCTGCGGCCCATCGATCGGCTGGAGCGCGTGTCGCTCGACCAGGCTGGCGGCCGCGTCGCCGCGCTCGAGGCGCTGTCCGACGTGGACGTGCCGCCGTTCGCGCGATCGGCGATGGACGGCTACGCCGTTGCCGCGACTGACACGTCCGGCGCGACGCCCGAGTCGCCCGCGCGGCTTCGGCTCGTGGATCGCGTATTCACCGGAGAGCTCTCAGCCGCGAGCGCCGGAGCCGGCCGGTGCGTCGAAATCGCGACCGGCGCCCCGCTGCCGCAAGGCGCCGACGCCGTCGTGATGGTCGAGGACACCGCCCGTTCCGGCGACGAGATTCGGATCCTGGCGCCGGTGACGCCAGGCCAGAACGTCGGCCGCCGCGGAGGCGATATCGCGCCGGGCGATCGCGTCGTGGCCGCAGGTGACGTGCTGACGCCGAGCCGGATCGGCGCGCTGGCGGCGATCGGACGCACGGCCGTCGATGTCTTCGGCCGGCCCCGGGTGGCGATTCTGTCGACGGGGAACGAGATCCTCGAGCCTGGCCAGCCGCTGCGCCCCGGCCACATCTTCGACGTCAATCGCTTCACGCTCGGCGCGGTCGTGTCCGCGCACGGCGGCGTCCCCGAGCCACGGCCGCCGGTGCACGACACCATCGACGCACTCCTGACCGCGCTCGAGGCCAGCCTCGACGCCGACATGGTCGTGTTTTCGGGTGGGAGCTCCGTTGGCGACCGCGATCTGGTCGTCGATGCGATCGCGGCAGAAGGGGGCGAGATGGTCTTCCACGGCATCGCCGTCCGACCGGGCAAGCCCACGGCGTTCGCCATCGTGCGCGGCAAGCCCTTCTTCGGAATGCCGGGCAACCCCACGTCGTGCCTGTCGAACGCGTATATTCTGCTGGCCCCGTTTCTTCGGGCAACGGCGCGCCTGCCGCCCGAAATCGCGCGGACCGTGCGCGTGCCGCTCGGAAGGAGCATCGCGTCCGCGGTCGGACGACATCAGTTCTACACGGTGACGCTCCGCAACGGGGCCGCCATGCCGGCGTTCAAGGGCTCCGGGGACATCACGAGCCTCTCCAAGGCTGATGGCTACATCGAGATTCCCGCCACCGAGGATGGCGTCGAAGAGGGCACGATCGTGTCGGTCATGCTCTTCTGAATCATCCAGTCGGACACGCCCCCGACTCACCGCCGGCCGATCCGCCGCTCGTACTCCAGTTCCAGAACGTCGGCCGTGTGCAGATCGAACGATGGAGCGGTTCTCGCGTACACGCCACGGAACTCGGCGTGGCACCGGTAGCAGACGGTGACGTCCTTCAGCCGTCCGTAGACGGCGAGATCGACGAGGGCGGCAGACGCCAGAATGCCGTACGCGATGAGATCCCTGCCGAACCAGTAGAACGCCCCGCTGATGAGCGCGCCGATGATGACGACGGTCAGCCCGATCGTGGGATCGAAGTCCTTGCGGATGTAGAAGTCCGCGCCCTCGCAGACCGGGCACCGATCGACCGCACGGTCGGCTCGGACCCCGTCGCTGATCGTCAACCGGATCTCGCGGCCGCACCTGCCGCACGAGATGGCGGCGGGCATCTCGGCGGCGTTGACAGCGTCCACAGGGTTGACCGGGCCGACCGGGCCGACCGGCAACGACGCGTCGCATTTCGGGCACTTGACGACGATCTGCATCCGCTCTCGCGCCGCCCCCCTTCTAGCGGCCGGGGAAGAACGACGGGAGCGCCAGATCGCGCATCGTGTGAAGCCCCGGCGGGGCCTGCAGCACCTTGGCGATTGAATTGACGGCAATCGACGCCGTCGCGACGTCGCCGTGGATCCCGCCCGACAGCTTCATCGACAGGTTCGGGGATCCCTCGATCTCCACCGAATCGTAGGTTTCCGGCGATCCCAGATACGCCTCCATGTGCAGCTTGATGGCTGGTTTGCCCTTGCGGTAGCCGACGCCGTCCTGGATGATCCCGCAGACGTATCCAGGATCGACGGCGAGGAACTCGCTGGAGATCGTCACAGTCGCCAGCTTCGGATGAATCTCGTCGGTGATCCGATCGAGGCTCCACCCGAGCGCGTCCGCGATCATCGCGATCGATTCGGTCAGCCCCACGTGCCTGACGCTGCCGTCCTCCACTTTCTTCTGGAACTGCTCGGTCGTGAGTCCGGCGCCGATCTTCTGCTGAAACGGCAGCCGGCGGATGCGGGCGTCCTGCACCCGGTTGACCGCGACGCGCTCGACACGCTCGCACACCGCGGTCAGCGCAATCGGCAACGCGTCCATCGCGAACCCGGGGTTGACGCCGGTGCCGAGCACGCCCACCTTCGCCTTCTTCGCCCAGGTGTGAATCTGCCGCGCCTGGCGGATATGCGTGTAACCGGGATACGCCAGCTCCTCGGTCGTCGAGACGATCGGCGTCTTGGACTTCAGGATGGTCTCGATCTCGGGCATGACGTTCTTGATCGACGAAGCCGTACACAGCATCACCACGTCGGGCCGTGCCGCCTTCAACGCGCGTGCCGCGTCGCCCGACACCTTGACGCCCAGTCGCTTCGGCAGGCCGATGACGTCGCCGAGATCGCGGCCGACTTTCGCTGGGTCGATGTCGATGCCGCCCACGATCTTGAGCCCAGGGCGCTCGGCCACCTGCTTGGCGATGGCCGCACCAATCGGCCCGAGCCCAAAGTGCATCACGCGAATGTTCGGCATAAGCTTGGGATTATATGGCAACCGACCATCCCGGCGGCCTGACGCGCGATCACGTCGTGTGGGCGTATCGGCTCCTGCTCGATCGCGATCCCGAGAGCGACGATGTGATCGGTCCAAAGCTGGCGGGTTCGCGCAACACACGCGAGCTGCGGCGACACCTCATGACGTCTGCCGAGTTCCAGGACAAGAACGGCGACTACGCGCACACGAACGATCGCACGCTGGTCATTAAGGAACTCGATGGCCCCGGAAGCGCCAGACTGTTCGTTGATCTCTCGGATCACGTCATCGGTCTGAGCATCATTCGAGACGCCTACGAAACGGACGAGATTCGGTTCGTGCGCCGCGTGCTGCACCCCGGCGATGTCGCCGTGGACATCGGCGCGCACATCGGGTTCTTCTCGATGCAGATGGCGGCCAGCGTCGGCGTGGCGGGCCGCGTGTATGCCTTCGAGCCCTTCGACGCGAATGCGGAGCTCCTTGAGCGCTCGATCGCGGAGAACCGGTTCGACGATCGCATCGTGTTTCGGCGCGCCGCCGTCGGCGCCGCAACTGGAGAGGCCACGCTCACGTTTCCGCGCGAGACGCTCAATTCGGGCGGCGCATACCTGCTGCGCGACGGCGCGGCGCCGTTGACCGGCAACCTCACGCGGACCGTTCCCCTCGTGGCGCTCGACGACCTCCCGCTCGAGCGCCCGGTCCGACTCGTCAAGATGGACGTCGAGGGAGCCGAGCCGCAGGTGCTGCGCGGCGCTCGCCGGCTCCTGCACGAGGACCGGCCGGTCATCCTGTCAGAGCTCCACCCGACTCAGCTCGATCGCGCCTCCGGGATCAACGTCGCGTCATTTCTCGCGCTGGCGCGCGAGCTCGGTTACCGCGCACACCGGATGGAGATCGGCGGCCCGGGCGCGCTGGTCGACCGGACGCCTGACGAGCCATTGATCTCGATCGTGCTCATGCCTCACCCGTGATGTCGCGCGACGTTCGAAGCCTTCTCGGGGCGTCGTTCGTCCAGAGCCTGACCGCTGGTGTAGGATTCCGGGTCATGCGCTTCATTTTCGCTGCCACCGCATTGGCGGCTGCGGGGCTGGCCGTCTCGCTCCACGCGCAGCCTGCCGCGCTCGCAATCGTCGGCGCCACAGTCATCGACGGCAACGGCGCCCCGCCCGTTCGCGATGCCGTGGTCGTCGTCTCGCACGGCCGCATCGTCGCTGCGGGTCCGCGCGCGTCCACCGCCATTCCCTCCGGCGCGCAGACCATCGATGGCTCCGGCAAGTTCGTGGTACCGGGCTTCATCGACACGAATGTGCACCTGTCGCTGTACGGCGGCATGAACGACCGCTACGAAACGCTCGTCCGCTACCAGGACCGCCAGGAAGACATCGTGCTCGAGGCCGCGCAGACCGAGCTCCGCTACGGCGTGACCACCGTGCGCGACAGCTACGGCATGCTCCGGCCGCTGGTCGCGGTCCGCGAGCGGATCGCCGCCGGCGAGGCGATCGGCGCGCAGATTCTGGCCGCCGGCAACATCATCGGCTGGAGCGGACCGTATTCGATCAGCTTCAGCCTCACGCGCGAACAGAGCCTCACCCTGTTCCAGGAGCAGATGAACGACGAGATCGCGCAAGGCGCCGGCGAAGAGCTGATGGGGATGACGCCAGCCGACCTCGCGCACGCGATCGACGCCTATCTGGCGAAAGGCCCGGACTTCCTGAAGTACGGCGGCACCAGCCACTTCTCCGAGCCGACGTTCATCGGGTTCTCACCCGCCGCGCAGAAGACGATCGTGGAGCGCGCGCACGCCCAGGGCCGGATGGTCGAGACGCACGCGACCAGTCCTGAAGGGCTGCGCCTGTCCATCGACGCCGGCATCGACGGCATCCAGCACCCGGAGCTGCTGGACGGCAAGGAGCTGCCAGACGATCTGGTCCGCCGCATCCTCGACAAGCAGCTGGTCTGCTCGATGCTCGTCAGCACAATCACCGGCGACGCATGGGAGAAGCACGTCAAGGACCGCGCCGAAGCCGAGAAGAAGCACGCCGAGGCTGACAAGAAATCTCCTCCGCGGCCGCGCACGTCGTTCGAGGAGCGTCAGCGGAGCGACGATCTCGGCGCCGGCCTGGAGATGCGCCGTCGGAACGCTCAGAAGCTGATTCGAGCGGGGGCGCTCGTCACGGTCGGCACCGACAGCTACTGGGCCGCAGCGAGCGAGCTCTCGCGCACGCCGAAGCCGCAGAATCAGGACCATGGCATCGGCACGATCATCGCCATCGAAGGGCTGGTCGAGCTGGGCATGACGCCTTCGCAGGCGATCGTAGCCGCGACGAAGAACGGCGCCATCGCCTCGCGCACCGTGACCGAGTCCGGCACCATCGAGAGCGGCAAGCGCGCCGACCTGCTCGTCCTCGACGCCGATCCGCTCGCCGACATCCACAACATCCGGAGCATCTCCGTCCTCGTCAAGGACGGCAAAGTGGTCGACAGAGCCTCGCTGCCGCAGAAGCGCGTGCTGTCGCGCGCCGCTCCAGGCTCGAGCCACTGAACATGCGCCCGCTGTTCGTGGCGGCGCTGCTCGGCGTGGCGTCCGCGGCCGCGGCGGCTCAGGGCACCGTGAATCCCCCGCTGTCGGCGAGAAATGCAAGTTATGAGATCGAGGCGCGCCTCGACCCCTCGGCGCGGATCATCGTCGGCACCGAGAGAATTGCCTGGCGCAACATCACCGGCACGACCGCCACGGAGCTGCAGTTCCATTTGTACTGGAACGCCTGGAAGAACGCGCGCAGCACCTGGATGCGCGAGCGCGAGCTTGGCCTCGGCCGGCCGGAGGCCGATCGTCCCGCCCGTGACCTCGCGCACATGGACGTCACGTCCATCAAGCTGACGTCGCCGATCACGTCCGACCTGACGACGGCCCAGCACTTCATCACGCCGGACGATGACAACGCGGACGATCAGACGGTGATGGCGCTCCCGCTGCCACAGCCGGTCGGACCCGGCGGCTCGGTCACCGTCGAGCTGGCATGGAGCGCCCACGTGCCGCGCACGTTCGCCCGCACCGGCGCGATCGGCAATTTCTTCTTCATCGCGCAGTGGTTTCCGAAGCTGGGGGTCTTCCAGGACACCGGATGGAATTGCCATCAGTTCCACGAGGGCACCGAGTTTTTCTCCGACTACGGCGTATACGACGTGTCGATGACCGTGCCACACCAATGGATTGTCGGCGCGACGGGCCTGCAGCGCGAGCGCGTCGACAACGCGGACGGCACAGCGACGCACCGCTATCATCAGGACGACGTTCACGACTTCGCCTGGACGACGAGCCCCGATTTCATCGTACGCACCGCGCGCTTCGAGCATCCAACGCTGCCGGCCGTCGATATGCGCCTTCTGCTGCAGCCCGAGCACGCCGGCCAGGCCGAGCGCCATTTCGACGCCACCCGGACAACGCTCAAGTACTACGGCGAGTGGTTCGGCGCGTATCCATACGGGCACATCACCATCGTCGATCCCGCGTACCAGAGCGGCGCCGGCGGCATGGAGTACCCGACGCTCTTCACCGCCGGAACGCGATGGCTCGCGCCGTCGCGCGTCACGACGCCCGAGGGCGTCACGGTCCACGAAGCGGGCCATCAGTTCTGGTACGGGATCGTCGGCAACAACGAGTTCGAGGACGCGTGGATGGACGAGGGGCTCAACACGTTCTCGACGGCGCGTGCCGTCGCGCAGGTCTACGATCCGAACTTCCTCACGATCCGCTACTTCGGCGGCTTCGTGCCGTGGGTGTATCGGGACATCGCGCTCTCGCGCGAGACCGAGGGCAACCGCCTGGCCGGCTACCGGCGCGACGCGAAGAGCGACGCGCAGTCGACGCCAAGTTTTCGCTACTTCCCTTCGACGGGCGGCAGCATCACCTACAACAAGACCGCGCTGTGGCTCAACACGCTCGAGCGGTGGCTCGGCTGGCCGACCCTCCAGCGCGTGATGGCAGCGCATTTCGACCGCTGGAAGTTCAAGCATCCGAGGCCGGACGACTTCTTCCGGACGGCGACAGAGGTCGCCGGCCGCGATCTCCAGCCATTCTTCGATCAGGTCTATCGCAGCTCGAACGTGTTCGACTATGGGGTCCAGGATCTGACCGCCGCGCGCGAGGGTCCGCAATACCGATCGAACGTCGTCGTGCGGCGCTATGGCGAGGCGACGTTTCCGGTCGACGTGTTGGTGACGTTCGAGAACGGCGAGCGCGTCACCGAGCACTGGGACGGACTGGATCGGTGGAAGCTCTATTCCTACATCCGCCCGAGCGCCGCGGTCAGCGCCGAGGTCGATCCGGAGCGTGTGCTGCTGCTGGATGTGGACTACACGAACAACTCCAGAACGCTGCGGCCCGACGGACCGCGCGCCGCAACGAAATGGTCCATGGTCTGGATGATCTGGCTCCAGGACTGCCTGCTCTCGTGGGCGGCGCTGGTGTGAGCGTCCCGGCCTCTTCGACGAGCTCGACGGCTTCTGCAACCGCGGCCTCCGCGTGGCGCGATGGCGCGCGCCGCGTCACGCGCGCGCCCGCAGTCCTGCTCGGTGTCTGGTTGATGACGCTCTCCGTCAGCCTTCCGCTCGCGCTCGTGCTGCGTGGCATGATCGTCCAGCACCTTGGCGGGAGCCTCGAGGCCGCGTCAGCGGCCGCAGGGGTCAACTACGACTGGATGCAGGAATTCGCCGGACAGGCCAGCGGCGTTGGCGCCACCCTCAAGCCCACTGTCATCGGCTTCGGCGCCGTCCTCGACAACGCCAGCGCGTTCGCGGACCACACGCCGCGTCCGCTGGTCATCGCGAGCGCCGCCGGCGCGTATCTCGCGCTCTGGACGTTCGTCGCCGGCGGCATCATCGATCGCTACGCCCGGGACCGCCCCTCGCGCACGCACGCGTTCTTCGCGGCATCCGGCGTGCACTTCTTCCGCTTCCTCCGGCTCGGCGTCGTCCAGTGGCTGGTGTATGCGTTGATCTTCGGCGTCGCTCACCCGCTGTTGTTCGACCGGCTGTTCGCCCGGCTCACCCACGAGACGACGGCCGAGCGCTCGGCCTTTGCCGTGCGGCTGGTCCTGTACCTGGTGCTCGCGCTCCTGGTCGCCGGTTGCAGCCTCGTCTTCGACTACGCGAAGGTTCGCGCAGTTGTCGAGGATCGACACAGCATGCTCGCCGCTCTCGCCGCCGGCTTCCGGTTCGTGCGGCGCAATGGCGCGGCGGCGGGCCTCTACCTGATGAATATTCTCGTCTTCGCGGTCTGCGCCGCGCTCTACGCCTTGGCCACTCTGGCCGCGCCCGGTGCGGCACAGGCCGGGCTGATGATGTGGATTGGCTTCGCGATCGGACAGCTGTACATCGTCGCTCGCTTGTGGGTGAAGCTGGTCTTCTGGGCGTCGGAGACGGCGCTCTTCCAGGCCCGTCTTGCGCACGTTGGCTACGTCGCGGCGCCGCAGCCGGTCTGGCCCGACTCAGCCGCCGCCGACGCTATCACGCCGCTCGGGCGATGATCGTCCGGATGCCATCGGCGTCGAGCGATTCGACGACGAGGAGCTCTTCGGCCATCGCCAGGACGGCCGCGCGGTGCTTCGCCACGATCTGCCGGGCTGTCTCGTATCCCCGCATCACGAGGTCGCGGACCTCTTCGTCGACGCGCTGGGCCGTCGCCTCGCTCATGCCCGCGCTGCGTTCGGTCTCCCAGGGACTGCCCGGCGTGCGATAGGCGAGGGGCCCGAGCGCGGACATGCCGTACTCACAGACCATGCGGTGCGCGATATCGGTTGCGCGCTCGATGTCGTTCCCCGCGCCGCTCGTCATCTGCCGGAGGAAGAGCTCCTCCGCGACACGGCCGCCCATCAGAATGGCAATCTGCGCCTCGAGGAACTCGCGCGTGTGCGTGTGACGATCGCCTTCAGGCAGCTGCATGGTCACGCCGAGCGCGCGGCCTCGCGGAACGATCGTCACCTTGTGCAGCGGATCCGCGTGCTCGACGAAGGCGGCGACAACGGCGTGGCCTGCCTCGTGGTACGCGCACATCACCCGCTCGGGCTCGCTCATCTGCAGTGACTTGCGCTCAACGCCCATCAGCACCTTGTCGCGCGCCTGATCGAGATCCTCCGCCGCCACGGCGCCGCGGCCGGCGCGGACGGCCAGCAGCGCGGCTTCGTTGACGAGGTTGGCGAGGTCGGCGCCGGAGAATCCAGGCGTGCCCCGCGCGATCTGCCGCAGGTCGACGTCGGGATCCAATGTCACCTTCTTCGAGTGGATCCGAAGGATCTGCTCCCGCCCCTTGACGTCGGGTGCACCGACGACCACCTGCCGATCGAACCGGCCGGGACGCAACAGCGCCGGGTCGAGGATGTCGGGACGATTGGTGGCCGCGACGACGACGATGCCCTGATTGGGCGCGAAGCCGTCCATCTCGACAAGGAGCTGGTTCAGCGTCTGCTCGCGCTCTTCGTGGCTGAGCGACTGGCCTCCCCGGCTCCGTCCCACGGCGTCCAGCTCGTCGATGAAGACAATGCACGACGCGTGACGACGCGCATCCTTGAACAGGCGCCGGATGCGCGATGCGCCGACCCCCGCGTACATCTCGACGAAGTCCGACCCGCTTGCGAAGAGAAAGGGCACCTTGGCCTCGCCGGCAATGGATCGCGCGAGCAGCGTCTTGCCGGTACCGGGCGGCCCGACGAGCAGCACCCCCTTGGGAATGCGTCCGCCGATCGCCGAGAACCGCTCCGGCTGCCGCAGAAAGCCGACGACCTCCTTCACTTCCTCTTTCGCCTCGTCCACCCCGGCTACGTCATCGAACGTCACCGGGACAGCGCCGGGATCCGCTTCATGCGCCTTGCTCTCGAGCGCAGGAACGCGGCCCGTGGTCACGCGGTACAGTGTGAAACCGAGCAATGCCGCAAACACGAGCCCGAGGCCGAGCGACGCGAAGCTGTACGCCGTCTGCTCGGGGGCGTTCCGCACGTCAATGCGGACGTTCTTTCTCGCAAGATCCGACACGAAGGCAGGATTGACGGTGACGTAGTTTGTGGGCGCGACGGTGCGCAGTGTCTGACCGCTCGCCAGCGTGTAGTCGAGTGTGTCGCCGCTGACGGCGACCGCGGTCACGTCCGGAGTCGGGCCGCTCACGTGGAGGAGCAGCTCGGAAAAGGGAACGACCGGCGTGCCCGGGGCGCGATGGCTGCGCAGCGCAAGGCCGGCAGCGAGCAGCGCAACGACTCCGATCGCGGCGGCGAGTCCAATGGTGCGGCCGGACCACTTGCGAGCAAACACGTGAAACTCCTCCGCGTATCGGCCCGGCTCGGGCGTGCACGCCCCGCCCGCGAGACCGCGCAGCGGATCGGGCGCCCTGCCGGACCGCAGTAAACAGTTGTCTGAATGGGATTTCCGCTGGGGAAACGGAAATGTCTCCAAATCCTAACATACGTATCGGCTCTTGAGCCGGCGAGGATCAGGGCACCTGCGCGTCGCGCGCCGGTCGAGATCAGCCGGTCGAGATCAGAGGTCGGCCAGCTTGTAGCCGACGCCCCAGACGGTGAGGAGCAGCCGCGGCTCCGCGGGATCGGCTTCGATGCGGCGGCGCAGCCGTTTGACGAGCGTGTCGACGCTTCTGACCGTGACGAACGTATCCCCACGCCAGATCTTGGCGAGAAGCGCCTCGCGGCTGAAGACGATGCCCACATGCGTCGCCAGGAGATACAGCAGGCGGAATTCCTGATCCGTGAGCTCGACTTCGCGGCCGTCGATGCGCACCCGTCGGCGCGGCGGATCGATGTCGATGCCGTGAACGAGGATTGGCGCCCCGAGTTCGTCGGCATGGCCATTGGCGGAGGCCGCACCCGGTGCCAGTGACGCCTGGCGCGGCCGGCGGAGGAGCGCGCGGGCGCGCGCCACGAGCTCGCGCACGCCAAACGGCTTCGTAAGGTAGTCGTCGGCGCCGCTCTCGAGGCCAAGGACCTTGTCGGATTCGTCGCGGCGTGCCGTGAGCACGAGAATGGGGACGTCAGAGTTCGTGCGGCCGTTGCGTACGGCTCGTGTCAGCGAGACTCCGTCGAGCCCGGGGATCATCAGGTCCAGCACGAGCAGGTCGAACCGCTCGGCCTCGGTCCGCTTGAGCGCGTCCTTGCCATCGCCAGACCCCTCGCACGTATACCCCTCGAGGCCCAGGTGCAGGCAGACGAGCTCTCGGATGTTTGGTTCGTCCTCGACGACGAGCACCCGAGGAGTCACCATTTTGTCACCGTTTGTCCATGTGCCAGTCACGTCGTTACAGTCCAATGAGATACAAGGAGAACGCGATGACGAAGACCATCAGAAACGCCACGTTCGGCCTGCTGGCCGGCGCCGTAATCGCGGCAGGCGCCGCCGGGGCCTACGCTGCCACTCAAGATAAGAATACGAGCCAGACACCGCCGCCGTTTATGGGGAGGGGTCCAGGCGGGCGCGGGGGGCCTGGCGGCCCGATGGGTATGCTCCCGATGCTGCCTCGGGAGATTCAGCTGACGGACACACAGCGGACCCAGCTCCGGACGATCGCCGAGACACACCATGACGAGTGGAAGGCGCTGGCCGATCGCGAGCGCTCGGCGCGGCAGGCGCTTGAGGCCGTAGTGAACCCCGAGAACCTGGCGAACCCTGCGAACCCCGCGAACCCTGTCAGCATTGACGAGTCACTCATCCGTCAGAGGAGCGCTGACGTGGCCGCCGCGGATGCGGACTTGGCGGTGGCGCGGGCGCATGCGCACGCGGAGGTATGGCAGATCCTGACCGCCGACCAGAAGGCGAAGCTGCAGCAGCTGAAAGCCGCGTTCAGCGCGCGCCGACCGTCACCTCGCGGACAGCACTGACGATATGAGCCGCGGAGATACCGAAGTGCTCCAGCAGCTCTTCCGGTTTTCCGCTGCGGGGAATCTCGCGGACGGCCAGGCGGTGGACGGTGAACCCGGAGTCTGCCACGGCTTCGGCCACGGCATCGCCGACGCCGCCCGCGGGATAATGATCTTCGACCGTGATGAGATGTCCGCCCGTGGCCCGCGCGGCCGCTACGAGCCCGGCGGCATCGATCGGCGACAGCGAGTAGAGGTCAATGACTCGGATGGCCGTGCCGCTTGCTTTCAGCGTCTCGTACGCTTTGAGTGCTTCAAATAGCGTCACGCCAGCGCCGATCACCGTCGCCACGTCCTGGGAGCTCTGCCGCACGACTTTCAGTCCGCCCACCTCGAAGACTTCGTCGTTCGCGTAGATCACCGGTGTCTTGGGCCGGCTGGTGCGTATGTACACCGGTCCGGGATGATAAGCAGCGACCGCCACGAGCCGCTCGGCGCTCACTCCATCGCACGGATAGAGCACGGTGTAATTTGGCTCGGCGCGGCACATCGCGAGGTCCTCGAGCGCCATCTGCGACGGCCCGTCCTCGCCGATGGAGATGCCGGCGTGCGACCCGGCCAGCTTGATGTTGACGTTGCTGATCGCCGCCATTCGGATGAAATCAGCCGCGCGGCCCAGAAAGCACGCGAAGGTCGAGGGAAACGGGATCGCCCCGCGCGCGGCCAACCCCATTGCGGCACCCACCATCACCTGCTCGGCGATGAAGTTCTCGTAGAACCGGTCTGGTAATGCCTTCTCGAACTTGTCGCTGAACGTCGAGTTCTTCACATCGGCGTCCAGCGCGACGACGCGCGGATCCGCCTCACCGAGCTTGGCGAGCGCCGCGCCGTAGGCCTCCCTCGTGGCGACCTGTTCCCCCAGCGTGTAGGTGGGTGGGGCGACTGGCTTGGGCACGATGACGGCTCGGGGCGTCGAGGGCGGCTTGGCAATCAGACGCGGCAGATCGACGTCCGGAGGCACCGGCACGACCTGCTGCTCGAGCTCCGCGATCGCTCGGTCCATTTCCTCGCCTTTCTTGAACGGCCTGCCGTGCCAGCCCTCCTTGCCCTCGACGAACGAAACGCCCTTCCCCTTCACCGTCTGCGCGAGAATCATGGTCGGCTGGCCCTTGGTCCGGCGCGCCTCATCGAGCGCATCCAGGATGGCCGCGATGTCGTGGCCGTCGATGACGATCGCGTGCCATCCGAACGCACGCCACCGGCGCGCGAACTGGTCCATGTCGTGCTGCCACATCGTCGGTCGGCTCTGGCCGAGGGCGTTGACGTCGGTGACGCCGCACAGACTGTCGAGACGATCCATGGCGCCGACGTTGGCCGCTTCCCACACGGATCCTTCGGCGCTCTCGCCGTCGCCAAGCAGCACGTATGTGCGATAGCTCGACTGCACACGCCGCGCGTTGAGCGCGGTGCCGATGGCGGCACAGATGCCCTGGCCGAGCGACCCGGTGGCGACGTCCACGAAGGGAAGCCGCGGCGTTGGATGGCCCTCGAGGTCCGAGCCGAACTGGCGCAGCTTCAACAGCTCCGCGCGATCGAATGCGCCGGCTTCCGCCCACGCGGCATACAGAATCGGCGCGGCGTGTCCCTTGGACAGAATGAAGCGGTCTGCGTCCGGGTTCCGCGGGTTCTTTGGATCGAACTTCATCTCCGCAAAAAAGAGGGCCGCCATCAGATCCGCCATCGACATGCAGCTCGTCGGGTGGCCGCTGCCGGCCTCGGAGGTGGAGCGGACGGCGTCGATGCGCAGGCGCGTCGCGATGTTCTTGAGCGCAGGAATGAGGACAGCACGGTCAGTCATGGCAATTTCAATCTGAGGATTTGAGAATTTGAGGAGTTGAGGATCTTGGGCCCGTCGAGCGTGCCGATTCCAGGCTCGTCGGGCCTGCAGATTCTAGTTCAAGGAGCGCGACGCCGTAAATCGCAGCGGCCGCGCCGCGGCGGCGCGCCTCTTCGGCCTGAGCCGCCAGCATCTGTGCCGCATCGCGCCGGTAGTCGGCGCCGGGCGTCACGACCGCGGCACGGCAATAGTCGGCCTCGTCGTGGAGCGCGGCAAGCCGGCAGAAAACGCGCGCGGCTTCGCAGGATCCCGTGAAGTCGCCGGCGCCGCGCCCGGCGATCTGCATCAGCTCCTCGGCGAGCATCGGATAGGGCAGGCGGCCGCTCAGCGCGTACGCCGTCAGCAGCGCGGACGCGGCGCGAACCTGATCGACGAACGCACCCACGCCTGCGCCCGGCCGGTAGTTCGCGGCGATCACGCGCTCCATGCCATCGATGGCGTCCGAGGCCAGCGCGCGATGCTCGGGCAGTCCCGCCGCCAGCAAGCAGGCCTCCACGGCTGTTGCGGCGTCCGCGACGCAGCTCGACACCCAGGCGTCGCGCAGTTGATCGATCAGCAGCTCGATGGCGGCGCTCACGCGGTCGTCGTCTGACAGCGCGCGCGTCTCGACCAGGAGCCCGAGCCACGACGCGCGGTCGATCACGGTCGATCCGTGATCCGCGCGCGCCAACGCCGACGCAAGGGCGTTGCCGACGCTGCCGGCGAGATCCTCGCGGCCGGTGAGCTGGTACAGGCGGATCAGAAACAGGAGAGCGCTCGCCCCAATCGGATCGTCCGGATCGTCGGCCGCAATCGCGCTGAGCACGCACGTCTCGACGAACCCGACGTCGTCCGCGCACGCTGGCCGCCGCCCGTCACCGCGGTCGAGACTGTCGTGATCGCCGCCGGGTGCCGCCAGGTGTTCCCGCAATCCTGCAATTATAATGGTGCGATGCCGGTCGTCCGGTACGCCGTGCTGGCGGCACTCGTTGTCTGGCTCGGCGCGACCGTGCAAACACTCACGGGCGAGTCACCGGGCGAACGGCTCAGCCTCGCCTACGGCTGTGGCGGCGTGGTGATCCTCGGACTGTTCGTGATGAAGTTCGTCGGACCACCACCGCGGGCGTTCGCGTTGCGTGTGGCGCTGGCAGCGCTCATGCTCGCGATCACGGGGGCGGCCGCCGCGCTCGGAGGCACGTCGAGACAGGCGGGCGCGACAGGACTCTCACTGATCACGCACGGCGCGACGGCGGCGATCGGCTTCATTCTGCTGTCCTGGTATGCCCGCGAATAGCCAGCAACCAGCAATCCGCCTCCGTTCGCTCAACCGACACTGCGAGCGACGGCGGATCCGCCGAAGCGTGAGACGCGAAGGCGGGCCAGTGTGACGCACACCATCACCTTGATTCCCGGCGACGGCATCGGCCCCGAAGTCACCGACGCCGTCGTTCGCATCCTGACCGTATCGGGCGTCTCCATTGAGTGGGAGCGCCACCAGGCCGGCATCCTGGCCTTCGAGCGCAGCGGCCAGACGCTGCCGGTCGAGCTCGTTGACTCGATCCGCCGCAACCGCGTGGCGTTGAAGGGACCGGTCACGACGCCGATCGGGACGGGGTTCACGAGCGTCAACGTGGGCCTGCGCAAGGCACTCGACCTGTACGCGAACCTGCGTCCCGTCTGGAACCTGCCGGGCGTCGACGCGCGCTTTCAGGGGGTCGATCTCGTCATCGTGCGCGAGAACACCGAGGATCTGTACGCCGGGCTCGAGCACACGGTCGTCCCGGGCGTCGTCGAGAGCCTGAAGATCATCACCGAGCGCGCGTCGACGCGCATCGCGCAGTTCGCGTTCGCGCACGCGCGGCGTCACGGACGAAAGCGCGTCACCGCGATCCACAAAGCGAACATCATGAAACAGAGCGACGGGCTCTTTCTCGAGAGCGCCCGGCGCGTCGCGCGCGAGTACGCGGACATCACGTACGACGAGCGGATCGTCGACGCCGCCTGCATGCACCTGGTCATGAATCCATCGCAGTTCGACGTGCTGCTGCTGCCCAATCTCTACGGCGACATCGTCTCGGACCTCTGCGCGGGGCTCGTCGGCGGCCTCGGCGTTGTCGGCGCGGCCAACCTCGGCCTGGAGAGCGCGGTGTTCGAAGCCGTGCACGGCAGCGCGCCCGACATCGCGGGCAAGCACGTGGCAAATCCCACCGCGCTGCTGCTGTCGTCGATCCTGATGCTGCGGCACATCGACGAAGGGGACGCCGCCGACCGCGTCATGCGCGGGCTGAGCGCCGTGCTCACCGGCACACGCGTGCGGACGCGCGATCTGGGGGGGACCGCGTCGACGATCGAGTTCGCCGACGCGGTCTGTCGCGCGGTCGAAGGCGCTTCGCAAGTCCCAGCTTGAGTGGTACACTCCGGACGGCTCAGATGCTGGATGAGATCTCTCAGGCGGTGCTCGCGCGCGAAGATGTCCTGAAGTACCCGCGCGAACGCGTGAATGAGTACCTTGACGAGCTGCGGACGACGCAGCGCCACGGGCTTTACCGCGCGCTCCAGCACCCGCTGTACCCAATCCTGCGGAAGATCGAGCGCAAGACGGAGAACCTGCACCACGTGGCCGCAGCCGTGCGGTCTCACCGCATCGTCTACGCGTCGAATCACAAGAGCCACACCGACTACCTCGTCGAGCCGCTCGCCCTCGACGACAACGGCATCCGGCCGCCGCTCATCGCCGCAGGCATCAACCTCTTCGGAGGGCCGCTCGGCCTCATCCACCGGCACGTGACCGGCGCGATTCCGATCCGGCGGAATATGAAGGACCCGGCGTACCTGGTCACGCTGAAGGCCTACGTCACCGAGATCCTCCGCAAGCACGACCTGTTCTTCTACCCGGAAGGCGGACGGAGCTACAGCGGCGAGCTGAAGCCGGCCAAGACCGGGCTCCTGCACGCGGCGCTGCAGGCCGAGCGTGACGACATGGTCATCGTCCCGGTCGCCGTGGCGTACGACCTCGTGCTCGAGGACCACATCCTCGCGCACCAGCAGGTGAAGAAGCGCCAGCGCCCCTTCGCGCGCGAGCTCGCCGAAATGGTGCGCTACGCCGTCGGATACCGCTCCCGCGCCTTCACGACGTTCGGACCGCCGATCTCCATCGCGGGCGTCGATGTACATTCGCGGACCGAGGTCCTCGAGCTCGCCCGTCAGGTGCGCGCGCGCATCGGCGCGCTCTACAAAGTGCTGCCGACTGCGGTATTCGCCGCCGCGATGCGGCCGTCGATCACGCGGCGCGATCTCGAGCACCGGATCGATCAGATCATCGAGGACCTCGCGGCACGGCACGCCAACCTCGGGGTCCACAGCGGCCGGCAGGCAATCGACGCTGCCGCCGAGCCGCTCGAGACACGCGGCATCGTCGTCGCCGAGCGCGGGCGGTTTCGGGTGCGCGAGCGGACGGTGTTGCGGTACTACGCCCGGACGATCGAGCACCTGATGGTCCCGCCGGGCCGGACTCATTGATGCTCGGGACCGCCTCCAAAGCTTTCTTCCACCTGCTCGCCCACAGCAAGACCTTGAAGACAATCGGATCGCGATACGGCATGCGCCGGCCGCGCAGCTTCGCTCGCCGGTTCATTGCCGGCGAGGAGGTGGGCGAGGCGGTCGACGCCGCTCGCGCGATCGAAGCGCGCGGCCTGAAGCAGACGCTCGATTTCCTGGGCGAGAGCGTCACGAACCTGGACGAAGCCTACGCCGCGACGCGCGAGTACCTCGAGGTCATCGACGCCATCACCCGGGCGGGCATCGGCCGCGGCGTCTCCCTGAAGCTGACGCAGCTCGGGCTCGACGTCGACAAAGCGACGGCGGTCGATAACCTGCGCCGGATCCTCGAGCGGGCCGAGCCCGCCGGGTTCTTCGTGCGCGTCGACATGGAGGACTCGCAGTACACCGACGTCACGCTCGAGATCTTCGAGACGCTCTGGCACCAGGGTCACCGCCGCATCGGCGTCGTTCTGCAGTCGGCGCTCTATCGGAGTGAGCAGGATCTCGCGCGGATGAACGCGCTCGGCGCCAGCGTGCGGCTCGTCAAGGGGGCGTACAAGGAGCCGAAGGCGGTCGCGTACCAGGGGAAAGCCGACGTCGACGCGTCCTACGTGCGCATGATGAAGGTGCTGCTGGCCTACGGCCACCAGCCGGCGATCGCCACACACGACCCCGCGATCATCGACCTCACGCGCCAGTGGGCGCGCGAGCGTCAGATCGCGCCCACTCGCTTCGAGTTTCAGATGCTGTACGGCATCCGTCGCGATCTGCAGACCACGCTTGCGCAGGACGGCTACCGGGTGCGTGTCTACATTCCGTTCGGCCGCGAATGGTTTCCTTACTTTATGCGGAGGCTTGGCGAACGGCCCGCCAATGTCATGTTTGTGATCCGCGGGATCGTAGGAGAGCGTGTGTAGTTCGCTTCCATGCGTTGTCTCACTAAACACAACCTGACGCGCACCTTCCGAGCACTCTGCGGTCCCGCCTTCCAGCCCATTCCGTCCGCAACCTGCTTGTCCACGGCAGCTTAGCCATGAAAGGCTCCCGCGGCACGCCTCTTGAAATGACCTGAGGCGGAACGGGTACGCGGCATCCAGAAAGAACAGAGCCGCGACCTTCCGATAGGAGTGAGAGGTCATGGTGACTCACGGGGAGGACCTGAGTAGTCGGGTGATCGAGCGCGTGCGACAGGTGCTATGCGGTCTGCACGGACATGACACGCTTCTGCAGTTCGGAGAGGACCGCATGTTTCTGCGATGCGTCTCATGCGGCCACGAGACCCCCGGGTGGGATCTCGACGAAGCGCCGCCGACCGCTGCACATGGTCATCGTCAGCCGTCAGCCCGACCGATGATGCAACACCAGCTCAGCGGTGAGCGCCGCGTCGCGTAAAAAAACACGACATCCGTGCGGCAGAACGGACGCAGATGTCAGATTCTCAGTAACTGAAGCCTTCCTCGGAGGTGAAGCGCGGCAGCGAGTGAAAGCTCAGCGGGAAGCAACGAGCTCAGCAGAAAGCCCCTGTCAGCTCAACGAGGGTGTCGCGACAACAGAGCACGTCGGCCAGTACGACGTGCTCCTCGACCGAGTGGAGGCCTGCGCCTCCCGGACCAAACAGCACTGACGGAATTCCGGCCAGGCCGAGGATGGCCGCATCCGTCCAGAAGCTCGCCCCTGCGACGACCGGCGCGCCCCCAACTTTTGACAGCGATTCCGCGAGAGTCCGTGTCAGTTCGTGATTCTGAGGAATTTCGTACCCTGGCCGGCTGAACTTCTGCAGGGCGTTTACCCGAAACGTCGGATCTTCGCTCGCCAGCTCCCGACAAATCCTGATGACCTCGTCGATGCCCGCGGTGCCAGACTCACCGGGCAGCGTCCGGCGCTCCATCTGGAGCATCGCCGCGTCAGGATAGCTGCTCCACTCGCGCCCGCCCGTCACGAGCGAGGCATGCAGCGACCCGGTCCCGACCAGGGGATGCGGAGGCCGGCGCTGCAGGTCCCTATCAAGCGCCTCGAGCCGCGCGAGCACACGTCCCAGGCGAAGGATCGCGTCCTCACCTTCGGCGGGGCGGCTGCCGTGCGCCGCCTTGCCAGCAACCTCGATTTGAATCCACTCGAAGCCTTTGTGGCCGACGGCGATCTGGAGGTCCGTCGGCTCGGTGACGACAGCCGCGTCAGCGCGCCAGCCCTGGACGAGCGCGTCGGCGCCAATGCTCGAATGCTCTTCGTCCACGACCGCGGCGATCACGAGGCGCCCCGACGGGAGCCCGCGTTCGGCTATCACGCCCGCAGCGGCGATCATGGCCGCGACACCACCCTTCATGTCCTGCGATCCGCGCCCGTACAGGCGGCCGTCGCGGACACGCGGGGTGAACGGATCGGTCATGCCGGCCACACCGACCGTGTCGGTATGCCCGCACAACATGAGCGTCCGTCCTGCCGTCCGCCCCTCGAGAACGCCGATGACGTTGGGGCGCCCCTCGGCGACGAGCTCGGTCGTCACGTCGAGGCCCAGACACCGCATCGCGTGACCGATCGCATCGGCGATCGCGGCTTCACCCGCGGCGCCGGGCACCAGTGTCGGGTTGACAGAGTCGATCGCGACGAGATCGTGCAGCAGGCGGATGGCTGGATCCATGGGCAACTGTCGAGTCTCATCGGTCACGCGTCAACGGTCAAGTGTCAACAGTCGACTTGAAAGGGGGTGAGACTTGGTAAGCTGAACGGCATGCGTGTAGTCGCCATAACCGGCGCATCGGCGGGCATCGGCCGCGCGACCGCCATGCGTCTCGCGCGCGACCACGCGCGGCTGGTCGTGTGCGCGCGCCGCCGGGACAGGCTCGACGCGGCCGCGGAAGCGATCCGCGCCGCAGGCGGTGACGTCCACGCGGTCGTCGCCGACGTCAGACGGGCAGCTGACATGGATCGCCTGGTGGCCGAAGCGGTCGAGCGATTCGGTCGGCTTGACGTGATGATGTGCAATGCCGGCTACGGCATCGCCGGGGCGATCGACGATGTCTCACCGGAGCAGATGCGCGATCTGATGGACATCAACTACATGGGGACGTTCCACGCCGCACGCGCCGCGCTGACGGTGTTCCGCCGCCAGGGGGCGGGCCACGTGATCGTCGTCTCGTCAATCGTCGGCAAGCGTGGCGTGCCCTACATGGGCGCATACTCCGCGACCAAGTTCGCGCAAGTCGGGATGGCGGAGTGCCTGCGCGCGGAGGTCGCTGGTTCCCCGATCCACGTCACCGTCGTGTACCCCGTGTCGACCGAGACCGAATTCTTCGATGTCATGTCGCGCGAAACAGGCACCACAGTGACGCGCGCGCGCGGCCCCCGACAGGACGCGATCGTCGTCGCCGACGCCATCGCGCGGGCCATCGAGCATCCGGTGGCCGAAGTCTTCCCCTACGTCCGATCTCGCGCGCTGGTGTGGTTGAACGCGTTCGCGCCCGGGCTGACCGATCGTGTGGTCAAACGGTTCGGCCGCAGACCGATCCGGCCGCCACTGGCGCCGTAGCGCGAAGCTCGCCGAACCCATGTCTCTCGAGGCCGCCCGCGGAATCGCCCTCGCCGTCCACGACGCCGGCGGACGCGCGCTCATCGTCGGGGGGTGGACGCGCGACCGGTTGATGGGCCGCGTGTCGAAGGACGTCGACGTCGAAGTATTCGGCGTGCCCGAGGACAGCCTGCGCCCCATTCTCGAGACGGTTGGCCGCGTGGAGCGCGTCGGCGAGAGCTTTCAGGTCTACAAGGTGGGCGGCGTCGACGTGTCGCTCCCGCGGCGCGAGTCGAAATCGGGGCGTGGACACCGCGGGTTCGAGGTCACCGGCGATCCGTGGATGACGATCGAGGAGGCCGCGCGGCGCCGCGACTTCACCATCAACACGATCTCCTGGGATCCACTGACCGACACGTATCTCGATCCCTTCGGCGGCCGCGCGGACATCGAGCGCCGGATCATCCGCGTCGTCGACGCCGATCGGTTCGGGGACGACAGCCTGCGCGTGCTCCGAGCCGCGCAGTTCGCGGCCAGGCTCGAATTCGAGATCGACGATCGCACGCGCGCGCTGTGCCGCGCCGTTGCGCTCGACGACCTGCCGCCCGAGCGCATCTGGGGCGAGATCGAGAAGCTCCTTGGCGCGCCGCGCCCTTCGATTGGCTGGCAGCTGCTGCGCGATCTGGGGGTCGTGGAGAAGCTGTTTCCAGAACTGGACGCGCTCGCCGGTTGCCCGCAGGAACCGGAATGGCATCCCGAAGGGGACGTGTGGATCCACACGCTCCAGGTGATCGACCGGGCTCGAACGCGCGTGGACGACCTGCCGCGACCGCAACAGCTTGCCGTCCTGCTCGGCGCGGTCTGCCACGATCTCGGCAAGCCCGCCACGACCGCGTTCCTCGACGGCCGTATCCGATCGATCGACCACGAGGAGCAGGGTGTCCCACCCGCTGCGGCGTTTCTCGATCGCCTCAACGTCCACTCGATTGACGGTTACGACGTGCGCAGACAGGTGCTCGGCATCACCGCGCAGCACCTCAAGCCGGGCATGTGGTACAAGGTCCGCGACGAGGTCGGGGACGGCGCCTTCAGACGCCTGGCGCAGAAGGTGGACCTCGAGCTGCTCGCGCGGCTGGCGAAGTCGGACTGTGAGGGTCGTCAGCCGGGCGTGTTCGACTGCACCGCGATGGACTGGTTTCTCGATCGCGCCCGTTCGATCGGCGCTCACAAGGGTCCCCCGGATCCACTCCTGCTCGGACGCCACCTTCTTGCGCTCGGGGTCAGGCCGGGCCCGCGCGTCGGCGAAATTCTGAAGGCGGTTTACGAGCAGCAGCTGGACGGCACGATTGCGACGCTGGACGCCGCGATCGAGCGCGCGCGGCGGCTCGTCGGCGGCGACGTCTGACCCGGCGCCCGGAGAGGCGGCCTGACCTGTACAATCGCCGCATGGCTCGTTACACACTCGTCTACGGCGTGCGACTCATTCCTGAAGGCACGCTGAAGGGCGTGGAAGAGGCGACGCTCACGCTGACCGACGGGTCGTCCGCCGGCCTGACGCTGCATACATTCGATGGGACCATCCCGCAGCTCCGCCGCGCGCTCGACCGCAGCCTCGATGCGTTCTTCGATCTTCTGCCCGGCGCGGCGGATGAGGACGTGGAGCGATTCGGCGACTGACGCGGCATTCTCCACGGTGCGATAATGGACGGCCATGGGAGAGCTGAGCGACCGCATGATCGCCGAGCTCGTAGACGCCGTTCGCGCCCAACTGCGCAAAGAGGCGGGGGACAGGCTGCGCGACGTCTACCTGATCGGCGACATCGAAAAGGACACTGCACGCAGCTGCATCGAGCGTCTGCGCGAGCTGGCCGCCGACGGCAACCGTCCAATCACCTTGTACATCAACAGCGCCGGCGGCAACGTCACCGACGGCCTCGCCCTCCACGACGCGATCCGGCACATCATCAGCCGGGGTATCGAGGTCACGATCATCGTCCAGGGGATGGCGTACTCGATGGGATCGGTCGTCCTGCAGGCAGCAAGCGACGGAAGGCGGCTCGCGTTCCCCCACTCGTGGATCATGATCCACGAGCCGGCCAAGTGGGCCGGCTGGCAGTCGACGAGCGCGGCGGCGCAACACCTCGAGCGACTGAAGCAGATGCAGGATCAGATCTACAAGATCCTGTCGTTGCGGTCGGGAAAGCCGCTGCGCCAGATCATCAAGGACACGAAGCGCACGGACTTCTACCTCGACGCCGGGAGCGCGCGCGAGTACGGCCTCATCGACGCCGTGGTCGCGGGCGAGCTGGTCGAGCCGAAGCCAGCGAGCGCCGACCGTGGCGAACCGGCGGCCGTCATCGAGATGCCGTCAGTGCCGTCAGCCGGCGCCGCCCCGCGCGAGGCCGAGGCAGCGCGCCTGGACATGGAAATGAAGTCATGAGTGGTGAGTTGTGAGTCACAACTCACGCTCTTGAGACGTCAATTCTGCGCCGCGCGCCACTCCTCGAGCAGGCGCGCCGCGTTGCCCGCAACCGAATGCAGCGTTGGCGTCCAGCCGAGCGCCCGGGCACGCGGGCTGCGTACCAGCTGGTCCAGCGCCAGCGCCTCGGCGTACGTGCCCATCTTGCTTCGCGCTTCTTCGAGCGGCACGTGGCGGACGTCCGGCTTCACCGGCAGGTAGGGCTTGATGGCGTTGACGATCTCGTTGACCCGCTCGTCGCCTTCGTCGTTCGCATGGTAGATCCCGGCGGTATCCTCGCGGCCCGACAGCCGCGCGTAGAGATCCGCCAGATCGCGATCGTAGACGAGCGGCCAGTGGTTGTTGCCGTCGCCGACCACGCGCACGAGCCCGTTGCTCGCAGACTTGAAGAGGTCGGCGACAATGCCGCTGCCGCCGCCGTAGACAACGCCCGGCCGCACAACGATGCTCCGGAGATGCTCGCTGTTGGCCGTCAGCACGAGCTGCTCGTGATCGGGACGCCAGGACACGTGATTCACCGGGTTGATCGGCGCGTCCTCGGCCGCGGGCTCGGGCGATCGTCCGAGCACCCAGACGCCCGACGTGTAGATGACGAACCGCTTGGTGGGCGACTGGGCGCCCGCGGTGCGGGGACGTCTGGCCGCCGCGAGCAGGGTTTCGAGCACGCCGCGGTCGATCGCCGGACCACGCCCCGATCGCGCGTCGTACGCCGTGTGCACATAGCCGTCCTGGCCGTCGGCGCTGGCGCGATACGACTCGGGGTCCGCGAGATCGCCGATGACCGGATGCGCGCCGCGGGCCGCGACACGCCGGGCCTTCTCGCTGTTCCGCACGAGCGCGGTGACCTCGTGTCCGCCACGCACCAACGCATCGAGCACTGGTGCGCCGAGGTATCCAGTCGCGCCCGTCAGAAAGATTCGCATCGCGGCCGTATATCATAGTTCAGTCGTGCCCCGCGCCACGCTCATTGACTTTTTCCACGATCTCTCGCATGCGCGCGGGTCGTTTCTCGTCCACGACGACGGCTTCCGGAGCCGCTGCCATTCGTACGCGGAAGTCGGCCAGGCCGCGCGCGGTTTCGCCGAGCGTCTGCATCGCCTCGGCCTCCGCCAGGGCGACGCCGTCGTGTTCTGGAGCGAGAACCGCCCTGAATGGATCGTCGCCTTCTGGGGCTGCCTGCTCCTGGGGGTCGTGGTCGTGCCGATCGACTACCGTGCCTCCCCCGGCTTCCTGGCGCGCGTCAGCCGCATCGTGCGCGCCAGGCTCGTCCTGCTCGGCCAGGACGTGCCGCCGCTCGACCCGGCGCAGGTGAGCATCGACGCGCCGATCTGGAAGCTGCACGAGCTCGAGTGGCGCGACGGCCACGCCCCCCCCGTGATCCACGCCGCCGACGATGTCGCCGAGATCATTTTCACGTCGGGCGCGACGGCAGAGCCCAAGGGCGTCGTCATTACGCATCGCAACGTGCTGGCGAACATCGTCCCCATCGAGCGCGAGATCGGGAAGTACAGGAAGTGGGCCGCGCCATTCTCGCCGCTGCGCTTCCTGAATCTCCTGCCCCTGAGCCACATGTTCGGCCAGGCCATGGCGACGTTCATCCCTCCCATGCTGGCGGGCGAGGTGATCTTCATGCGCGGCTACAACCCGGCGGAGATCGTCGCGCAGATCAGGAAGCGGCGCGTCTCGGTGCTGGTGTCGGTGCCGAAAATCCTGGACGTGCTCCGCGACCACGTGCTCCGCGACCACCTGCTGCGCGAGCAGGTGCTCCGTGCGGCGGCCGGCTCCCATGACGGGGCGGACCGCGGCGGGCATGTCATGCGCCGCTGGTGGCGCTATCGCCGCATCCACCGCCTGTTCGGCCTGAAATGTTGGGCGTTCGTCGTTGGCGCCGCCGCGCTGGACGCCGAACTGGAACAGTTCTGGGGCGAGCTTGGCTTCGCCGTCGTCCAGGGGTACGGCCTGACCGAGACCGCCCCCATCGTCAGCCTGAACCACCCGTTCTCGATGAAGAAGGGATCCGTCGGCAAGGCCATTGACGGCGTCGACATCAAGATCGCCGCTGATGGCGAGATTCTGGTGCGCGGCGAGAACGTCACGAGAGGCTACTTCAACGCCGACGAGGAGACCTCCCGGGCGTTCGACGGCGGGTGGTTCCACACCGGAGACGTCGGCGAGATGGCGCCGGACGGTCAGCTGTACATCCGCGGGCGCAAGAAGGAGATGATCGTCACGCCGGAAGGCCTGAACGTCTTCCCCGAGGACGTCGAGAAGGTGCTCCACCAGATCGCCGGCGTGAAAGACGCCGCCGTCGTCGGCGCGGCCATCGGGATCGAGGAGCGCGTCCACGCGGTGCTGATCCTCGAGCCGGGCGCCGACGCCGACGCGGTGATCCGCGACGCGAACGCGCGCCTCGACGATCACCAGAAAATCCGCCGCGCGCTCGTCTGGCCGGAGCCCGAGCTCCCGCGCACTGAAGGCACGCGCAAGCTGAAACGCGCCGCGATGAAGGAGTGGCTGGCCACCGGGTCGGGGCCGCGCCTCACGCCGCAGGGTGGCGATCAACTGGCCGCGCTGCTGGGGAAATACACGGGACGGACCGATATCGGCCCGGGAACGACGATCGAGGAGCTGGGGTTGAGCTCGCTGGATCGCGTCGAGCTGATGGTTGCGCTTGAAGACGCGTTCCAGACGCGCATCGATGAGAGCGCGTTTGCCGAAGCGCGCGACCTGCGACAGTTGCGTGGGCTTGTCGAGCGGGCGTCAGCGGCCGACGCCGCGCCAGCCGCGCCGATGGACTTTCCGCGGTGGAACCGTTCGTGGGCAGCGCGCGCGGTGCGCCGCGCGAGCCTGCCGACCTGCATTCTGCCGCTCACGCGCGTCTTCGCCACGCTGCGCGTCGAAGGCCGCGACCAGCTGAGCGCGATCGACGGGCCGGTCATCTTCGCGGCAAACCACCAGAGCCATATGGACACTCCCGTCATCCTCGCGGCGCTCCCGGCGCGACTGCGGTACCGGGTGGCGCCGGCCATGGCGAGGGAGTTCTTCGAAGCTCATTTTCATCCAGACGGGCACGGCGTTGTCGCGCGGACGGTCAACAGCCTCAACTACTACCTCGCCGCGCTGTTCTTCAACGCGTTCCCGCTGCCGCAGCGTGAGGCCGGCGCGCGGCAGACGCTGCGATACATCGGCGAGCTGCTGGAAGACCGCTTGTCGATCCTCATTTTCCCGGAGGGGAAGATCACGACCGACGGGTCGATCGATCGCTTCCGCCCCGGAATCGGGATGATCGGGACCCGCTTGGCCGTGCCGATCGTGCCCGTGCGCATCGACGGACTCGATCGCGTCCTGCCGCGGTCGGCCCGGATGGCTCGACGGGGCCCGGTACGTGTCGCCTTTGGCGCGCCCGTGAGGCTGACGGGAGACAACTACGAAGCGCTGGCGAAGCAAGTCGAGGACGCTGTGCGGTTGCTCTAGTTATGGCATAATGTTTGTTTGAAGGAAAGGAATGCTAGCAGTTGAGCAAGGATGATCTCATCGATATGCAGGGTACCGTCGTGGCGGTGCACAGCGGCGGCCTCTACCGCGTGCAATGCGATGCCGGCCACGAGGTACTTGCCCAGCTCAGCGGCCGAATGCGCCGCTTCCGCATCAAGGTGGTACCGGGGGATCGCGTGACCGTCGGCGTGTCGCCGTACGATCCGGTCCGGGGCATCATCACATTCCGGGCGCGCTAGCCAGAAACCAAGTTTGAACTCCAATACAACCGATCGAAGTCACAGCCCGCATGGCCCCCGCCGGCGACCGCGCCGCGGTTCGCGCAGAGGGGCGAGCGGACCGCCGCAACCGTTGCCCGTTCGATCCTCCCCGTCCACGGCACCGTCGCTCGAGCCGACGCCGTGCGACGCGACCCCCGTCCCCTACGCATCCCTGAGCCTGGACGCCCGCCTGCAGGAGGGCATCCGCGATCTCGGCTTTGTCGAGACCCGTCCCATCCAGAGCGCTGTCATCCCGCTCGCCCTCGCGGGGGACGATCTCATCGCGTGCGCGGAAACCGGCACCGGCAAAACCGCCGCGTTCGTCGTCCCGATGCTGCAGAAGCTCTTGACGTCAACACAAGACCCGCAGCGCCTGTCCCGCGTCCTCGTGCTGGCGCCGACGCGTGAGCTGGCGGTTCAGATCGAGGACGAAATCCACGGCCTGGCGTACCACACGACCGCGACGAGCGCCGCAGTCTACGGCGGCGTGGAGATGGGCCCCCAGGAGCGCGCGCTCAAAGCGGGCGTCGATATCATCGTCGCGACGCCTGGACGCCTGATCGATCACATGCGCCAGGAAAACGCCGACCTCAGCGGCATCGAGCTCCTCGTCCTGGATGAGGCTGACCGCATGATGGACATGGGCTTCTGGCCCGACGTCCGCCGTATCATCGCGTCGCTGCCGCCGTCATCGGCCGGACGCCAGACGCTCCTGTTCTCGGCCACCATGCCGAACGAGGTGGTGAAGGACGCGCTCGAAATCACGCGCGGCGCGAAGTACGTGCAGATCGGACAGCGGAGCGCGCCGCCCAAGAGCATCAGCCACCGCATCCAGCAGCTGCCGGCGGGTGAAAAACTCAACTGGCTCATCGAGCACCTGCGGCGTCCCGAAGGCCCCGTCCTCGTCTTCAGCCGCACGAAGATCGGGGCGGACCGGCTCGCGCGCCGCCTCGCCGCCGCCGGAATCAAGTGCACCGCGCTGCACGCGGACCGCAGCCAGGATCAGCGCCGCGTCGCCGTCGAGGGATTCAAGAGCGGGCGCTACAAGGTGCTGGTCGCGACCGATATCGCGGCGCGCGGCCTCGACATCGACGCGATCCACACGGTCATCAACTACGAGGTGCCCGACTCGCCGGAGACGTACGTGCATCGCGTGGGGCGTACAGGACGCGCGGATGAGGTGGGCCACGCGATCACACTCGTGGCTCCGGAGGAGCGGCGCGCGCTCGCGTATGTGGCCAAGGCCGTCGGCGTTCGTCTAGAATGAGGGCCTGATGTCCGATTCGCTGACGTCAATGATGCCGGGAGCGCCGGGAGCGCCGGGAACAGAAGTAGCGCCTGCCGCGCCTGGGGAAGAAGTCCCGTCCCCATCGCCCTCGCCCGACGCGGGCAAGACGTCTGATGTATCGCCGGCCGTCGTGAAGTTCAAGTCCTGCCGGTGGCGCCGGCCGCCGGAAGACGGTCCCGAGTGCTGCGGCCACCGCGACGTGCTGCCGATTGCCGGTACCAGCTTCAATCCGGAGGCGTGGTGCCCCGACTGCACGTTTTTCAAGCTTCGGCGCACACCGAAGAAACGCTCCCCCGAAGACTATCGTTACTGACCCTACTCGGAAAACTCCCGGGCAAGCTCCACCCACTCCCCCTGAGGTGCGAGCTGCTGGTACGCGCGCCAATGGGGTCGGGCGTCCTGCGAGAGCCCCATCTTCTCGAAGGTCACCGCGAGATAGAAATGCGCATCGGCGTAGAACGGATTCTGGTTCAACGCCTCGCGATAGCATGCCTGCGCTTCCGTGAAGCGCCCGAGGTCGTGGTAGATGTTGCCCAGATTGAAATGCGCCTCGAAGAAGTCGGGCTCGAGGCCGATGGCGCGCTCATAGAGCGCCTGCGCTTCGACGAGCTCGTCCCGGCTGTAGTGAATGTTTGCGAGGTTGATGAGCGCGGCAACGAGATAGGGATCGAGCTCGAGCGCCCTGCGATACGCCGCTGCCGCCTCCTCCATCCGGGATTCGTCGCCGTCGTCGAGCTCCGAGCCCGCGCGGAAGTACTCCTCGGCGAGCTGTGCGTCGTGCAAGCGCACCTGCGTCGTGTCGCTGCGCACCGCCGGCGGCCGCTGAGACGGCGGCCGTAACGCGAGAATCTTGGCCGGCGCCGCATCGATCCGGAAATCGAGCTCGAGCTGACCCTGCCGGGACGCCATGAGCGTCCGCACGATGCTGCGAAACGCGATGCCCTGCTCGAGGCCGTCGTTCGCCTGCCGGAACAGCGCCAGGTCGGGAAACGCGAAGAACGTGTCGGCGTTGGTGCGAAGCGCCGGCCGCAGGACGCCGCACTTCACCAGATAGCGCACGTGATCCTCGCGCAGCGATCGATACCGGGCCAGCAGATCGCGCATGGCGTGGAATTGGCGCTTGACGGCCTCAGGCGTCGGCACGCCGGCGAGCCGGCAGAACGCTTCCTCCGTCACGATTCGAATCTGCTGCCCGTGCGTGCTCAGTTCCTCCGCGCGTTTCAGCTTGTGACTCTTCACCTCGCCCGCCGCCCCGGCAAACCCCTCGGCGCCGATGACGAGCATGGTTGTCTTGGCGTTCACATCGTCGGCAGTCGTGCCGCCGAGACGGGCGACGAGCGCACACGCATCCTTCCGGCCGAGCGAGCTCAGTTTTCCGGTGAAGACGACGAGTTCATCCGCCAGCGGCTTGCGGCCCGGCGGATCGGGCGCCGACGCGTCGGACACGGTGAAGGCCAATCGGCCTGAAGATGAAGGAGAATGATCCCGAAGTCAATGGCGAACTTGATCCTCGCAGGCGACATCGGCGGCACGAAGACGCTGCTCGGCCTCTTCGAGCCGGCACCCGAGCATCCCCGGCGCCCCCGGCGCATTGACGTGCGCGCATTCGCCACACTCGAGTACGACGAGCTGCCGCGCATGATCGAAGCCTTTCTCCAAGGTACCGGGGCGCGCGATCGCATCGCGACGGCGTGCTTCGGCGCGGCCGGCCCGGTCGTCGACGAGACCGTGACCTTGACCAACGTACCGTGGCGCGTCGATGCGCGGCGCGTGGGGCCGCGCTTCGGCTTCGACCGCGTCTGGCTGCTGAACGACCTGCAGGCCATGGCCTACGCCGTCCCGGTGCTCGAGGAGTCGGAGCTGGTCACGCTGCAGCAGGGGCGGCCGATGGCCGACGGCAACATCGCGATCATCGCGGCGGGGACCGGTCTGGGAGAGGCGCTGCTGCATCGTATCGATGGCCGGCGCGTGCCCTCGCCCTCGGAGGGCGGCCATGCGGACTTCGCCGCCCGGACCGGGCGCGAGGTGACGCTCATGCGCGATCTGACGGCGCGGTTCGGGCGCGCCGACGTCGAGCACGTCATTTCCGGTCGCGGCCTGCTCAACATCCACCGCGTGTGTCACCCGGCCGCCTGCGTGGCCGTCATCGATCTCGACGATCCGAAGGCGCCGGCCGCGATTACCGCAGCCGCGATTGACGGCCGGTGCCCGGGATGCGCCGAGACGCTCGACCTGTTCGTCGAAGCCTACGGTGCAGAAGCGGGCAATCTGGCGCTGCGCAGCGTCGCCACGGGCGGAGTGTTCATCGGCGGCGGCATCGCGCCCAAGATCCTGCCGGTGATGACGAGCGGCGCGTTCATGGGTGCGTTCTGCGCGAAGGCCCCGCTCGAAGCGATGCTCCGCTCGATGCCGGTCAAGATCGTTCTCAACGAGGAAGCGGGCCTGATCGGCGCCGCGGTGTTCGCAGACTCTATCTGACAGGAGCGACAGCGAACGCACACAGTCGACGCAGACAAATTCTCGCGAGATCGGTCGCGATCTTTGTTGTATTCTCCCTGAGCGGATGATTTGGTTTTTTGACCGCGACGGCGAGCGGCTTCGCTACGAAATTCTGCGCGAGCGCAACGGTCGCTATCGTGTCGTGATTACCAGCCCTGACGGCACCGAGTCTGTCGAGGAAATCGAGGAGCCGACCGAGCTCATCGAGCGATCGGTGCGGCTGATGAACTCGCTCCGCGGAGACGGCTGGAAAGTCGCCTGACGTCTAGCGCCTGTACCGCTCGTCCAGCCTGTCCAGCCTGTCCAGCCTGTCCAGCCTGTCCAGCTTGTCCAGCTTGTGCAGCGCGACGATTTCCATCGCCGCAAGCAGCGCCATCGCACCCCCGCGATCGTCGGCGCCCGTGAGCGCCGCGCGATCCAGGTAGTAGCGCTTCGTCGGGCCGACGCCTGTGCCCGTGCAGACATCCACGACGGTGCCGTCATCTCTGACGTGCGCGGCGAGCGCACGCCAGGCCTGCTCCACAACCGGCGCATACGTCGAGTCCAGCCAGCCCAATCTCAATCCACGCGCCATCGCCGTCATCAACATCGCCGTCGCGGTCTCTTCTCGATAGGCACCGGGCTCGTCCACGACCTCGCGCCACATGCCGTCGGGTGACTGCCACGCGCGGACGCCTGCCATGTGCCGCCGGAAGATCGCGAGCAGGCCCGCGCGCGCGGGATGCGACTCGGGCATGACGGTCAGCAGCTCCATGAGCCCGAGCGCCGCGAAGCCGTTTCCCCTCCCCCATGCAAACGGACCGTCAGTGGCATGGACGAAGACCCCGTCCTTGCGCTGAAGGCGGCTCGCGTAGTCGGAGAGCAGACCCGCGGCGGTGTCCAACTCGCCCGCGCGTGACAGGACGGCCGACGCCATGAACATGTCGTCGGTCCAGCCCTGTCCATATTCAGCGATGCCGGAATCTTTGCGCCTGCTCGCGAGGCGCGCGCCTTCCGCCGCCAGCCGGGCGGCGTCGCCGCCGAGGTCGGCGAACACCATCGTGCCGGCGACTGACGTCAACTGTACGCGCTCGCCGAAGAGCGGCCGTCCGCCCGAGACCCAGGGCGCCGTCTGGCGCTTCACGGCGTCGGCCAACGACGCATCGCCGAGTACCGCGGACAGCCGGAGCGTGCTCGTCCACGCGACAGCCGGGATGTAGCTGATCGTGGGCGTCTCGGGATACCGTCCCGCCAGGAGTCGGGCCACCTCGAGAGGTGAACGTTCGACACGCCGGTCAATCGCGTCACGCAGCGTGGATCGGCCGGCCGGCGCGGCGGCCAGGATCCGTTCGATGGCCGGCGGAGTGCGGTCCGACGTCACCACTACGGACCGTATCGACGCCAACCCGATCGTCTTGCCATCGTCCCGCACCTCGAGGAGGACGTCCGGCGCCTGAAAGGTGATCCAGCGCTCGAGAGACAATGTGTCGGCGCTGTCGAACGCCGCCGCCGGCAGCGCGCTGACCATCCAGGCCGCTCGAGTTCGCGCCGGCGCCGACGTCTTGAGCCACCGGACCAGCTCGAGGACCGTCTGCGTGCTCCGCGCGTTTTCGTCGAGCCCACCGATGATGACGAGCCGTCGCGGAGTGGCGGAGCGATCGAACGCGGCGCCGTTCTCGAGCGTCAGAATAGCCGCATCGCTCGGGGTCAGTCCGGCCGCGCCGACGCGGTGTGGCTCCCCGCGCAGCGCGGCGACGGCGCGAATCTGGGAGTCGAGGCTTCCGGCCGGAGCGGCGGCCCCGGGGACCGTGTAAACCGCGACGACCGCGAGGAGCGTGAGGAGCGCGAGGCGCACCGGCGAAGTGTAGCAGCTAGTTCCTTGATCAGCGTGGACCGGCCACTACTTGCGAAAGTGCCGCACCCGGTCGAGGAGATCCACGGGCGGGCGCCCGTGGTCGGCTGCGATCCATCCGAACGGATAGCGGCCATCGACCTGGCGGAACGCGATCATGTCGCGGAGAACGAGACAAGCTCCCGCGCCAGCTGCCGGACCTGGCCCGGTCCCTCGTCGTCGGGGTCCCAGTCACCCGCGAGGAGCATGGCGGGGGCCCGTCCGAGCGGTGCGAGGTCGTCGGGACTGAACACCCGGCCGAGACCGTTCCATTCGAATCGCGGCACTGGCGATGCCTCGAGCCCTGGCGGGCAACGGTCAGATGTGGGACAGCTCGACGCCGCGCATGACGTGATCGAGCCACATGTTCGACAGCTTTTCCTGCACCGTGTTCTGTCGCAGCCGGGCCGACAGGTTCGCGAAGTCCACGCGATCCAGCTGCTGATCCTGGTTGAAGCACGAGAAGATGATCGTCTCCTTCCCGGTCGCCGGGTCGACGTGCTTCTGCAGGCATTGCGCGCAGACCTCCTTCATCATGCATTGCATCGGCGAGTTGATGCTGCCGATGCCCACGTGATCGGGCTTCAGGAACGGCGCCAGGACATCATGCCGCGCGGACCTCACCGCCGCCATCATCCGATCGGATCCGATGGCGATGATCCGGTCGACGGTCGACAGCGGAACCAGCTGCGGACCCAGCGCGCCGCTCTGGTAGGCGAGCATCGCCTGCACGATGTTCCCTCTGAAGTGGGCGTCCTGCGGCCGGGCGGCGGCGATCGCCGTCCCGGAGTCCGTGCTCCAGATGACCTGGTCGGTGGACGCTTCGATCTCCTCCCGCTTGAACAGGTCTTCGCCCCTCCTGTAACCGGCGAAATAGATCACCTTGTTGCGATGCTCGCGCATGGCCTTGGCGATCGAGAAGAGCACGGCATTCCCGAGCCCGCCGCCGAGCAGCAGCACGTTCTGTCCATTCGGGATCTCGGTCGGCGCCCCGGTCGGTCCCATCACGACGATCGGCTCGCCCTTCTCGAGATACGCCACCAGCCGGCTCGAGACCCCGAGCTCGAGCGCGATGAGCGAGAGCAGACCGCGCTCCGCGTCCACCCACGCGCCGGTCAGCGCAATGCCCTCCATGAGCAGCGGGACGCCGGCCGCCCGCCGCGCGACCGACTCGTAGTTCTGCAGGCGGTAGAACTGACCGGGACGAAAATGCCGCGCTGCGGCAGGCGCCCGGACGATGACCTCGACGATCGTGGGCGTCAGGCGCACGACGTCCTCGACGAAGGCGAGGAGATCGGCGTCGAGGCCGTCGATCAGCCGCCACCAGGCGACGTCCCGCTGTGGCTGCGCCGCCGCGTCGAGCGTCGCCAGGTCACGCGCGAAGAGCTCCGCGACCTTCGGGAAGCCGTCCCTGGCCGACGCCATCGCCTTCACCACGTTGCCGGCATAGCGCGGGTGGTTGTCGCCGTAGTACGTGACGAAGCGGCCGTTCGACTGATACGACGTGAAGAAGCCCTCGGGATCGGGCGTGAGCGTGTACACCGCTCCGTCGTGCACGACGCGATGAGGCTGGAAGAATTTCTGCTTGGCATCGAGCCGAAAGGTGCCGACGTGCTCCTTTTCGTACGTCGTATTCGGTGTCGTGCCCGCTGCGACGAGGACCGTTCTCGCGGGAAGGACGGCGGCCGCGTCCCGGCCGGCTGTCTCACCCGCCTCCTCCCGCTTGAAGATCACCCGTTCGACGGCGCCGTGCTCGTCGGGCACCGCCTCGATCGGGTTGAGGTTCTCGGCGAAGGCGACGCCCTCCTCGAGCGCCTTGATCACCTCTTCATGGTTCAAGCGGTACGCGGGCGAGTCGACCAGCCGCTTCCGGTAGGCAATGGTCACACCGCCCCACGACCGCACGAGCGGGATGAAGTCGGGCGCCGTGCCCGCCTCAGCCGCACGGGCCCGCTCGGCCCGGACCGCGCGGCCGTGGGCGAGATACTCGTCCAGCACCACCTGCTCTTCCGCGTCGTAGAGCCCGCGCACGCGCGCTTCGCCGATCTCGGTGCCGAGCGTCTCGTACTGCTCGACCGTCTTCTCGACCTGCAGCGGGTAGTACGCCATCAGCTCCGTCGCGGTGTCGATGGCGGTGAGGCCTCCGCCGATGACGACCGCCGGGAGCCGCGCCTGCAGGTTCGGCAGCGCGTCCCGCTTGAACGCTCCCGTGAGCTGCAGCGCCATCAGAAAGTCGCTCGCCTTGCGAATCCCACGGATCAGGTTGTTCTTCATGTCGATGATCGTCGGCCGGCCTGCGCCGGTCGCGATCGCCACGTGGTCGAATCCGTACGCCCACGCGTCATCGATCGGGATGGTCCCGCCGAATCGAACACCGCCATACATGCGCAGTCGGCTCCGGCGCGCCAGCGTCAGGTGGAGAAGCGTCAGGAAGTTCTTGTCCCACCGCACCGTGATGCCGTACTCGGACACGCCGCCGAAGCCCTCGAGCACGCGCTGGTCCAGCTGCCGGTAGATCTCCTGCCACTCTCGAATCGGACGCGGCGGCGTCGCGCGCGTCCCGACCACCGCCGCGGGAAGCGGCTCGATCTTCAGGCCGTCGATGCCGACGACGCCGAATCCTTCGTTGACCAGGTAGTGGGCCAGCGTGTAGCCGGCGGGCCCGAGACCAACGACGAGGATGTTCTTGCCGTTGTAGGGCAGCGCGTACGGACGCCGGACGTTGAGAGGATTCCACCGCGTGAGCAGCCCGTAGATCTCGACGCCCCACGGCATCGACAGGATGTCGGTGAGGACCCCGGTTTCGATCTGCGGGATGTTGACCGGCTCCTGTTTCTGGTAGATGCACGACTTCATGCAGTCGTTGCAGATGCGGTGGCCGGTGCCCGGACACATCGGGTTGTCGAGCGTCACGAGCGCGAGCGCGCCAATCGGATCCCCTGCCTTCCGCAGCGCGTGCATCTCGGAGATCTTCTCGTCGAGCGGGCAGCCGCCCAGCTCGATCCCGAGCGGGTTTACCGCGACCGCACCCGCGGGCGTGCCCCCGTGGCCCCGCCCCCCCGGCTCGCGCAGACCCTTCGAGCACGAGTCTTTGTCGCGCTCGTGGCAGAGCACGCAGTAGTGAATCTCGCTCAGCACCTCGCGCGGCGTCATGCGCGGATCGGTCAGCTTGAAGCCATCCCGGCGGCGAAGCCGCCGATCCGGTCCGAACACGCCGACCTCGCCCGGTTGGGTCTCGACCAGATGCCAGTAATCGAGGCTCTCCGGGAACCTGAAGATCACCCAGCTCCGGTAGGCCGGATCGTGAAGGCGGGCGGCGCACCAGCGCTTGACGGCTTCCAGCTGGAGGCTGGGTGCTGGCTGTCCGCCGTAGCTCGCCGCGTCATTCGAGCGAACGGAGGCGGAGGGCTGGTGGGACTTTTCCGCGTCGAGGAGCGCACAGCCGGCGCGGGCGAGCGCCAGCTCGCGGTCGCTCGTCGATACTGAGATCATCACGTGCGCGGCGATCAACCGCTCGACCACCGCGTCGTCTTCCGGAGAGCTCACGATTCGCGCGGCGCCCTTGAGCAAGGGCAGGACGCGCCGGCGAACGAAATCGACCTTGAAGCGGAACAGATCGTCCTGAGCGCTTGTCGCGGCGCTCAGAGTCGAAGCGATCGCGTCGACGTCGAAGAGCCGCCGGAGGAAACGGCTGACGTGCGCCGCCATGCCCATGAGGAGAGTGGACAGTGCCGGCGGCGTCCGAGGCGCATCCGGCTGGCGGCGGTACGCATCCCACTCGGCCCATAACACCGGATCGGCGGCGCGCACCTCTTCACAGAACCGTTCGTGCAATGACTCGAGGCGGTCGGGCTCGTGCAGATCGGCAAAGGTGTAACCTGCCACGCCAAGTTCTGTCCAGGGCGCGGCTGAGAGCTCTGATTCGTTTGAGCGCATGTGTAGGCAGGGAACCTGAAAGGTACCACGCCTAAACGGCTTCGACCAGCGTCAGCGCGAACCCGTTGCGCTCGTCAAGCCACTGCTCCGATTGCTTGAAGCCCGCAACCGCGAGCATGCGCAGGATCTCGCCGGGCCGGTATTTGTAGGAGCTCTCGGTCCAGATGGTCTCGCCCGCGCCGAACGTGATGTCCATGCGCGACGCTGGAATCCTGACGCGCTGCCGCGCCGTGCTGACCAGGTGCATCTCGACGCGAGAGGCGCCGGCATTCCACACCGCGCGATGCCTGAAGCGGTCCACATCGAAGTCGGCATCGAGGTCGCGGTTCGCGCGCACGAGCAGGTTGCGGTTGAACGCCGCCGTCACGCCCAGCGGATCGTCATAGGCAAGCAGGAGATCGCGCTCCGCTTTGACCAGGTCGGCTCCGAGCAGCAGCGAATCACCGGCCGAGAGCGCCGATCGGATGCTGCGGAGAAACGCACCGGCGCCTGGCGGATCGAAGTTGCCGATGTTCGAGCCGAGGAACAACGCCAGCGAACGGCCCGCCTGACGCTCGGCGGACGCCTCGGCGAGCCCCACTTCGTAGGCCGCCTCGTGCGCGACCACGGCCAGCTGCGGGTACCCCTCGAGCGCGCGGCTCGCAGCCCGAAGCGCGGCGCCCGAGATGTCGACGAGATGCACCGTGACGCCGCGCCACGACGGCGCAGTGTTGAGAAGCGTCGCGAGCTTCTCGCCGCTTCCCGGTCCCAGCTCGACCAGCGTCGACAGCGGTGCGACGGCCGCGAGGATGTCCTCCGCGCGCTCGGAAAGCAGGCGCTGCTCGGCGCGCGTGATGTGATACCAGGGTAGGCGGCAGATCGCCTCGAAGAGCGCCGAGCCGAGCTCGTCGTAGAGATACTGCGACGGCAGCTGACGCGGTGTCAGCGACATGTAGTACTCGACGTCTTCGGCGAACTGTCTACGGCCGGCCTGCGGCGTCTCGGACGCAGCGGAATGTCGCATAAACATAGGGGTACCGTGCGCGGAACCAGTTTCTGAATGTCGGCCGCACGAGTTCGCGCGCGGTCGCCGGCGAAGCGCCCTTCATCACGTAGTGCTCGCCGTCGAAGAAGTCTGACGAGTACTCGGGGTAGGACGGCATGGCGTGAAAGCCGGGAAACGGCGCGAAGCGCGTCGTTGTCCACTCCCATCCGTTTCCGACCAGGTCTTCAACGCCCCAGGCGCTCGATCCCTTTGGATGGCTGCCGGCGGGTTGTGGATCCCAGCTCGCGAAATCAAAGACGCCGTGGGCCGGGTCCGGCTCGTCCGCACCCCACGGGTGGCGACGCTCGCCGTCCGACGAGCCGTACGCCGCGCGCTGGAACTCCGCCTCGGTCGGCAGGCGCGCCCCCCGCCAGCGCGCGAACGCCGATGCTTCGGCGTGGCTCACATAGACGGGCCAGGACTGCGGCAGGGCCACGCGCGCAAACATGCCGCGCCAGTACCACGCGCCCCCGTCGCGCTCCCAGAAGAGCGGATGCGCGACACCCTCACTCTGAATCCATCGCCAGTCTTCGGGATCCCACCAGCTCGGGTCGCGATAGCCGCCGGCCTCGACGAACTCGAGAAACCGGTCGTTGGTGACGTCATGACGCTCGATGCGGAACGCGGGCACTTGCACCGAAAACGCGGGGAACTCGTTGTCCCAGCCAAACGTCGCCGACTCGCGCGCGATGCCCAGCGTCGCGCAGCCCGCCGGCACCTGCATCCATTCCTGCCGGGGCGCGGCGCCCGCGGCGTGTGGCCGGTCCTCGTCGGCAGGGGCCGGCCGCGTTTTTTGATCGAACGGCAGGCGATGCCACATGTAGAGCAGCGTCTCCTGATGCATTTCCTCGTGCTCGAGGATCGCGAAGACCGCTTCGGCGCGATCGAGCAACGGATGACCCGGCTGGTCGAGGTCGGCCCCCTGAAGCGCGTCCACCACGCGGCGATCGGCTTCGTCGGTGAACGCGCGGACCGTCTCGCGAGAAGGCCAAGCTCCGCCGTAGCTCGCGGCGCCGCTCGAGCGAGCGGAGGCGGATGGCTGGTTGCTGGCGACCTCGTGCGGATCGATGCCCCGCGCAAACAGCGCCTCGAGTCGAGCGTCGATGCTCGGGTAGCCGAGCGCCTTCTTCACGAGCGTGTTGAAGCTGAACCCTGGAAGATGCCCTTCGTAGAACACGATCGGGTGACGCAGCGCGATCGGCTGGCTGTAGTACGCCGTGTCGGCGAGGAGGTCGAAGATCGCGCGCGATCGCTGTCGGTTGCGCCGGTAGCGCTCGACAATCGCCGACCGATCCAGCGGGGCCGTATGTTGATTGGCCATCCCAGAATCTTTATCCGAAATCCGGGCTGCTGTCGATGTGCGCTAAAATCTGGAGTGAAACTTGACGATCACGCTGAACGGCGATCGGTTCGAGCTCGCCGCGCCCGTCACAGTGGCAGAGCTTCTGGCCCAGCTGGCCATTGACGCTCGGCGCGTCGCCGTCGAGCACAATCTGGTCGTTGTCAAGCGGATGGCGTTCGATCAAACGATGGTCCGCGAAGGTGACGACGTGGAGATCGTCAACTTCGTCGGAGGGGGATAGGTGGACAGCTTCACAATCGCCGGCAGGACCTTCGTGTCGCGGCTCATCGTCGGCACCGGCAAGTACGAATCGCCCGCCGTGATGGTGAAGGCGCACGAGGCGTCCGGTGCGGAGATGGTGACCGTGGCCGTGCGGCGGGTCAACATCCAGCTGGCGCCAGGGGGCGGGACCCCGCCTGCCGCGTCGCTCCTGGATTACATCGATCCCGCGAAATACTTCATCCTGCCGAACACTGCCGGCTGCTCCACCGCCGACGAGGCGATCCGCACGGCACGCCTCGGACGCGAGGCGGGGATGTCGGAGTGGGTGAAGCTCGAAGTCATCGGCGACGAGCGGACTCTGTTTCCCGACAACGAGGCCCTCATCGAAGCGACGCGCGTCCTCGTGCGCGAAGGCTTCGTCGTGCTGCCGTACACGAGCGACGATCCGATCGTGTGCCGCAAGCTCGAGGACGCCGGCGCTGCGGCTGTGATGCCGCTCGGCGCGCCCATCGGTTCGGGGCTCGGCATCCAGAACCCGAACAACATCCGCATCATCCGCGAGTTCTCCCGCGTGCCGCTCGTCGTCGACGCCGGCGTCGGCACCGCCTCCGACGCAGCGCTGGCGATGGAGCTGGGCGCTGACGCGGTGTTGATGAACACGGCCATCGCCGGCGCCCGGGATCCGGTGTCGATGGCGGAGGCGATGAAGCTTGCCGTGCGAGCTGGCCGCCTGGCGTACCTGTCCGGACGCATCCCCCGCAAGATGTACGCAAACGCGAGCAGTCCGGTGGAAGGCTTGGTCGGCCGTGCCCTCTCCTGACGATCTCGCGGCGCTGAGAGCGGAGCGGGACGCAGCGGACCGAGCCTACAACGACGCGCTCACGCGCCTCGATCGGGCGATCCAGCGCCTGCCGCCCGACTTTCCGCACCCGCCCCCCGGGCCGGACGAACATCAGGTCACGCCGCTCAACGCGCTCTGGCGCCTCGACATTCAGCCCGCCGCGGGCGGTCTCGCAGGCCGCATCGGGTCGATCGTCCGCCGCCTGGTGGCGCCGGTCTTCGAGCAGCAACAGCGCTTCAACGCCGCCGTCGTCGATCACGTGAACCGGAGCGTGCCGACGGCAAGGGAAACCCGCGCGTCGATCGCGAGCGCGCTGGCCGTGCTGCAGGACACGATCGCGGAGCTCGTGCGCTTTCAAAGCCTCCTGGTCGTCTACCTGCAGCAGATCACGCCGTACGTCGACACGCGCGATCGCGACGTGGCCGGCCTGCTGCGCGGGCTGTCAGGTGCCATCAACGCCGTCGCGGACGAAGTGCTGAAACGGGCGGACGCGATGCTGGCGCGCGACAGGCGTCACGACCTTCGTGTCGGCGACGTCGAACGCCAGCTCGCCGATCTCCAGCGGCAGATCGACGAGCTGACGCGCGCCCTTCAGCCGCGCGGTCCCGCCTCAGCATGACGTCACGCGCGCGCCGCCTGGCGCTCGCGGCGGTGCCGCTGTGGTTCACCTTCGCGATCGTCTTCTTCCACACACCCTGGCGAACGAAGTTTCTGGTCAGCTCCGTGTTCGCCGCGACCGTCGTCGCGCCCAGCTACGGGTTGCTGATCGTGGCGGCGCTCGCGCCGCTCGGCCGTCTCATCGAGATCGGGCTCGACCTTCAGCCATATCGGATCGGCGAGGCGATCACGCTGGCCTTCCTCGCGGGCTGGCTGCTGCGACCTGACACCGACCGGCGTTTCCGATCGGGGCCGCGAGCGCCGGCCGTCGCAATGGCGCTTGTCGCGGCAGCGGTCTGCGCGTCCATCGTCGCACAGGCTGTGCGCGTCTCGCAGTATGCCGGCGAGCTGCCCGACACGCTCGGCATCCTCTTCCAGGCCTACTACCTGGTGCCCGATCGGATTGGGTTCGATGCCGGAGCGAGATTGCTGGAGGGGCTCGGTCTGCTCGCGGCGACGACGATGCTCCTGCGCGCCGACGTGCGGCTCGCCGTCAGGCTGCCGGTCGTGATGACTGCGGCGGCGATCGCCGCAGCGCTGAGCAGCCTGCTCGCGACGCGCGGCATCGCGCCGGCCGAGGTGCTCGCGGAGCAGGCGCGGCTCGGATCCCGGATCAGCGCCCACGTCGCGGATGTCAACGCGGCGGCCAGCTATTTCGGGATGCTGCTGTTTGTCGCGCTTGGCATGGCGGCGCGGCGCTGGTCGGCGGCGGCGGGCTGGCGGACCTGGCTGAGGTCGCGGGCGTTTCTGATATCGCTGCTGTGGCTGGCCGCGGCCGGCGCCGAGGCGGTGGCGCTCCGGGCGACCGGATCGCGCACCGGCGTCGCCGCGGCGGCCATCATGTTCTCCGTCGCGGCAGTCCTCGCGGCGACCGCGCGGGCTCGCCCGCGAGCCCGGGCCGTCACGTTCGCGGTCCTTGCGGTTGCAGCCGTCGCTGCTGGCGCATGGCGCGCCCGCGCGCTGCAGAACGATCCGGGCACGTCTTTCCGCCGGCAGTTCACGATCGCCAGCGTCCACATGATCGCGGCGCGGCCGGCGGTTGGGGTCGGCATCGGGCAGTACTACGACACCTCACCGCTGTTCCTCACGCCGGAGATGGCGTGGGTCTATGGGGCTCAGAACGCCCACAATTACTTTCTCCAGATCGGCGGCGAGCTCGGCCTCGTCGGCCTTGCGTTCTTCCTCGGTCTGATGATCGTCGTTGTCTGGCAAGGCGCACGAGCCCTGGCCGTTCGCCCGGACGACCTGCGCCTGCTCGGTTGCCTCTGCGGCGCGGTCGTGCTGCTGATCACATCGCTGACGGGACACCCGCTGCTCGTCGACGAGGTCGCGTCCACGTTCTGGATGCTCCTCGGTCTCGTGGTCGCGTTGAGCGGATCCGCCCTGCGTTCGGTGCCGGGGAATGTTGTCGAATCGGGCCGGCCGTGGCGGCGGCCTGCGGCGGTTGGCGGCGTCGCATTCGCCGCGCTTCTCGTCGCCGCACTCAGCGTCGCACGCCGGCCGATCGAGCCGCCGATCTCGACCGCGGTCGACGGGATGGAGCCATGGGAAACGGCCCCCGACGGCGCGCGCTTCCGCTGGACGCACGAGTCGGCCAGCGTGTTCGTCCCCAGGGACGTCACGCGCGTCTACATCCCCGTCAGGCTGCCGACGGACAATCCGCGCATTGCTCCGATCGCGGTCGACGTGCACGCGGGGGGCGCGACGCGCGGCCGGATGCTGGTCGGTGATTCCTGGGCGATTCTCAACGTCGAGCTGGCGCCCCTGCAGTCCCTCCTCGGCTACAAGCGCGTGGATCTGCGGATGGACAAGACATGGCAGCCGGCCATCTACCTGCCCGGCAGCAGCGATTTGCGGAGGGTGGGCGTGCAGGTCGGCGATCTCAAGCTGTTCCGGGAGTATTGACGTGCCCGTCCAGTCGAGACGCGGTCAGGGAATGACGACGCAACAGGGTTACAGACGGAAGATCGTCGGCTCTGTGAATCCGCGGAGCGCGTTCCGCGTGTCGACGATGAGCGTGCCGCTCTTGACGAGCGCCTCGTAGTCAAATTGCGAGTGGTCGGTGCAGATGACCGCGCAGTCCGGCCGCTGCCGCAGCGCCTCGACGAGATCAACCGAGACAAGGGCGTGCGGGTCGTGTGCGAGCTCGGGCACCCACGGATCCGAATACGTGATCTCCGCACCGCGGCGGAGCAGCAGCTCCAGGATGTCGAGCGCCGGTGACTCGCGCATGTCGTTGACGTCCTTCTTGTAGGCCACGCCAACGAGCAGGATCTTCGATCCGTTGATAGGCTTGCGCGCGCTGTTCAGCGCCGCTGCGACGCGCTCGACCACGTAGTCGGGCATCGACGAGTTGACGTGTCCGGCAAGCTCGATGAAGCGGCACTCGAAGCCATTCTGCCGCGCCTTCCAGGACAGATAGAACGGATCGATCGGAATGCAGTGGCCCCCGAGCCCGGGTCCCGGGTAGAACGGCATGAAGCCGAACGGCTTGGTCTTGGCCGCGTCGATGACCTCCCAGACGTCGATGTCCATTTTGTGCGACATGAGCGCGATCTCATTGACGAGACCGATGTTCACCGCACGGAACGTGTTCTCGAGGAGCTTCACCATCTCGGCGACGCGCGTCGAGCTGACCGGCACGACCTGTTCGACGGCCGACGCGTACAGCGCCGCCGCGGCCTCGGTGCTCGCCGGCCCCACGCCGCCTACGATCTTGGGGATGTTGCGGGTGTGGAACTGTCGGTTCCCCGGATCGACCCGCTCGGGCGAAAACGCCAGGAAGAAGTCGACGTCCGCCTTCAACCCGTTCTCTTCGAGCATCGGCTGCACCACTTCGTCCGTGGTGCCGGGATACGTCGTCGACTCGAGCACGATGAGCTGCCCCCGCCGCAGCGTGGCCGCGCAGGCTTCGACCGCCTTGACCACGTAGGACAGATCCGGGTCCTTCGTCTTCCGCAGCGGCGTCGGCACCGCGATGTCGATCACGTCCATGCCGGCAAGCTCGGACATGTCGGCTGTCGCGCGCAGCCGTCCCGCAGCGACCGCGGTGCCCAGATCGTGTTCCGTGACGTCGGGGATATAACTCTGGCCGTTGTTGATGGCGAACGCTTTGGCCCGATCAACATCGAACCCGGTGACGGCGAATCCCTGCTTCGCAAACTCGACGGCGAGCGGCAGGCCGACATACCCGAGGCCGATGACGCCAACCTTCGCCTGTTTGCTGCGGATGCGATCGAGCAGCGTCGAATGGAGCGTGGATGCCGGCTGGTCAATTTCGGAGCGCGGGACGGTCATCGGGATGACACCTTCTCGACCTTCTCGACCTTCTCGACTGCAGGAACCATGCCCCCCGGCGCCGCGCCCCCCGCCGGTGCGCCCGACAGGCGCTGAAGATCGGCGTCCACCATCATCTCGACCAGCATCTTGAAATCGACCTCCGGCTTCCACCCGAGCTCCTGTCTCGCCTTGGTGGCGTCGCCGAGGAGGTGCTCGACTTCAGCCGGGCGCAACAGCGCCGGATCGGTTCGGACATGCTTCTGCCAGGCGAGGCCCACGTGCCCGAAGGCGATCTCGATCAGCTGGCGCACGGAATGGCTGACGCCGGTTGCGATCACGTAGTCGCCGGGTTTCTCCTGCTGCAGCATCATCCACATCGCCCGGACATAGTCGCCGGCAAAACCCCAGTCACGGTGCGCGTCCAGGTTGCCGATCGTCAGCGCGTCGGCCATCCCCAGTTTGATGCGCGCGACGCCGTCGGTGACCTTTCGCGTGACGAATTCCAGGCCCCGCCGCGGCGACTCGTGGTTGAACAGCATGCCCGACACGGCGAAGAGGTTGTAGCTCTCGCGGTAGTTGACGGTGATGTAGTGCGCGAACACCTTTGAGACGCCGTACGGGCTGCGCGGATAGAACGGCGTCGTCTCGCGCTGCGGTACTTCGCGTACTTTGCCGAACATCTCGCTCGATGACGCCTGATAGAAGCGGATGGCGGGATCGACCTGGCGGACGGCGTCGAGCAGCCGCGTGACTCCCTGCGAGTTGTACTCGCCGGTCAGCATCGGCTGGTCCCACGACGCCGGGACGAAGGACATGGCCGCGAGGTTGTAGAGCTCGTGCGGCCGGACTTCGTCGATTAACCGGATCAGCGACAATTGATCGAGCAGGTCCGCCGGCTTGAGCGTCACCCGATCGATCACGCCTTGAATGCGCCAGAGATTAGGCGCGCTCGATCGCCGGACCATCCCGAACACGTCGTAGCCCTTCTCGAGGAGCAGCTCGGCGAGATAGGACCCGTCTTGACCAGTAATTCCGGTGATAATGGCTCGCTTGGACATGAATCGCGGAATTTTAGCATGACGACTGCTGACGAGGTCGCTCGATTCACGCGCGAGCGTCGAGAGGCGGATCAGCGCTACAACGACGCACTGACCGCGCTCGACCGCGCTGTCGCGGCCGCATCTCTCGCCCCCGACGATGCCCCGGCCGCTGTCAGCCGCGACGAGTGCGCGCGCCTCGCGACCGCGCTCCTCGTGTTCCTCCAGCGGATCACCGCGTTCGTCGAGAGCAAGGATCGCGAGATCGCAACGAATGCCGGCGCGCGCATGGCCGCCATCGAGCAATCGCTCGCGCCGGTCGCCGAGCTCACGGCGCAGATGGGCGTCGTGCAGCGCGCCGTCCAGGTGTTGACGCGGACCGCGCCGCGCCGGCCCCCGAACGCCGACGCCCCGGCAGAGGCCCCGGCAGAGATGACGCGTGGATCGATCGCGCCCGCCACGGATTACCGGTACGTGGCCTTCGAGGATCAATACCGCGGATCGGACCAGGCAATCGCCGAGCGGCTGCGCGCCTACGTCCCGATCTTCGCCCGCGCCGGCGCCGCTGCGGTGATCGATCTCGGATGCGGCCGCGGTGAGCTGCTCGCCGCGCTCCAGGCCGCCGGCGTGCGCGCGCGGGGCGTCGATACGAACGCCGACATGGTCGCGATTGCACGCGAGCGCGGCCTCGATGTTGTCCACGGCGACGCGCTCGGCTACCTCCAGTCATCCGAGAACAACCCGGACGAGACCCTCGGCGGCATCATCGCCACCCAGGTCATCGAACATCTGGAGCCCGGCTACCTCATGCGGCTCCTGGATACGGCGTCGCACAAGCTTCGCCGCGGCGCGCCCATCGTCCTCGAGACCATCAACGCGGCGTGCTGGGCCGCGTTCTTCGGGAGCTATATCCGCGACCTGACGCACGTGCGGCCGATCCACCCGGAAACGCTCCAGTACCTCCTTCGCGCCTATGGTTTCGAGCGCGTGGAGATCCGCTACAGCGCGCCGGTCCCCGATCACGTCAAGATGCGAACCGTCGATCTGCCGCACGCGGTGGCGGCCCAGGGAGCGGCCGGCGACGCGGTGTCGGCGGCGTTGACGTCGCTCGCGCACGCCGTGAACGTGAACGCTCTCGTCTTGAACAACCTGATGTTCACGCACCTGGACTACGCCGCAATCGGCTACCGCGCCTGACACCCGTGGAGGATATCGACGTCGCCGTCATCGGCGGAGGCGTGACCGGTCTGGCCGCTGCACACGCGATCGCAGAGCGCAAGCTCTCGGTGTGCGTGCTGGAGCGGCATCCTCGCCCCGGACTGGACACGAGCACTCACAACAGCGGCGTCATCCACGCCGGCCTCTATTACCCGGCCGGCACGCTCAAGGCACGGCTGTGCGTCGAGGGCCGTCGCCTGATGTACGAGTTTTGCGCGCGATACGGGGTGCCGCACGCGCGGTGCGGCAAGTTGGTCGTGGCACACGACGACAGCGAGATCCTCCAGCTCGAGGCACTGCTCGCCAGGGGCAATGCAAATGGCGTTGAGGACCTGGCCCTCGTCGATCGGGCCTTCATGACCACGAAAGAGCCCGCCGTGTCGGGCACCGCCGCGCTCTGGTCGCCGGTGAGCGGTGTCGTGAGCGCTGAGGCGCTCGTGCGGACCCTCCAGCGCCTCGGATCCGAGGCGGGCGTCGCCTTCCTGCCTGGCACGCGCCTGCTGGGCGCAGACACGCACCCCGGCGGCATCGTGCTCCGCACCGAACGCGAGTCGATTCACGCCCGGATGGTTGTCAACGCCGCCGGACTGTACGCGGACGACGTGTCGAGGATGCTTGGCGGAGAGCCCTTCACGATCTATCCATGCCGCGGGGAATACGTGGATGTCGTGCCGTCCAGACGATCCCTTGTGAATGCGCTGGTGTATCCACTGCCGCACCCGTCCGGCCACGGACTCGGAGTGCATATCGTGAAAACAACCGGCGGACAGGTCTGGCTGGGCCCGACGATTCGCTATCAGGATCGCAAGGACGACTACGAGAGCGACCGCCTTCCCGTCGCAGCGTTTCTCGAGCCGGCGCGACGCCTTCTGAGCGGCCTGACGATCGACGACCTGCGCATGGGCGGCAGCGGGATCCGGGCGAAGCTCCACCCACCCACCGAATCGTTCGCAGACTTCCTGATTCGACGCGATCGGTCAAACGCATGCGTGATCCAGGCCGCGGGGATGGACTCGCCAGGACTCACCTCCTGCCTGGCGGTCGGTCAGCTGATCGCGGCGCTTACGACAACGTAGAACTCAGAACTCAAAACTCAAAACTCAGAACTCAAAACTTCTAAGTTCTAAGTTCTAGGTTCTATGTAGCGCGCCAACGCATCCTGCCAGGTCGGCATGTCGAAGCCCGCCCGGCGGAGCTTCTCATTGGAGAGCGCGCAGAACTGCGGGCGGCGCGCACGCAGCGTCACGTCCGCCACCTTCACCGGCGTCAGCCGCGGCTCGACGCCGAGCAGGCGCGCCAGCTCGCGTCCAAAATCCAGCCAGGTGCAATGGCCCGAGCTCACGCAGTGATACAGGCCGGGCGCGGCGCCAGACTCGAGCAGATGGCGCGTCGCGCGCGCGGCGTCGATGATATAGGTCGGCGATACGGTGCGGTCCTCGAAAACCGGAGGCGATGAGCCGGCCAGCAAGCCGTTCATGATGCCGGCGACGCTCCCCTTTGGCGGACCGCCGCCCGACGCGCGGCCGAACAGGCTCTCCACGCGCAGCACGTAAGACCTGGGCACGTCCAGTGCGAACCATTCGCCGAGCATCTTGGAGGCGCCGTACGTGCTCCTCGGGCTCGGGCGGTCGTCTTCGGTATACGGCGTGGACGCGGTGCCGTCGAAGACGAAGTCACTCCCGTAGTGGACGAACCAGGCGCCGGCGCGCTCGGCGGCGGCAGCGAGCGTGCGCGCGGCAAACGCGTTGTGATTCAGCGCATCATCCGGGTGGTCTTCCGCGGCATCCACGTGGTTGTACGCCGCGCAATTCACGACGGCGTCGGGCGCGACGCGCGCGATCGCGTCCGCCACGGCGTGATCGTTGGTGATGTCGAGCTGCTGCCGGGTCAGTCCAACGACGTCGTGGCCGGCGCACTCCTGGACGATGGCCGCCCCGAGTTGTCCGCGCGCGCCGACGACGGCAATCCGCACGGTCAGGCGCGGGGGACAGGTCTCCCGTACATTTCTGACGGAGACCGGTCCTCCCGTGTCGCGGCGAAAGCGCGCATCTGCTCGTCGTTCAGTACTCCCTCCCAGCGCGCGACCACCGCAGTCGCGATGCAGTTGCCCATTACGTTCACCGCCGTCCTGCCCATATCCATGATCTGATCGATGCCGAGCAGGATCGCGGCGCCCTCGAGCGGCAGCCCGAACTGCGACAGCGTCGCGGCCAGCACCACGAGCGACGCGCGCGGAACGCCCGCAACGCCTTTGCTGGTGAGCATCAGCGTCAGCATCATGACGAGTTGCTGGCCGATGCTCATGTGCACGCCAGCAATCTGCGCAACGAAGACGCTGGCGAGTGAGAGATAGAGCGTGCTGCCGTCGAGGTTGAAGCTGTACCCCGTGGGCAGCACGAACGCGACGATGTTCTTCGGCACGCCGAAGCGCTCCATCACCTCCATCGCCTTGGGCAGCGCCGCCTCAGAGCTCGCGGTCGTGAAGGCAATCAGAAACGGCTCGCGAATCGCGCGCGCGAACGCCACGAACGGTACGCGGATGATGTAGGACACAGCGCCGAGCACGATGAGCCCGAACACGGCGAGCCCGAGGTACATGAGGCCAACGAGCTTACCGAGCGTGAAGAGGACGCCCAGACCCTTGCTGCCGACGGTGGAGGCCATCGCCGCGAAGACACCGACGGGCGCGAACCTCATCACGTAGCCCGTGAAGCGGAACATGACCTGTGCGGTGCTCTCGAGAACATCGAGCACCGGCTGCCCTTTCGGGCCGATGGCCGCGACCGCCACGCCGAAGAAGGTCGAGAAGACGACCACCTGCAGGATGTCGCCGCGCGCCATCGCATCGACGACCGACGTCGGAAACAAATGAAGGAAGATGTCCCATCCGTGCTGCTGACCCTGGACGAGCCCGGCCGCGGCGCTGGAGTCGGCGCCGGCCGGCAGGCTCAGCCCCGCGCCGGGCTGGAAGACGTTGACCAGCACCAGCCCCAGGACCAGCGCCATCGTCGTCGCGATCTCGAAGTAAACGATCGCCTTCAGGCCGATGCGGCCCATGGCCTTGAGGTCGCCGGTCCCGGCGATGCCGGCCACCAGCGTCGAGAAGACAAGCGGCGCGATGATCATCTTGATCATCCGCAGGAAGGCGTCGGCCAGCGGCTTGACGCCGACGCCGAAGGCGGGCCACAGAGACCCGGCGATGACCCCCAGCACGAGGCCGATCACTATCTGCGTGGTGATGCCCGGCGTGGTGATGCCGCCGCCATTCGGCCCCGTCCGCCCCGGCGACGCGGTCTCATGGCCGCCTCGGATCATCGCGCGGCCCCGAGCCTCGCGTGCGCGAACTCCGCGATGGCCGACACGACCTCTTCCTGCTGGCCGGCGGTCAGCTCGCCGTAGATGGGAATCGCAAGCGTCTCCTCTGCTGCTCGCTCAGCGTGCGGAAAATCTCCGCGGCGATGCCCGAGGTCGGCAAAGCAGGGCTGCAGATGGAACGGCACCGGATAGTAGATCTCGTTGCCGATGCCCCGCTCGTCGAGATGGCGCTTCAGCGCGTCGCGCCCTGATGTACGGATCACGAACTGGTTGAAGATGTGACGGCGATCCGGCGGCTCTGACGGCAGACCGATAGCCCCGTCGAGCCCCGCCGCCTGGAACAGCGCGCGGTAGCTCGCCGCGTTGGCGCGCCGGGCATCGGTCCATGCCGCGAGGTGCGGCGCCTTCACGCGAAGGATGGCCGCCTGCAGCGCGTCCATGCGGAAGTTGCCGCCCACCACGTGATGGATGTACTTCGGCTCCATGCCGTGGTTGCGAAACAGCCGGGCCCGCTTCGCCAGCGCCGCGTCGTTCGTCGTGACCAGGCCCGCGTCGCCGAACGCGCCGAGGTTCTTACTGGGAAAAAAGGAGAAGGTGCCAATCGCTCCGATGCCGCCAACCGGCCGGGACTTGTAGGTCGCACCAATCGCCTGCGCGGCGTCCTCCATGACCGGGACGCCCGCCGCGCCGGCCGCCGCCATCAGTGGATCGAGATCGGCGCTGAGTCCGAAGAGGTGCACCGGCATCACGGCCCGCGTGCGGGGGGTGATGGCCCGCGCCGCCGCCTCGGGATCGATGTTGTACGTGATCGGATCGATGTCGACCAGCACCGGCCGCGCCCCGAGACGGACGACGGCGCCGGCCGTCGCGAAGAATGAGTAGGTCGGCAGGACGACCTCGTCGCCGGCCTTCACGTCCAGCGCCATCAACGCCAGCAGCACTGCATCGGTCCCCGAGGACACCGAGACGGCGTGCTCGACGCCGAGCTGCGCGCCAAGCTCCGCCTCGAGCGCGTCGATCTCCGGGCCCATGATGAAGCGCTGGGCGTCGGCCACGCGAGCGATCGCCGCGAGAATATCGCCCCGCAGAGGACGGTACTGTGCCTGTAAGTCGAGCAGAGGGACCTTCATGATGACGGTCTCGCGATCGCCTCGGTATTCTACCTGCGGGCCTTGACGGCCGCCCGCGTTTCACGATCCGCGTCGCGCCGCTTGATCGTTTCGCGCTTGTCGTAGTCCTTCTTGCCCTTCGCCAGGCTCACGGCCACCTTGACGCGGCCGTTCTTGTAGTACAGCCGGACGGGGACGAGCGTCATGCCCTTCTCGACGGTCTTGCCGATCAGTTTGCGAATCTCCTCGCGGTGCAGCAGCAGCTTGCGCCGCCGCAGCGGCTCGTGCTCCGCGTAGCCCCGATGACTGTACGGGCTGATGTTGACGTTGTAGAGGAATACCTCGCCGTCTTCCACGCGCGCGAAGCTGTCGCGCAGGTTCACGCGCCCCTCGCGAATCGCCTTGACCTCGGTGCCCAGCAGCGCGATCCCCGCTTCGAAGGTCTCCATGAGGTGGTAGTCGTGGAACGCCTTGCGGTTCTCGGCGATGCTGGTCTGGGCCTTCTCGCGGTCTGTCTTGTCCGTCATGAGAGTCGCCCGCTCCGGCGCGACCCATCGGACGGGCTGCCGGCCGCCAGCTGCGCCGCCAGCAGTACCGCCGCGACCATGCTCTCGGGATCCGCGACGCCCTTCCCGGCAATGTCGAACGCGGTGCCATGGTCAACCGACGTTCGGATGATCGGCAGCCCGATCGTGACGTTGACGGCCTGGCCGAACGCAACCAATTTCACTGGAATGAGCCCCTGATCGTGATAGCACGCCACGACGACGTCGAACTCGCCGCGGCGCGCGCGAACAAAGACCGTGTCGCCCGGGTACGGCCCCGAGACGTCCACTCCCCGCGCCCGGCACGCTGCGACCGCCGGAGCAATCGACACGGCCTCCTCGGTCCCGAACAGTCCGTGCTCGCCGGCGTGCGGATTGAGCCCGGCGACCGCGATCCGCGGCCGCTCGAAGCCGAAGCGCGGCAGCTCGCGCGCGGTCAGCGCGATCGTCGTTTCCATCAACGACGCGCTCAGCAGCCGCGGCACATCCGCGAGCGCCACGTGCACCGTCGCGAGCACGACCCGCAAGGCGTCGGAATAGAACATCATCGCAACGTCGGGCGTCTGCGTCAGGTGCGCGAGCAGGTCGGTGTGCCCGCTCCAGGGCAGACCGGCGAGGCGAAACGCCTCCTTGTTGACCGGAGCGGTCGCGATCGCGTCGACGTCGCCGGCCCGGGCTGCCTCGACGGCGCGGAGAATGATCTCGTAGGCCGCGCGCCCGGCTTCGGCGCAGAGACGACCCGGCGTGAACGTGGCGCCCGTCAGCGGCCTGTAGACGACCGGCTCGCAGACAGCCCGCACTCGCGCGTCCGCGGCCGCGCGCGCTGCGATTTCGGGGCCGATGCCGGCGGGATCCCCCGTGGTAATCGCTACGCGTGGGAGCCGCATGACCCGCAGCCGCCCGCCCCGCCAGCACCCGCCCCGCAGCCGCCCGCCCCGCAGCCGCCCGCGCCGCAGCCGCTTGGGTTGTCGCAGCCCCCTTCGCTTCCGCAGCCGCCGTGCTGCACGCCTTTTGCGTTGGGCAGCTCGTAACGCAGACAGCACTTCAAGCGGCCGCACAAGCCGGACAGCTTCGACGGATTCAGGCTGAGATCCTGCTGCTTGGCCATCTTGATCGAGACGGGCTCGAAGGTTTGCAGGAAGGTCGTGCAGCAGAGTGGTCGCCCGCAGGTGCCGTAGCCGCCGATGAGCTTGGCCTCATCGCGGACGCCGATTTGCCGCATCTCGATGCGCGTCCGGAACTCGGCAGCGAGCTCCCGGACGAGCTCTCGGAAGTCGACCCGCCCGTCGGCGGTAAAGTAGAACACCAGCTTGGTCCCGTCGAACGCCTGCTCGACCCGCGCGAGCTTCATGCCGAGACCTCGCTCCCGGATCATGAGCAGCGCGATGCGATACGCTTCCTGTTCGCGGTGCTGCTGCTTCAGCCTCGTCACCACGTCGTCGTGCGTGGCGATGCGGACGACCCGTTGCGGGGAATCGGCGGCTGGCCGGCGTTTGTCGTCGAGCTGCGGAATGCGCCTGACGACGGTGCCGACCGCCGGACCGACCTCGGTCTGAACGACCACACGGTCGCCGGCACCCGGCGTGGTGCCGCACCCGTCCGCCAGGTAGGTCTGCGCGCGGCCGACCAGGCTCAGTTTCACTGCGACGAGCGGCCTGGCCGGCGGCACGTTCATAGATGTAGCACCAGCCAATCCGCCACGACCTTGACGCCGGCGTTTCGCTCGAGCGCCTCGAGCGCGCGGTCCACGGCGTCAAAGGCTTTCACCGCGCGGTCGCCCGGATAGGCAGGCGCCAGACGATCGAGCGACGGCTTCGCGTCACGATTGACGAGCGCGGCGTCGCCCGCGCGCGCACCAATCGCAGCGATGTCGCGCAGCAGCGACGCCATCGCCTGCAGGTGAGCGGCGACCTGCTCGCGATCGGCCGCACCACCCGCGCCGGTGCCGGTCAGCAGGTCCTTCGCCCCTTCCAGCCGCTTCGTGTCCGGGCCGGCCGCCGCCTGGTGGAGCACGCGCTCGGCGATCCGCCGCGCGTCGGCGTCGACCTCGGGCTCGGCGCTCGCGGCAAACGTCAATCGGACGCAGCGCGAGCGCACGGTTGCCAGCAGCATGTCGGGGCGTGACGTCGCGAGGATGAAAACCGATGACGCTGGAGGCTCTTCGAGCGTCTTGAGCAGCGCGTTCTGTGCCGCCGGCACGAGCAAATCCGCGTCGTCCACGATGACGACGCGACGCCTGCCCTCGAACGGCCGATAGGCGGCACGGTCGACGAGCTCGCGCACCTGCTCGATGCGGATCGTGCCGTTGTCGCCGGGCTCGACGAGGAGGATGTCGGGGTGAACGCCTCGGGCGATGCGCAGGCACGAAGGGCACTCGCCGCAGGCGTCTCGACTGTCCGCCGCGCCAGACGCCGCCTGCCCGCTGGAATTGGATACCGGGTTCGCGCAATTGAGCGCTTGCGCAAGCGCGATGGCGGTGGCGCGCGTGCCCGCGGCCGACGGTCCCGCGAAAATCAGGCTCGGCGGCAGCGTGTCGCGCGCGACCGAGCGCGACAACAGCTCGATGATGCGGCGGTGGCCGCCCCCGGCGCCCGGGGCTCGGTGTTGAATGATGTCCCGAAACGGCACGACGTCACGGATCGTATCACGCTATTTACCGCCTCTTTTCTTCTGCGGGTCGTTCTGCTTTCTATCGTCGTCCTTGCCGATGCCGAACACTTTCGCCCAGAAACCACGCTTCTTTTTCGCCGGCGCCGGCGCCGCGTCGAAAGGCTCGGGCGGGGCGCCGGGTGCCACGTCCGGTGCGGGAGGCGGGCTGACGGTCTCGATGCGCGTCGCAGGCCTCTCGGGCGCAGTGAAGATCCCGGCGAGCTTCGTCATGAGGCCGCGCGTCGGGTGGAGATCGCAGTAGCTCTGCGGCGCGGTGCCGCGCGCGAAGTACTCCGTGTACACCATCGACCGCCGCTCGCGGCGTCCGTCGTCGCTCACGACCTCGGCGTCCTGGCAGCCAATTGTCGCGAGCTTGCCCGAGAGGCGGCAGACCGACGCCGTGGTGATCCCCTGTGGCGGAGCGAGCCAGTCGGGCTTGTCGCCGATCGTGGCGACCTTCATGAACCGTGTCCACATCGGCACGGCGAGGTCTGCGGCGAATCCGTTGGGCAGAATCGTGTGCGGCTGATCGAATCCAACCCAGACGCCAGCGACCAGGCTCGGCGTGTAGCCAACGAACCACGCGTCATTGAAGTCGTTCGTGGTACCGGTCTTGCCGGCCGCCGGCAGCGTGAACCCCATCTGCCGTGCGCGATTGCCCGTGCCCGCGTTGACGACGTCGGCGAGCATCGTGGTCATCAGGAACGCCGTGGTGTCGCTGATGGCGCGGGAGGACGAATCCCGCTCTTCGAACAGCACGCGGCCGTCGCGGTCCTCGACGCGGCGGATCAGCAGCGCGTGCGGCACCAGCCCGTGGTTGGCGAACGCGGCGTACGCCGTGGCCATCGACTGGAGCGTCACCTCGCCCGACCCGAGCGCCAGCGACGGCACGCTCGGCACGTCCCCGACCCCCATCTGCTTGGCGCTCTTCACCGTCTCCGGGATGCCGACCTCCTGCAGGAGTCGGACCGCCGCGCGGTTGCTCGACGTCCGAAGCCCGGTGCGAAGGCTCATTGACGTCGCGGTCGAATGTTCGTCTTCCGGCGTCCAGGCGCCTTGAAGCGTATCGATCGGCTCGTCGAGGTGGTCGATCATCGTGGCGGGCGTATACCCCGCTTCGATCGCGGTCGCGTACACGAACGGTTTGAAGGCGGAGCCCGGCTGACGCCGCGCCTGCACGGCGCGGTTGAAGTTGCTTTCGTTGAAGTCGCGCCCGCCGACCATCGCGCGGACGTGTCCGGTCTCCGGATCCAGAGCGATCAGTGCCGCCTGCAGGGTGTCGAGGTCCGAGAGGGCCGGCACCGGCTGCGCCTTCGCCGTCGCCCGCCGCGCGGCGAGCGCCTGCCGCCGCTCGTCGATGATCTTCAGCGAGTCGGCGACCGCGGACTCGGCGGCCGCCTGCATTTTCATGTCGATTGTCGAGTAGACGCGGAGGCCGCCCTGATAGACGCGTTGCCAGCCGAAGCGATCCACGAGCTCGCGCCGTACTTGCTCTTTGAAGTACTGACCGTGTGGCTCCCCGGCGCGCAGTCCATCGTGGACCACGATCTTCGACGCCCGGGCTGCCTGCCATTCGGGCCTGGCGATCGCGCCGGTGTCCAGCATTGCCTGCAGCACCACGTTGCGCCGCGCCGTCGCGCGCTCGAGACTGACCGTTGGAGCATAGCTGGACGGCGACTTCACGAGCCCCGCAAGCGTCGCGGCCTCCTGCACGTTCAGCTCGGACGCGTGCTTGCCGAAGAACCCGCGCGACGCCGCCTCGACGCCGTACAGGCCGTCGCCGAAATAGACTTTGTTGAGATAGAGCTCGAGGATGCGCGGCTTGGAATACTGACGCTCGAGGCGCGCGGCCAGAATGAGCTCCTGAAGCTTCCGGCGAACCGTCTTGTCAGGAGTCAGAAAGCTCTGGCGCGCCAACTGCTGCGTGATGGTGGACGCACCCTGTGCAACGCGGCGGTGGCGGACGTTGGCGAGCGCGGCTGAGAGTATGCGCCGTACGTCGAAACCGTGGTGCTCGTAGAAGCGTTGATCCTCGGTCGCAAGGATCGCCTTGATCAGCAGCGGGGAAACGCCGCTCAGCGGAACATCGATCCGCTGTTCCTTGTAAACGGTGAACGCGAGCTGGTCAGACGCGTCCAGGACGGCCGTCGCCTGGTCCATTTCCCCGATCCTGGACATCGCGGCAGCGTCAGGCAGGCCGCGGGAGAGGCCGATCAGGTAGACGGCTCCCGACCCGACAACAACGAGTACGACGAGGGCGACGGCGCCGCCGACACCTGCGGCCAGACGCGGGCTGCGGGTGCGAACCCCACGCCACGCCCGTGCCATCTCGGCCATGCGCAGGCGAAGCTTCTCGATCACGACTTTCTAGCCCTGCAAATGCAGTTCCCGTGGCACTCCCGTTGCACCTCCGGGACGAGGAGGCTTTTCTTGAGCAAAGCGCCCGGTTTCAGGAAAGCGCTAGGCTTCGGAGTGGCAGCGATGATGCCATTCATGATCGCAGGCGCATTTCTTACACCACACACGATAGCCGATTCCTCACCCAACGCGCCGTCTGGCTCCCCACTTCTCACGCCGCCGGCCGGCGTCGACAGGGACACCCGGAACGACAATGCCGCCGCAGCTGAAGGGGCCGACAGTTCCGACGGGGCAGTTGACCTGTTCGGCAACCATGTGACCGACGCCGTAGCACGCTATACGTTCGACCAGGATGGAAGCCTGTACGAGCTCCATTCGCCCCGGACCGAGCTGCCTCGACTCCGCGCGCCACGAAGCTGACAGTCCGCTTTCGAGGCTAAATTCGGGGTCGACTCGGCATATTATTGCCGCCATGCGAGCCCTCCTGTGCGTCACCTTGTTGTGCGCCGTGCCGGCCGCTCAGGGCGGGCGCACCTTCAAGGCGCGGTTGTCGCCGGTGCCGATCGACGTCACGATGCAGTCCACGGTCGCCGGTGCCGGCTCGGTCACAGCGTTGCTGGTCGGCTCGAAGTTGACCGTCAGCGGAACCTTCGAGCATCTCAGATCTCCCGCCACCATCGCAAAGCTTCACCGGAGTCCGGCGCGCGGTGTGCGGGGCCCCGAGCTCTTCGACCTGACCGTTTCCCACGAGACCAGCGGATCGATCGCCGGGACGTTCGACGTCACACCACAGCAGGCGGCCGATCTGCAGAGCGGCCGGCTCTACGTGCAGCTTCACAGTGAAAAGGCGCCGGACGGCAACCTGTGGGGCTGGCTCCTCGAGAAGCGATAGCCAAACGATAGCCAAACGATAGCGCGCGGGCGGAGAACCATGAACCAGGCAGCGAAATCGGCGGCGCTCGCCGCAACGATGATTCTCGGCGCGACGCTGGCCGCGCGTCAGCAGCCAGCAGGTGTCTATACAGTGGAGCAGGCGGCCGCAGGGCGCCAGGTATACGCGGCCAATTGCGCCAGCTGTCATCTCCCCGACATGGCCGGCCGGAACGAAGCGCCGCAGTTGGCCGGCAACAACTTCATGAACACCTGGCGCGCGCGCTCGACGCGCGACCTCTTCGAGTACATCCAGAGCACGATGCCGCCAACCGGCGCCAATCTCGGCGCGGACCAGTACCTGGCGGTGACCGCGTACGTGCTGCAGGCCAACGGCGCGCCGCCCGGTGCCGCGCCGATCACCGACTCGACCGCGCAGCCGATCGGCGCCGTCACTACGGCGCCAGGGGCCACGCTCCCGCCAGGCGCCGCTGGCGCGCCGGCCGCACCAGCCGGCCGCGCCGGACAGCGGCAGGGCGCGCCGCCCGCCGCCGGGCCGGGAGGGCGCGGTGCCGCCGCAGCAGGCCCGCTCGGCGTCACGGTCAGCGGCGAGATCAAGAACTTTGTCCCGGTGTCAGACGAGATGATGCGCAACCAGGATCCCGGCGACTGGCTGATGGCGCGCCGGAACTACCAGGCGTGGAGCAACAGCCCGTTGACGCAGATCACCCGTGACAACGCGAAGGAGCTGCAGCTCGCCTGGGTGTGGCCGATGAACGAAGGCCAGGGCAACGAGGCCAGCCCAGTCATCCACAACGGTGTCCTCTACCTCACGAACACGACGAACATCGTCCAGGCGCTCGACGCGCGGACGGGTGACCTCATCTGGGAGAACCACGTCGGCCCGAATGCTCAGGTGGGACTGGCGGCGATGCGCAACATGGCGATCTACCAGGACAAGGTGTTCGTCGCGACGACCGATGCCCGGCTCGTCGCGCTCGATGCGCGCACCGGCAAGACGGTCTGGGACGTCCCTATCGCCGATCGCGCGAAGGGATACGCGAACACCGCCGGCCCGATGGTGATGAAGGGCGTCGTGGTCAACGGCCTGGTCGGCTGTGACCGGTACGGCAACGATGGCTGCTGGATCAGTGGATACGACGCCGGGACCGGGAAGCAGCTCTGGAAGTTCAACACCATCGCGCGGACCGGGCAGGCGGGCGCGAACACCTGGGGCAAGCTCGCTGACAACCTGCGCGTGGGCGGCGAGACGTGGATTGCCGGCAGCTACGACCCGGATCTTGACTTGACGTACTGGGGAACGGCGCAGGCCAAGCCTTGGATGCGCGCGAGCCGCGGGACGACGGCGTTCGACAGCGCGCTCTACACGAGCTCGACGCTTGCGCTTCGGCCGAAGGACGGATCGCTCGCGTGGCACTATCAGCACGCGCCCGGCGAGTCGCTCGACCTCGACGAGGTCTTCGAGCGCGTCCTGGTGGACGTCGGCGACCAGAAGCTCGTATTCACCATCGGCAAGCCGGGCATCCTCTGGAAGCTCGATCGCCGCGACGGCAGATTCCTGGGCTACAAAGAGACGATCTTCCAGAACGTGTTCGACTCGATCGACCCGAAGACCGGAACGCCGACCTATCGCGCCGATATCATCGAGCAGGAGACCGGCAAGTGGGTACAGGCGTGCCCGAGCACCGAAGGCGGCCACAACTGGCAGGCCATGAGCTATCACCCGGCCACCGGCCTGCTGGTCATCCCGCTGAGCCAGTCGTGCATGGAGATGTCCGGCAGGAAGATCGAGTTCACGAACGGATCGGGCGGCACGGGCGCCGATCGCCGCTTCTTCGAGATGCCGGGCAGCGACGGGAACGTCGGCAAGCTCGCGGCCTACGACGTCAGGACGATGAAGGAAGTCTGGAGCCGCGAGCAGCGCGCGTCGTTCCTGACCTCGGTGGTCACGACTGCGGGCGGCGTCGGGTTCGTCGGCGATCTCGATCGGACGTTCAGGGCGTTCGACGTCCGCACGGGCGAGACGTTGTGGCAGGCGCGGCTCGGCACGACCGTCCAGGGCTATCCCGCGGTCTTCAGCGTCGGCGGCAGGGAGTACGTGGCGGTTACCACCGGCGCCTCGAGCGGTGGCAGCCCGCGCGTCGTCCCGCGCACGATCATCCCCGAGCTGCGCCAGCCGCAGACGGGCAACGCGCTGTACGTGTTCGCGCTACCCGAGAAGGTCAAGTAGCTCGGACGCGCTCGGGGTCCTGATGACTCGAATGGGGCTGAAGACTCAGCCCGCTTCAGAGTCTTCAGCCCGCTTATGAGGCGAATCGAGCAGGCTGGCGGAATAGCGGTGCGCAAGGACGGCGAACGATGGTCGGTCCTGCTGGTGCGCGCGAAGAAGGACCCGGGCGTCTGGATTTTCCCGAAGGGCCACATCGAGCCCGGAGAGACCGCCGACGCTGCCGCCCTGCGGGAGACGCAGGAGGAGGCGGGCGTCGACGGCGAGATCGTGGGACCGGTCGGGGCGCCGCTGGAGTTTCAGTCCGGCCTGGAACCGGTTCGGGTGCAGTACTTCCTGATTCTCGCCACCGCCGAAGCAGAGTCGCCCGAGGGGCGCATGAAACGCTGGTATCCGTTGGAGCGGGCCGCCGGGCAGTTGACGTTCGACGGCGCGCGGGAGCTGCTTGGACAGGTCGGCGCGACGCTGGCCTTGCGCGGGTAGTGGCCTGGCGGAGTCAGACCGCCACGCGAGTGCGGGCGACGTCGGCCTCGCGCCCGCGGTGGAGGTCGATGAAACACTCGATGAGGCTGGGCTGACACCAGCCGCCGCGTGCTTCGTCGCGCAGCATCTGATACGCCGTCGGCATCTGCAGAGCCTGGCGGTAGGGCCGATCGGTCGTCAAAGCGTCGAAGATGTCCACCACGCTGACGATCTGGGCAAGGAGCGGGATGGCGTCGCCTCGGAGGCCGTCGGGGTACCCGCGACCATCGATGCGCTCGTGGTGATGTCGCACGATCGGCCGGACCTGATCGAGGGATCGGACCGTGGCGCACAGCTCGTCCCCGATAGCGGCGTGCTGCTTCATGGAAGCGTATTCCTTCTTCGTCAACCGCCCTTTTTTCAGCAGGATGCGGTCGGGAATCGCGATCTTGCCGATGTCATGCAGGAACGCGCCGCGGTACAGCGCGTCAACGTCGGCCTGGGGCAGCTCGAGGCGGCGGCCAAGCGCCGTGGCGTAGTCGGCGAGACGCTCGCAGTGGCCTTCGGTGCTGGGATCGCGCGCCTCGATGACGCGGCCGAGCGTCAGGAACAGCGCTTCGGCTGACTCCAGATCGTCAGTCACGCGCTTCAAGCGCATGAGAGAGCGGACGCGCGTGTACAGCTCCTCAGGATCGATCGGCTTGTTCAGGAAATCGTCGGCGCCCGCGTCGAGGCCCGCCAGAATCGTTGCCCGCTCCTGCGCGCCGCTGATGAGAACGACCGGCGTCAGGCATGTGTCGGCCGAGCGCTTCAGCTCGCGGCAGACGTCGACGCCCGAGAGGCCAGGCATGAGCACGTCGAGGAGCACGAGATCGGGGCGCTCGCGCCTGACGAGATCCAGCGCATCGCGTCCGTTGGTGGCCGAGCTGACCGAATAGTTCGCCCGCCGGAGCAGCTGGCCGAGCCCGCGCAGGTTGGCTTCGTAGTCGTCCACGACCAGAATCTTCCCTGCTTGACGCATCAGCAAACTCCTCGGCTTCGCGTGAAGACCACTCGCCGGTGCAAGGGCTGCGCCCGGCGCGTTTTCCACGCTGGCCGGTGCGCGACTGACGGTTTCGCGTGGCTGCCGTTACAAGAACCGAGCCCGGCCGACAGTCTTGTAACGGCCCCAGCTCACGCCAGCGTGAACGAGAAGCACGCGCCCACGCCGGGGGCGCCCTCCGCCCAGATCCGGCCGCCATGGCGGTGCACGATTCGCTGCACCGTCGCCAGCCCGATGCCCGTACCTGGGTACTCCGCCTCGCCGTGCAGGCGCTGAAACGGACCGAACAGCTTCTCGCTGTAGGCAGGGTCGAAGCCCGCGCCGTCATCGCGTACATAGAATCCGCGCTGCCCATCGGCCGACGTCATCGGGCCGATTTCGATATGCGCCCGCTCGCAGCGGCTGGTGAACTTCCACGCGTTGTCCAGAAGGTTCTCGAGCGCAATCCGCAGCAGCCGCGCGTCGGCGACGACGGTCATGCCCGGCGGGATCGTCACGGTCACGAGACGGGCCGGGTCGTCCCGCCGCAGGTCCCCGATAATCCGCCCGGCGAGGTCGGTCACATCGACCGCCTCTCTCTTCATGTGCGCCCGAGCGACGCGCGAAAGCGTGAGGATGTCGTCGATCAGGTGTGCCATCCGCCGCGTCGCCGCCCGTATGCGATCGAGATGCCGCCGGGCGTTTTCGGGAAGCATGTCGGCTGCGTCTTCGATCAGCGCCTGACTGAACCCGTCAATGCTGCGCAACGGAGCGCGGAGATCGTGCGAGACCGAGTAGCTGAACGCTTCGAGCTCCGCGTTCGCTGCGGCCAGCCTGCGGTTCACGTCGGCGAGCTGCCGCGAGCGGATGAAAATGTCGCTCTCCATGCGCTCGGCGCGGGCGCGAAGCGCATCCACTTCCCCCACGTCCGTCGCCCGCTCCCTGAGGCGGACGTATTCGGTCACATCTTCCACGCGGTGGATGATGTACGCCAGCTCGCCCGACCGTCGGAATACGGGCGAATTGACCGGGCTCCAGAATCGCTCCTCGAAGCCGCCGCCTTCGGAGGCGGGCCGGCGGATGTCGTACTTCTGAACCGCCATCGCATCGGCCGTCAGGTGGCGCCGTACGCGCTCGAGCGACGCGCGCAGATTGTGGACGCCGGTCGCTTCGGTATCGTCAGGATTGTCGGGGAACACGTCGAACAGGTGCCGCCCGATGATCGCGTCACGCTCCGTCATCGTCGCGGCGAGATACGCGTCGCTGACCGCGACGATCGTGAGGTCCGGCGTCAGCACGAGGTACAGGCCCGGCGCCGACTCGAAGAGCAATCGGAAATCGTCGGGAGCGGGCTCGCCACTCATGGCTCCAGACGACCAAGATTATCGGATTTCTCCGGCATCCTGACCTGACAGACGCTCCCACCTCGGCAGGGATCGTGCAGTTCCACTGTGCGCGCGGCCGAAGCGTCAGGATTGCGGACACAATCTGCACACAATTGCAGCCGCGTGTTGGAAATCCCGACGCGGCGGGCTTCACCGCGTGGCCTCGTTCCCTGCTTATGACGCGACTACGACTGCTCCTGATCGAAGACTCCGAGGATGATGCTGCGCTCGTCGAGCGCGAGCTGTCGCGTGCCGGCTACGCGGTGATGTCCAGACGCGTCGACACGCCAGAGACCCTCATCGCGGCGCTGGCCGACGGAGCGTGGGATATCGCGGTCGCCGATTTCACGATGCCCCGCTTCAGCGGAACCGCTGCGCTCACGCTTCTGCGGCAGCACAACAGCGAAATGCCGTTCATTTTTGTATCGGGCACGATCGGCGAGGACGCCGCCGTCGACGCCATGAAGACCGGCGCGCACGACTACATCATGAAGGGCAATCTCAAGCGGCTGGTGCCGGCTGTCGAGCGCGAGCTCCGGGAAGCCGCCGGCCGCGTATCTCGCAGGCAGGCGGAAGCGAGGCTCGCGTATCTCGCCTATCACGATCCGCTGACCGACTTGCCAAATCGCCTGCTGCTGCAGGATCGGCTCCAACAGGGCTTGCTCAACGCGCATCGCGCCGGCGACCCGCTCGCGTTGATCGTGCTCGATCTCGACGCCTTCAAGGCGATCAACGATTCGCTGGGGCATCAGGCCGGCGACCGCGTCCTGCAGGAGATCGCGGGCCGTCTGCGGGCGCACCTGCGCGACATCGATACGGTCGCCCGTCTGGGCGGCGACGAGTTTGCGATCCTGCTGCCGCGGACCGATAGCGAGGGCGCAACGCTCGTCGCTCGAAAGCTTCTTGCCGAGCTTCGAGAGCCCCTGACGCTGGACGGCCACGCCTTCGTCATCGGCGGAAGCCTTGGCATCGCCTCGTGTCCACACGACGGCGTGAAAGCGGATCTCCTGCTGCAGAAAGCCGACGTGGCGATGTACGTCGCCAAGGCCGGCGGATTCGGCTATGCCGTCTACGCCGAGGATCGCGACCGCCCCGCGCACCAGCGCCTCGGGCTCATGACGGAGATCATCGACGGGATCGCGCGTCGCGAGTTCTCCCTCCACTACCAGCCGGTGGTCCACCTGCAGTCCGGCGCCGCCGTGTATCTCGAGGGGCTCGCACGGTGGGAGCACCCGGCGCGGGGCCCGATGCTTCCCGCCGAGTTCGTGCCGTTCGCCGAGCAGATATCGCTCATCGATCCCCTCACCATACTTCTGCTCGAACAGGCCCTGGCGGACTGGGCCCGACCGTCGCCGGCGCCGCCGCCGATTCCAGTCGCAGTAAATCTCTCCCCCAGGAGCTTGCGCGAGTCGGACTTCCCCGATCGCGTCGCCGCCGTGTTGCAGGCGCATCGCGTGCCGCCGGGTGCGCTCGTGCTGGAGATCACCGAGAACGTGCTGTTGTCCGATGCGTCCCGCGCGATCAGCTCGCTGTCGCGCCTGCGCGGCATGGGGGTCCGCCTCGCGCTCGACGACTTCGGCGCCGGGTATTCATCTCTCAGCTACCTGCGCCGGCTCCCGGTGGACCTGCTGAAAATAGACCGGTCGTTCGTGACAGGCCTGGCCCACGACGACGCCATCGTGCGATCGACCATCGATCTCGCGCACGACCTCGGCCTGGAAGTCGTCGCCGAAGGCGTTGAAACGCCGGAGGCGCGCGATCGGTTGGCCGCGCTCGGGTGCGACGCGGCACAGGGTCGATTCATCGCCGAGCCGGCGCCGGCGGCCGAGATCCGCCGGTGGCTCGCGCGCCGGCAGTCGGGGCTCTGAGACGCTCCTCCGGCCTTACCTCTCAGGGGTCGCCACGCCTGGCAGGCCGCGCGCAAGCAGATCACGCACTTCCTGATCGGTGGTCTGCGCGAACTCCTCGTACCACCGGCCAACGGCGTAGAAGGGCTCGGGGGTGATCGCACAAATGAGCTCGTCAACTTCCAACGCGAGCCTGTCCCGTGTCTCGGCGGCCGCCGTTGGCACCGCGACGACGACGCGACCCGGCTGGTGAGGGCGAAGTGCGTACGCAGCCGCTCGCATGCTCGACCCTGTCGCGAGGCCGTCGTCCACCAGGATGACGACCTTGTTTCTGAGCTCCGGAAAACGACGGGCACCGCGATACAGCTCTTCGCGCCTCAACCGCTCCCGGTCCTCGACCTCGGTGACGCGCTCGATCGTACGGCCCGGCACATTCATGGCCCGTACGACATCGTCGTTCAGCACGCGGACTCCTCCGCTGGCGATGGCGCCCATCGCCAGCTCTTCGTGTCCGGGCACGCCCAGCTTGCGGACGACAAAGACGTCGAGCGGCGCCCTGAGCTCGCTCGCGATCTCGAAGCCAACCGGAACACCGCCCCGCGGAAGCGCCAGCACCATGACGTCCGATCGGCCCGCGTAGGCTCGCAGTCGAGCGGCGAGCACGCGGCCGGCATGCTGGCGGTTCCGGAAGGGTCTTTGAGCGTCGACAGTCATGAGCGCATCCGCGAGGCTCGCGTCAGACGCTGCCTTGCGGATTAGAACATGCCGAGCTGAAGCCTGGCGGCATCCGACATGCGATCGCGCGTCCACGGCGGATCCCAGACGATGTCGACCTTGACTTCGGAGACGCCGGGAATCCCGGCGAGCCGGCGCTCGACCTCGCGCGGCAGAACCTGGGCGGCGGGACAGGCCGGGGCGGTGAGCGTCATCCGAACGCCAACCACGCCCGATCGATCGACGATGATGTCGTAGACGAGACCGAGCTCGTAGATATTGACCGGAATCTCGGGATCGAACACCGCCGACAAGGCGGCGACGATCTGCGGGCGGAGTGCTGCCGTCCGCTCTTGATCGGGGATCATCCCTTCGGTGTGCGGCCGGGCAGGCTCAGAAGGGACGGACAGGGCCGGATCCGGCACACCGTTTACGACTGGGAGCGGCTTCATTCGGTCGACACCACCTCGCCGCGCGCATCGGCCGCGGCCCGCATGGCGTGCCAGGCGAGCGTGGCGCACTTGACGCGCATCGGGAACGCGCGGACTCCCGCGAGGACCGAGAGCTTGCCAAGATCGTCTTCCACCGGGTCGTCTGCCGCGCGCGTGATCATCCGATGGAAACGATCGAAGAGCGCCTCCGCCTCCTCGACGGTCCTCCCTTTCACGCTGTCGGTCATGAGCGAGGCGGATGCCTTGGAGATCGCACAGCCAGAGCCCTGGAAGCTGGCATCCTGAATACGCCCGTTCTCGACACGGAGGTAGACCGTCAGGCGATCGCCGCACAGCGGGTTGTAGCCTTCCGCGTGCCGCCCGTCGTGGATCACATGAAAGTTCCTCGGCCGGCGGTTGTGATCGAGGATCACTTCTTGATACAGATCCTGAAGGCTCGAGTTCATGCGAAGACCTTCCGCACCCTGGCTAGCGCGTCCGCCAGGGCGTCAATCTCTTCCCGCGTGTTATAGACCGCGATCGACGCGCGGGCGGTTGCGGGGACGCCCAGCCGATCCATCAGCGGCTGGCAGCAGTGATGTCCCGTGCGGATCGCAACGCCCTCGCGGTCCAGAATCGTCCCGACGTCGTGAGGATGAACGCCGTCCAGCGTGAACGCTAGAATTCCGGTCTTCTCCCCGGCCGTGCCCGTCAAGCGCAGACCCGGAATCTCCATGAGCAGGCGTGTGCCGTAGGCCAGGACGTCATGCTCGTGCGCGCCGATGCGGTCGAGCCCAAGCGACTCGACGTACTCGATGGCCGTGGCCAGGCCGACCGCGCCCGCGATGTTCGGGGTCCCGGCCTCGAACTTGTACGGCAGCGCGTTGTACAGCGTACGGTCGAAGCTGACCGAGCTGATCATGTCGCCGCCGCCCTGATACGGCGGCATGGCGTCGAGCAGCGCCGCCCTGCCGTAGAGCGCGCCGATACCTGTCGGGCCGAACACTTTGTGCCCGGAGAACGCGTAGAAATCGCAGTCGAGCGCCCCGACATCGACCGGCATGTGCGCAACCGCCTGGGCGCCGTCGACGATCACCGGAATGCCGCGCGCGTGGGCGCTGCGCGCGATCCGCTGAATCGGGTTGATGGTCCCGAGCGCGTTGGACACGTGTCCGACGGCGACGATCCGCGTCCGGTCGGACAACAACGTCTCGTACTCGTCAACGCGGAGCTCGCCCGCATCCGTCATCGGCACGACTCGCAGCCGCGCGCCCTTCTCGTCACAGAGCATCTGCCACGGGACGATGTTGGAATGGTGCTCCATGACCGTGACCACGACCTCGTCGCCGGCGGCGACGTGGGTGCGGCCGTAGGTCTGCGCGACCAGGTTGATCGCTTCCGTCGTGCCGCGCACGAAGACAATCTCGGCAGGATCGGCCGCTTTCAGGAACCGGCAGACAGTCCGCCGTGCCGCCTCGTACGCGTCGGTCGCGCGCGCGCTCAGCTCGTGGACACCCCGGTGCACGTTGGCGTTCTCGTGCGCGTAATAGTGGCTCACCCGATCGATCACCGCCCGCGGTTTCTGGGTGGTCGCAGCGTTGTCGAGATAGACGAGCGGCCTGCCATGCACCTGCGTTGCCAGGGTGGGGAAGTCCTCGCGGACGGTCCTGCAATCAAGACGTGTGGGCGTCATCGCGGCCTTCACGCGTAACTCCCTGGCAACCGGTTCATGAGCTCCGTGTCGAGATGTCCGGCGAGCGTCGTCAGCGGCAACCGGTTCAGAACGTCGCCCGCGAACGCCCGGATCAGCAGCCGCCTCGCCTCGCGCTCGCCGAGGCCCCGTGCGCGAAGGTAGAAGACCGCCTCGTCGTCCATCTGGCCGATCGCGGCGCCGTGCGTGCATTTGACGTCGTTGGCGAAAATCTCCAGCTGCGGCTTGGTGTTGATCTGCGCCTCATCCGAGAGGAGCAGCGCCTTGTTCGTCTGCTTGGCGTCGGTCTTCTGGGCGTCCGGCCGTACGACAATCTTGCCGTTGAACACCGCGCGGGCTCGATCGGCAAGGATGCCGTTGTACACCTCGCGGCTGTGGCAGTGAGGCTTCGCGTGATCGATCGTCGTGTGGTTGTCGACGAGCATCCGTCGATCGCCCAGGTAGAGCCCGTTCAGCGTGCATTCAGCGCCTTCGCCGTCCAGCACGGCCAGGACGTCGTTGCGGACGAGCGATCCACCGAGCGCGATGGAATGGCACGCAATGGAGGCGCTGCGCGCCGCCCGCAGGTACATTCCGCCCACATGCGCGGTGTCGCGGCCCTCCCGCTGCAGCTTGTAGTGATCGAGCCTCGCGTTCTCGCCCGCGACGACCTCGGTCACCGCGTTGGTAAGCGAGATGCCCGCGTTCACGCCGATGTAGCTCTCGACAACGCATGCCTGACTGTTCGCGCCCATCACCACCACCACACGCGGATGCGCCATCGTCGGACGCTCGCCGCCAGTCGACACGAAGAGCAGGTGGATTGGGCCGTCGACGACACACGAGTCGGGTACGCAGACAACGGCGCCGTCGGCGAGAAAGGCGGTGTTCAACTCGGTGAACGCACGCGGACCCATGGCCGCCACTCGCGCCAGGTGCGCCTCGACGTCAACCCTGCCCTCGGCGACTGCGCCAGCGAAGCTATCGACGCGCACGCGCGCGGGGAGCCGGCCCAGATCCGACTCCGACTCGACAGGGCGGCCGTTCACGAAGACGAGCGTCGCCGCTGCGCCGGCCGGCAGGCGGAGCCGGTCGAGATCAGTTGACTCGACAAGCGACGCGCCGCTCTCCGCCAGCGTGAAAGGCGTCTCGGCGATCGACGAGACGCTCGTGAACCGCCACTCTTCGTCGCGGGTCGTTGGAAACCCGAGACCGCGGAAACGCGCCAGCGCGTCCTGTCGCGCGCCGGTCATCCAGCGAGGGTCGCGGTCGCGGCGGCTGGCGGTCGCGCGTTCGGCTTCGGCAAGGTAGTGCCCGAGTGCATCAGCCATCACGCGCCCCTGCGTACCCCTTCTCCTCGAGCTCGAGCGCCAGCTCCTTCCCACCCGACCGGACGATGCGTCCCTCGGTCAGCACATGCACGACGTCCGGCACCACGTAGTTCAGGAGGCGCTGATAGTGCGTCACCACGAGCGTCGCGCGATCCGGGCTGCGCATCGCGTTGACGCCGTGCGCGACGATTTTCAGCGCGTCGATGTCGAGCCCCGAGTCGGTCTCGTCCAGGATCGCGAGCGTGGGCTCGAGCACCGCCATCTGGAAGATCTCGTTTCGCTTCTTCTCACCGCCCGAGAAGCCGTCGTTGACCCCGCGATTCAGAAGCGCCTCGTCGATCTCGAGCGCTTTCATGCGGGCGCGCACCAGCGTCATGAACTCCATCGCGTCGAGCTCCTCGGCGCCGCGATGCCGCCGGACGGCGTTGAGCGCGGCCTTCAGGAAGTACGCGTTGTTCACGCCTGGAATCTCGACTGGATACTGGAACGCCATGAAGATGCCTTCGCGCGCCCGCGTCTCGGGATCCATGGCCAGCAGGTCGTGGTCCTTGTACTGGACTGTGCCCGCCGTCACCTCGTACTCCGGGTGCCCCGCCAGCACGCGGGCCAACGTGCTCTTTCCGGAGCCGTTTGGACCCATGATCGCGTGCACCTGACCCGGACCGATCGACAGGTCGATGCCACGGAGGATCTCGCGCTTGCCGGCCCGCACGCGCAGGCCGGCAACGGTCAGCAGCGCCTCAGCCAACGCTTCCCTCCAATGTGATGCTCAACAGCTTCTGCGCTTCGACGGCGAACTCCATAGGCAGCTGCCGGAATACCTCCTTGCAGAAGCCGCTGACGATGACGTTGATGGCATCCTCGGTGGACAGCCCGCGCTGCCGGCAATAGAAGATCTGGTCGTCCCCGATCTTCGACGTGGACGCCTCGTGCTCGACGCGGGCGGTCGCGCTCTTGACCTCGAGGTACGGGAACGTGTGCGCGCCGCACTGGTCGCCGATGAGCAGCGAGTCACATTGCGAGTAGTTGCGCGCGCGTGCCGCGCCCTTCGCGATCTTGACCAGCCCGCGGTACGTGTTCTGGCCATGCCCCGCCGAGATCCCCTTCGAGACGATCGTGCTCTTCGTGTCGCGGCCCAGGTGGATCATCTTGGTCCCCGTATCCGCCTGCTGCCAGTTGTTCGTTGTCGCGACCGAGTAGAATTCGCCCACCGATTGGTCGCCCTGAAGAATGCAGCCCGGGTACTTCCAGGTGATCGCGGATCCGGTCTCGACCTGCGTCCACGTGATCTTCGACCGCGCGCCGAGGCACTTGCCCCGCTTGGTCACGAAGTTGTAGATGCCGCCGCGGCCCTCCTTGTCGCCCGGATACCAGTTCTGAACCGTCGAGTACTTGATCGTCGCGTCGTCGAGCGCGACCAGCTCGACGACCGCCGCGTGCAGCTGGTTCTCGTCACGCATCGGCGCGGTGCATCCCTCGAGGTAGCTGACCGACGCGCCGTCCTCCGCCACAATCAGCGTGCGCTCGAACTGGCCCGTGTCCCGCGCGTTGATGCGGAAGTAGGTCGACAGCTCCATCGGACAGCGGACGCCTTTCGGGATGTAGGCGAATGAGCCGTCGCTGAAGACAGCCGAGTTGAGCGTGGCGAAGAAGTTGTCGGAGTAGGGAACGACGGTGCCGAGGTACGCGCGCACGAGATCGGGGTGCTGCCGCACGGCCTCCGAAAACGAACAGAAGATGATGCCGAGCGACGCCAGCTTCTCCCTGAACGTCGTCGCGACCGACACGCTGTCGAAGACCGCGTCGACCGCAACACCCGAGAGGAGCTTCTGCTCGTCGAGGGGAATGCCCAGCTTGTCGAACGTCCGCCGGATTTCGGGATCGATCTCGTCGAGGCTCTGGAGCGCCGGTGCGCGTTTGGGCGCGGCGTAGTAGATGATGTTCTGGTAGTCAATTGGGCCGTACCGGATGTTGCCCCACGTCGGCTCCTTCATCGAGAGCCAGGTTCGGTACGCCTTCAGACGCCAGTCGAGCAGCCATTCCGGCTCGCCCTTCTTCGCCGAGATCAGACGGACGACCTCCTCGTTGAGGCCGCGAGGGACGACCTCCTGCTCGACGTCGGTGACGAAGCCGTATTTGTACTCGCGCCGGGCGAGATCCTGGATGACCTGCGTGGAAGTGCTCATGGATGGAAGGCCTCAACCTCCGTCGACGCCGAACGACGCGCCGCAGCCGCACGTGCTGGTGGCATGCGGGTTGTCGAGCACGAATCCTCTGCTCAAGAGGCTTGTGTCGTAGTCGAGCGTGGTGCCATCGAGCAGGCGGAGGCTTCGCTCGTCGACGTACACCCGTGCGCCGCCGGCCTCGAACACCGCGTCGGTGTCTCTGGGCGCCCGCTCCCACCCGAAGACATATTCGAATCCCGAACAGCCGCCCGCTTTGACGCCGACCCGGAGCCCGGTTTCGCCCGCCGAACGCTTCGCCACCATTCGGCGGATGTGTTCCGCTGCCGCCGGGCTGATCACGATCATCGAACCCCCAATGGCTATATCCGACTACTTTAGTCCGATATTAGCGCCGGCAGGCCCCGACCGCAAGCACAGCAGTCAGGAGTTATGAACTCGTACTTATCGTTACCGCTTCTGAACGAGGACGCTCCTGATCCAGCCGCTTGCCGATGCGCCCTGCACGTTGATGTAGCCGTCTTTCTCGGCGCCGATCACAACGAGCTCTTCGCCGCGGGCAAGGGTGGCGACGACTTTGCTGGTCTCAGAGGGCTGCGCGAAAAGCTTGACGTTCGCGATCTTCGGTACGAGGACGTCGCCTTCGTTGAACATGGCGCCAGCGGATTTCGCCGTGCCGCCCGCCGCGGCTTCCTGCTTGAGCGTCCCGACATTTCGCTGGAGGCTCGCATCGTTTCGAACGACCCCGACGACGTTGTTGTAATTGTCCATGAAGGCGGCCGCGATGATCTTGCCCTCGTTCGTGTTGCCGTACCCGCCGGCCGCCGCGCCGCCGCCGCCGCCGAACAGCCCGCCGCCCAACCTGAGGTCGGCTTTCCTGGTGCTGCCCTCGGCCGCTGCCACCTGCACGCCGCTCCGCGAGTCGGCGACCAGCATGCTCGTTTGTGCTTCCTTGAACTTCAGTCCGCCCGCGATGGCGCCGACTTTGCTCCCGAACAACGTTGCTGCTCCGGCGCCGACGCCACCGGCGTTGTTCTCGGAGAACACGATGGACGGCGTCATGACGAAATCCGCCGCGACCATCTGTCCGCCGCCCATATTGGAGCCCTGCCGGGCCTCGCCGCCCGCCGCAAGCTGCCGCTCCTGCATCATGTTCTGCATCCCGACCCCGCGCTCGACGACGATGAAGCAGTTGGACTGCTGAATCATCAGCCGGATGAGGCCAACAGGTGAAGACAGGTTGTAGCGGCGAAGCGCGGTGAGCATCTGACTCTGGGGCTCGACGACCGCCATCGCCCCCATCGGCTTCTCGCAATGCTGAAGACCCTTGTCGCCCACGCTGCCCTCGGTGCCGGCCGCGCCCTTGACCGCGCTGCCGCCCTGGCCCTGCTTGGGTTGGGTGATTCCCTGCCCGAGCACCGTGCGCGCCGACGCCACCGCGAGAGTGGCAGCGAATGCAATGACGAGCCCACGTCGAAATTCAGTGGCGACCATCGACACCCTCCCGGACAAATCACCGAGATTTGCGATTTTCGGTTTTCAGGAATGCGAGAGCCCATCTATTGTGCACGGACCAGGTCGTCATTCCCACATTTATTGTCCCGAGCCCAGCCCCACCACAAATCGCCCGCGGGCCTCGCCCTTCAACACTGTCGCGAATGCCGCAGGCAGACCGTCGAGGGAAATCTCCTGCGCCATCGACCCCAGGCGCTGCGGCCTCAGGTCGGTCGCCAGGCGGCGCCAGACTTCGATGCGAGTCTCCATCGGACACGCGACTGAATCGATGCCGAGCAGCTTGACGCCGCGCAGGATGAACGGCATGACGGTCGTGTGCAGCTCGATGCCGCCCGTCAGACCGGAGCTCGCAATGCAACCGCCATAGCTCATCGACCGCGTCAGCCAGGCCAGTACGTCGCCGCCGACCGGATCGACCGCGCCGGCCCACGTCGCTTTCTCGAGCGGGCGCGTGCCCATCTGCAGGGAGCCGCGCGCGATCACGTCCGTGGCACCCAGCGTCCGCAGATATTCATGCTCGCTGTCTTTTCCCGTGAGCGCGGTAACGGTGTAGCCGCGCGCGGCAAGGCACTGGACCGCGACGCTGCCGACGCCGCCAGTGGCCCCGGTGACGATAACAGCCCCACTTGCGGGAGTCAGCCCGTTCCGCTCCATCTCGACGATCGACAGCGCGGCCGTGAAGCCTGCCGTGCCGATCGCCATCGCGTCGAACGCCGTGAGGCTCTCCGGTCTCCGCACGACCCAATCAGCCGGTACCCGCACACGCGCGGCATACCCGCCGTCGTGCGCGACGCCGAGGTCGTACCCGGTGACGAGCACGGGGTCCCCGGGGCTGAATCGCGCGTCGGCGCTCGACAGCACAGTGCCGGCAGCGTCGATCCCGCCGACCAGCGGAAAGCGCCGCATGATCTTTCCCGCGCCGGTTGCGGCAAGCGCGTCCTTGTAGTTGACGCTCGAGTACGCTGCGTCGATCACGACGGCGCCCGGGCTGAGGTCGTCGAGTGAGAGCTCGACCACCCGGCCGGCGATCTGGCCGCCGGCCTCGAACACGCGAAAAGCGTTGAACATCTCCATCAGCGTCCGATCTCCGCCTTGATGTGCCGCCAGGCCTGACGCGCCTCTTCCACCGACCCCTCTTCTTCGATCGTCGTGATGTCGCCCGGATCGCGATCCAGGATGACGGCCTTGAGCACCCGGCGCATGATCTTGCCGCTCCGCGTCTTCGGCAGCATCCCGACGAAGTTGAGCTCGCCAACAACCGCGATCGGCCCGAGCTCGTGCCGCAGCGTGTCGATCAGCTCCCGGCGGAGCTCGGGCGATCCCGCGTGGCCGTGTTTCAGCATCACGAAAGCGGAGATGACCTCGCCGCGCGTCTCGTCGGGACGCCCGACCACGCCGCATTCGGCGACGGCCGGATGCGTGAGGCACGCGCTCTCCACCTCGATCGTGCCGATGCGGTGGCCGGCGATCTTGATGATCTCGTCCGCCCGCCCGCCAAACCAGACGTAACCATCGTCGTCAACGTGTGCGGAGTCACCCGTATAGTAGACGCCAGGGATCTTCTGCCAGTAGTCGCGGGCGTATCGGTCCGGCTCGCCCCAGAGCGCCGCCGTCAGGCCTGGAAACGGGCGCTTCACGACCATGATGCCCTTCTCGCCCGCTGCGCACGGCGCCCCGTCCGGCCGCACGACCGCCGCCTCGATCCCGGGCAGCGGGATCGTCGCCGATCCGGGCTTGATCGGCAGCAGGCCGATGCCGTACGGATTGCCGAATACCGGCCCGCTCGTCTCGGTCTGCCACATGTGATCGATCACCGGCGTCCGCCCGTCGAGGATCGTGTTCTGCAGCCAGTCCCACGCAGGCGCATTCAACACCTCGCCGGCGCAGACGACCCGCTCGAGACGCCCGTGATCGACCGAGCGCAGCGGCGCATCGCCGTAGCGCATCAACGCCCGGACCGCGGTCGGCGACGTGAAGATCCCGGTCACGCCGAGCTCTTCGACGGCGACGCGCCAGTTCGCCTCGGCGTGCGGATAGTCGAGCGCGCCCTCGAATACGACGGTCGTGCAGCCGGTCAGGAGGGGTCCGTAGACCATGTAGCTGTGGCCGACGATCCAGCCGATGTCCGAGGTCGCCCACCAGATGTCGGTTGGCTTCAGCCCGAAGCACCAGCGGCCCATGCTGAAGACATGCACCTGGTAGCCGCCGTGCGTGTGCACCGCGAGCTTTGGTTTCGCGGTCGTGCCCGAGGTGGCAAGAATGAACGCGGGCTCGTTGGCCTCCATCGAGACGAAGTCGCCGCGTTGGCCGTCCGCCAGGCTCAGGAAATCGGTCCACGAGATCCGGCGATCGGGCCGGGCGATGGTGCCACGATCGGACTCGGGGTGTCGCTCGAGCACGACCACGCGCTCGACCATCGAGCCGGCGCTCGCGAGCGCTTCATCGACGATCGCCATCAGCGGGACGTCCTTGCCCTTTCTGTACGTCACGTCTGCGGCGAACACGAATCGCGATCCGCTCCCGTCGACCCGATCGGCGAGCGCCCTGGCGCCGAAACCCGCAAAGACGATCGAATGAATCGCGCCGATCCGCACGGTCGCGAGCATCAGCGCAATTGATTCGGGACACGGCGGCATGTAAATGGTGATCCGGTCGCCTTTGCGCACGCCGAGCCCCGCGAGCGCTGCGGCCACCCGCTTGACCTGGTGCAGAAGCTGCGCGTAGGTCAGGACCGATCGATCCCCGCGCTCGTTGATGTACGCCAGCGCCGCGCGGCCGCCCTCACCGGCCAGGACGTGCCGGTCGACGGCGTTGTACGCCAGGTTGGTCTCCGCGCCGACGAACCAGCGGAACGCCGGCCCGTTCTCCGCGATGTCCCGCTTGAATACCGCGTCCCATTTTCTGAACCACGGCAACGCGTCTGCCGCGCGCGCCCAGAACGCGTCGGGATCGCGGCGCGCGTCGTCGATCCATTTCTGGACGATGGGTGTGATGAGGCTCACGGCACGGAGCTCGAGACGCCGGCCCCCGGCCGGATGACGCCGACGTTCCCCTCGATCGCGATCTTGGTTCCGAAAGGCTCGGAGAGCTTCTGCAGGCGCCGCAGGATCCGCTGGGCGATCTCCGGCGGCGCGGTCATCGGCAGGCCACGCCGGGAGAGCGGGCCGTCGTGTCTCGCCCAGATGGGATACACCCTGACCTCCTGCAACTGGCCCTTGTCGAACCTGCTGAGCGCGATCGCGCTCTCGTAGTTGATCGGCTCGACGACGCCGCGCGCCTCGAGGCCGCGCACCACGCTCTCCGCCTGGGTGACGTCGCCGTTCGGGCTCACGTTGCAATCGCAGCTCCAGTCCCACTCCCGGAAGAACTCGCCGAGATCGTAGAAGATGGGTTTGCCCTTGTAGATCTCGATCCCGCGCAGGATGTGGGGGCCGTGGCCGACGAACGCGTCCGCGCCGCTGTCAATCGAGGCGTGCGCCAGCTCGACGAGGAAGTCGGGCGGGTGGTCCTCGAACAGGAACGACTGCAGGACCGAGTCGCCCTGGTGCGCGTGAATGGTCGCGATCATGAAGTCCGAGTATTCCTTGCCGTTCTTGATGCTCTTCAGCGTGTCCTGCAGATCCCGCGGGTTCATCGCGTAAGTCAGCTCCCCGGGCGTGCGGCCGGCCTTGTACGTCGTCCCGAAGAAGTCCACGGCGCCCGTTGACTCGGCCGCCGGCGGCCGGACGGGATTCGAGTACTCGGTGCGGTGCTCGTACACCGCGTCCTTGACCCGCTTGAGCAACGCCAGGTGATCGGGGCTGACAGAAATGGCGCGCGTGAGATTCAACGCGTTCAGGCCGGGCCTGCCGCCGGTCACGCCGACGCGATAGGTCGCCGCGAGGCGCGACTGATTGCCGCCGGTCTCGCTGTACATGCCGACCAGGCCGATCCGTCCCTTGGGCGTCTCGACGAATCGCGGGGCTCGCGCCTCGTCCAGGCTTCGTCCGACCCCCGCATAGACCAGCCCGGCCTGATCCATCAGCCGGACGGTCTCGAACAGGCCTTCCTGCCCCGAGTCCATCAGATGATTCCCCGCGCGGTTCATCAGTTTGAACCCCATCGCTTTGAGGTCGGCGGCGACTTCCTTGGTGCCCACCATGCTGCCGCCCAGCGGGCCCTGAAAGCTGTTCTCGTCGCGAATGAGCGACTCGAAGTTGCCGAAGCCGACATCCGCATCGCGGATCACTTTCAGAGCGCTCTGGAGTCCGGCGTCGTTCAGCTGAGACGCCGGCCTGACAATGATCACATCGCCCACGCTGGCGAGCGCGAACGGCTCCATGATCTTCATCGCCGCGTCCTGCGTCCAGTTCCGCGCGGACGATGGCGCGCCTTGTATTCCAGGCCCTGCACCGGGCCCCGCTGGCGCCTGACCGGTGAGCCGCAGCGCTCCCGCATACACGGTGATGAGCGCCAAGACGAGCGAGACGCGAAACCTCATGTCACCTCCAGCTAGCTGGCCATCCCGTTGAGCGGCAGCTGAATCGCGAAAACCGTGGCCACGCCCGGAGCGCTCAACACCGAGACGCGGCCGCCATGACGCTCGACGATCGCCTTGACGATCGACAACCCGAGTCCGCTGCCGACCGGCCGCCCGCACGTTCGTGCCGGGTCCACCTTGTAGAACCGATCGAAGATGAACGGCACGTGCTCGGGCGGAATCCCCGTGCCGGTATCTCGAACCGACAGCAGGACCGACCCGGCCTGAGACTCCGCGCGCAGCTCGATCTCGCCGCCCTGCGGCGTGTGGCGCAGCGCGTTGGCGACCAGGTTCTGGAGCGCCTGCTCCAGCCGCAGCGGATCGCCGAACAGAATCTCCGCGCCTTCGCCGACCACCGCGGCGATCGTGACCTGCTGCCGCCTCGCGGCCGGCTCGTGGTGCGCGGCCACGCGCCCGAACAGATTCTCGACCGAGACGTCGTGCAGGTCCAGTGATTCGCCGCCGGCCTCAAGCCGCGCGAGGTCGAGGAGGTCGCCGATCACGCTCTCGAGGCGCTGCGTCTCGTCGTCGATCACATCCAGGCAGTGGGCCGCCTCGGCGTCGCGCGCGACATCGCTCATGGACAGCACCTCCCGGTAGGCGCGGATCGCGGTCAGCGGCGTCATCAGCTCGTGCGAGACGTCGGCGAGGAGCAGACGGCGTGTGCGGTCGGCGGCGGTCAGCTGTTCGTCTCGCGTCGCGAGGTCGACCGCCATCCGGTTGAACGACGCGGCCAGCGCGGCGAGCTCGTCGCCGCCCCCCTCGCGCGCGCGTGCCGCGAAGTCGCCTGCGCCGAAGCGCCGGGCGGCGGCGGCGAGGTCCGCGAGCCGGCGGCGCACGGGACCAAAAACGACGAGTCCGGCCAACCCCGTGCCGAGCAGGAGCAGCGCGCCGGACAATCCGGCCATCTTCCAGCCGACGAGCTGCTTCCACGTGAGCGGGACGACGACACCGACGCCGCCGGCGAGCTGACCGCCAACGACGATCGGCGCCACCTGGTAGGGACCGGTGATCCAGCTTTCAGGCAGCTCCGTCGGATGCCGGCGGTAGAAGTCCTGCGCGCCGGCGATCGACGCCTCCGGAGGCCGCAGCGGGCCCACACACACGACTTGCCCAGTCTCCGCGATGACGATGTACAGCGAGGCGAACGGCTTCGGGTAGCGCGTCTCGATATACGTCTGGACGTCGAGATGAGGGCTCTCAATCAGCGCGCGCGTCAGATCCGCTGCCACCGCGTCGGTGAACGCATGTAGTCGCGTCGGATCGGGCGCGCTCCGGAGCCACAACACGACCGCCCCCAGTTGCACGGTGAGGACGCCGCCGATGCACAGGCAGAACGCCAGGACCATCCGCCAGTAGAGGCTCCGGACCCAGACCGGCTTACGCGTCAGCGAACTTGTAGCCATAGCCCCAGACGGTCAGGATCAGCTGCGGCGACGTCGGATCGATCTCGACCTTGCACCGCAAGTGCCGGACGAGCGTATCGATGCTGCGCTCCGTGACGAACGCCTCTCCACGCCAGACGGCCGTCAGCAGCTCCTTTCGTGTCAGCACGACGCCCGGCTTCGAGGCAAGCTGGTAGAGCAGCTCGAACTCGTGTGGCGTCAGGCCGACCTGGAGACGGCGCACGCGCGCGAGATGCTTCGCGGGATCTAACTCGACGTCGCGCGCGATCAGCATGGCCCGCGGCCCGGCCGCAACCTGGCCCTGTGCGCGATGGATGCGCCGGGTCAGCGCAGCGACCCGCGCCGTCAGCTCGCGGACGCCGAAAGGCTTCGTGACGTAGTCGTCCGCGCCGCTCTCGAGGCCGAGAACCTTGTCGCTCTCCGTCCGGCGTGCCGTCAGCATCAGGATCGGCACGTCCCGGTTGGGGCTCGCCTCCCGGATGGCTCGGCAGAGTGTGATGCCGTCGACGCCGGGCAGCATCAGATCGAGCACAACGACGTCGAACCGTTCGCTCTGGATGCGCGCGAGCCCTTCGTGGCCGTCACCCACCGCCAGGCACTCGTAACCCGCGCGGTTGAGCTGCGTGGATACCAGCTCGCGGATGCTGCGTTCATCCTCGACCACGAGCACGCGCTGCGCGGCCGGGTCGGGTTCTCTATCCATGCCGCCGGATTCTGCGCCGAAACGGCCCGAACGGCCAGCAAAACATCATTTCTTAACAATTTGCCCCGTTCGGGTGCGTGCTAGAGTGTGGCCGTTTTGCGGCCGTCCGCGGTCCGCTCGGGAGGGAGCGCACATGGGCAAACTCGTCAGGATCGCCGTTGTCATCGCAGTCACGGGCGCGGTCGTCGGCCGCGGCGCGGCGTTCGCGCAGACCAGCACGATCGCGGGTCTCGTCAAGGACACGAGCGGAGCCATTCTTCCAGGTGTCACCGTCGAAGCCTCGAGTCCCGCGCTCATCGAGAAGACCCGGGTGGCAGTGACCGACGGCCAGGGCCAGTACAAGATCATCGACCTGCAGGCGGGCACCTATAGTGTGACGTTCACCCTCACGGGCTTCAACGCGTTCAAGCGCGAGGGGATCATCCTGACGTCGGATTTCACCGCGACGGTCAATGCGGAGTTGCGCGTCGGCGCCGTCCAGGAGACCGTGACGGTGACCGCCGAGAGCCCGCTGATCGACACGCAGAGCGTCACGCAGCGCAAGTCGCTCTCGCACGAGGTCATCGACGGGTTGCCGACCGGCCGGAGCTTCCAGAATCTGAGCGTTCTCGTGCCCGGTGTCCAGACGGCGCTCTCCAGTCAGGACGTCGGCGGCACCGGTGGCGACCGGTACCAGACGCTGTCTATCCACGGCAGTCGCGCCGATCAGATGCCGCTCGTGATGAACGGCATGCCGTTCAACAACATGAACAACACCGGCGGGGGCTACAACACGACGCTGGTGGTCAACACCGGGACCGTGCAGGAGATGGCGGTCACGACGAGCGGGCTGTCAGCGGAAGCGCGCTCGAGCGGCGTGCTGACGAACATCGTTCCGAAGGAGGGCGGCAACGTCTATCGGGGGTATTTCTTTGGGAACTTCACCAACGGCAGCCTCCAGAGCAACAACCTCACACCGGATCTGATCGCTCAGAAGCTCACCGCCGTCAACAGCGTGAAGAAGCTCTGGGACTTCAACCCGGTCATCGGCGGCCCAATCGTGCAGGACAAGCTGTGGTTCCTCGGTGGCTTCAGGTACAACGGCTCACAAAGCTACCTCGCAGGGATGTTCGCCAACCTGCGACCTGGTGCCCCGCAGTACTGCGCGACGGCGGCCGGTTGTACGTACGGCGATGCCTTCCACCCGACAACGCTCGTGCCGAACTCGCAGGACCTGAGCAATCAGGCCGTCGGCGGCGATACGTGGACGCGCGGCGAGACGCTCAACCTGACGTGGCAGGCGTCACAGAAGAACAAGGTCACCTTCTTCAGCCACTTCAACCAACGGCTGGTCGACTGCAACCAGTGCGGTGCGACCAACTCGCCCGAGGCTGGCGTGTACTTCACTCACAGCCCCGAGTATCTGCTGCAGGGCACATGGACGAACACCCTCACGAACCGGCTGCTGCTCGAGGGTGGATTCACCTTCTACAACGAGACCTGGATCTTCGGTCCCGAGCCCTACAACACGAACGGCTACGGACCCGATGCGGTGATCTCGAAGTCCGATGCGTCGCTCGGGATCCTGTACGGCGCGGCCAATGTGTTTACGACAGCCGCCAATCACCAGTACAACGCGCGCGTCGCCGCGAACTACGTCACGGGCAGCCACGCGTTCAAGTTCGGGATGACCGACATGTGGGGCACGCGCAACTACCAGTACGACACGAACCAGGCCCAGGCATGGACATTCCTCAAGGGGATCCCGACGACCATCACCGAGTACGCGCGGCCGCTCATCGACACCGAGCACCTGAAATCGGCGCTCGGCCTGTACGCGCAGGATCGATGGACGATCAATCGGTTGACGCTGAACGTCGGGCTTCGATTCGACTATCACAACGCGTACGTCCCCGTCCAGAACCTGGCGGCCATTCCATTCGTGGCGGCTCGCCAGTACCCGGAGATCGACAACGTGCCGACCTGGAAGGACCTGTCGCCTCGCCTCGGCGCGACGTACGATCTGTTCGGCAACGGCAAGACCGTCGCGCGGGCCAACTACGCGAAGTACGTCGCCAGCGAATCGACGAACATGGCGACGCTGAACAATCGGGTGAACACATCGATCAACCAGGCCTCGCGGTCGTGGACCGACACAAATGGCAACTTCGTCCCTGATTGCAATCTCGCCAACCCCGCGCAGAACGGGGAGTGCGGGCCGCTCAATGCGCCGCTCGGCAATCTCAACGTCGCCGCGCGCTACGAGCCGTCAATCACGAGCGGGTGGGGTGTCCGTCCCAACGATCATGAAGTGTCTGCGGGCGTTCAGCAGCAGGTGCTGCCGCGCGTGGCGGTCGACTTCCAGTTCACGCGGCACTCCTTCGGCAATTTCATCGCCGCCCAGAACACCACGCAACCCCCGGCCACGTCGTACAGCTCGTACTGCGTGACAACGCCGCCCGATCCGCGGCTGCCCGGTGGCGGCGGACAACAGATCTGCGGTTTCATGGATCAGAATCCGTCCACGTTCTCGACCCTGGCGTTCTACGACGTCCAGCCCGCGAGCAACTTCGGCAACGTCAGCGACGTGTATACGGGCTACGACTTCAACGCAAACGCGCGATTGCCGCGCGGCGGCTTTGTCTCGGGCGGCGCAAGCATCGGACACGAGGTGACCGACATCTGCCAGGTCGCTGGCCAGGCCCTCATTGGATATGCCCCGGTCGCGGGCGTCCTCGCGTCATCAGCCGGCACGTTGCTTCCGTTCGGCAGCACCTTCGTGGCGGGAGGCACGGCCACGCCGAGCACGCTGTACTGTCACGTCCAGCCGCCATTTCAGGCCGACATCAAAGGATTGGCGAGCTACCCGTTGCCCTGGTGGGGATTGATCGCCAGCGCGACGCTCCAGAACCGGCCGGGCCCCCAGATCCTTGCCCGATACACCGTCACCAGCGCGCAGGTCCAGAATCTGGGCCGGCCACTCGGTATTGGAAGCGCAGCCACACAGTTGATCGCGCCAAACAGCGTCTTCGGCGACCGCATCACCCAGGTGGATGCCCGTTTCGGCAGGACGTTCAACGTGCAGCACACCCGGATGCAGGCGTCGGTCGACATCTTCAACCTCCTCAACTCGAGCGGGATTCTCTCCATCAACACGACGTACGGGACGAGCTGGCTGGCGCCGACCCAGATCCTCCAGGGTCGGCTCGTGAAGTTCGGACTCCAGGTGGACTTCTGATGCGTACCTTCACTCGCCGGATCACTCGTCGCGACGCGCTCACGTGGCTGGGCTGCTCCGCCGGCGCCGGCGTCGCCGCCGCCCTCGGACGCGATTCGAGCGCGATGGGACTGCTCGGCCAGCGCGCCGCGGCACCGAAGGCGCCAAGCTTCCCGAAGGGCGCCGTCATCCGCACGCTGCTCAAGGACATGCCGCCGGACACGCTCGCCGGCGGGGCGGTTCTTTTTCACGAGCACCTCTCGATGCACTACCCGCCACAGGTCAAGGAGCACTTCACCGACGATGTGGCGATGATGATCGAGGAGGCGCGCGCCGCCCGCGCCGACGGCATCGCCTGCATCGTCGACGGCGGCCACCCGGACATGTCACGCAATCTCGACGCGCTGAAACGGATCGCGGCCGAGTCCGGGTTGCCAATCGTCGGGAGCGGCGGCTACTACATGCAGCGCACCTATCCGCCCGAGATCGCGACGAAGTCGGTCGACGAGATTGCCGAGGAGCTCGCGCGCGACGCCGGGGCGCAGCATCTCGGCGCGTTCGGCGAGATCGGTCAGCAGGGTGGTGTGTTGACCGACGACGAGAAGAAAGTGTTTCAGGCGGTGGCGAAGGCGCAGGTGCGGACAGGGCTGCCAATCTTCACGCATAACGCCTACACCGGGACGCGCCCCACGCAGACGCCGGTCCCGCATGACGCCGCCCTCCGCCAGCTGGACGTGCTCGAGAGCGCCGGCGCGACGCCCGCCCACGTCGCGATCGGCCACGTCTGCTGCCTTGATGAACCGGCCGCACTGGTCGCTCAGCAGGTGGCCAAGCGCGGCGCGTTCGTCGGCTTCGATCGGGTCACGATTCCCATCGTGCCCGACGCCGAGCGCGTTACGATGATCATGGCGATGGTCGAGGCGGGATACGCGGACCAGGTGCTCATTTCCTCGGACTTCGCCGTCGCCAACTCGCTCAAGAAAAACGGCGGTGCCGGTCTCGCGCAGGCGTCAACGGTGTTCGGACCGATGCTCGTCAAAGCGGGCCTGTCCGAGGCGATGCTCCATCACATCCTCGTCGACAACCCGCGGCGCTTCCTCGCGTTCGTGCCGAAATGAGATGAATCCACCACGCCGCTTGATTGGCCGCCTCCTCATGACCGGCGCCGCCATGGCGTGTGCGGGCCGCGCCGGCGCCCAGACACAATTTGTCTCGATCGCGGGCGCGCCATGCGCGACGCCGCCCGTCCTTCACTGTCCCGACGCGGATTGTTCGAGCGACCGCGTGATCAATCAGGGGCCGATCGTCGAGATGAAGACACGCCGCACCTACTTCCTCGACTACCCGTGCGATCTGAAGCCGGGCGAGAAAGTGACGTTCATCCTCAGCCTGCACGGCGCGGGCTCCTACGGCAACTGGCAGCGCCACTACTTTCCCGCTGTCGACTTCAAGGACAAGTACCGGCTCGTCATCGTCACGCCGAACTCTCCGACACACGCCTGGTCCGCGGCCGACGATGAGTACCTCCAGAACGTCGTGAATTTTGTCGCCGACCAGATCGGCAAACAGAACATCAAGGCATTCTGGCTCGTCGGGCACTCGCAGGGCGGCATGACGTCCAATCGGATTGTGCGTACGGATTTCTTCAAGGACAGAGTGGACGGATGGCTCAGCTTGTCCGGCGGCCGCCTGGGCGCCAATCCTGGCCGGGCGAATTTCGGCGCCATCGGAGGCGGCCCCGCCGCTGGCGGCCGCGCGGGGCCGCCTCCTGACCTCGCGGCGGCTGCGGCCGCGTTGCGCGAGCTGCCAGCCTCAGATTTTTCATTCATCTACGAAACCGGCCAGCGCGAAATGGACGAGAAGGGCCTTCCCGAGTCGTCGGCGTGGGCCGCGAAGTTCGACTGCGGTCCGCGCGGCAAAGCGCAGGACATCGTGGACGCCAAGGCCGGCTACATCTACGACCGCTCGCGGCAGAATCCGCCGAATCCACCGTGGGGACTCCTGCCCGGACCTGGCACCGCCCGGATCTATGCGTATCCGGGCTGCAAGGACGGCCGCGTCGTCGCGGACGTCGTCCGGCTCGCGAAGGGACACACTGAAGGACTCGAGCCGAACGTCACCGAGGAGCTGGTCAAGCTGATGCTCTCGGCGAGCGGCGGCAAGATCCAGCACGCGCCCTAGGCGCTTACGGGCGCCCGACGGTCAACGTAACGCGGTGTTGGCCGGGCTCGTGCCGAGCCGCGCCCGCATCCAGCGCCAGAACTGCGCTTCTTCCGGGTCAGACGGCGCGACGCCGCGCGCCAGACGCGCCGCGCCCGCCGAGTTTCCTCCCCGGGATAACGCATAGACGAGCAGGGGCCTCAACGTAACCCCTCGAAATCCGCGCTGCTCGGCGGCGGCGAATTGCGACGCCGCGCCCAGGTAGTCGCGCGCCGCCAGCCTGTCGAGCCCGCGCGCATACTGAGACGCGCCGGTACCGTCGTCATGCGCCATCGCGATGCGCTGCTTGACCTCGTCGGTTCCGAGCATCCAGAGAGGCAACGCTCTCCACGTCGTCCGCGTCAGGATCGCGTCGATGTCGTCGATGAGTCGCAGCGGTCTCCCGCCTTCCCACAGCACGCGGTTGACGCTGCGCTGATCGTCGAAGCGCGGCAGCGCGCCGGCGACGAGCGCCGGCGAGAGCAGCCGCCGGATGAATGGCGATGCCTCGAACGCCTGGCGCGCGCGGGCGGGGTCGAGGACGTACCGGTAGCGCTCGGCAACGGACGGGTCGAACGCGTAGCGCGGATCTGATAACGACGCGCGCGCCGGGTCCGGGCGCAGCCGCTGCGGGTACGCGTCAGTGAGCGGCGGCGTGCCCGCGGTCAATTGACGCACGAACGTCGCGTCGCCCAGAAATGTCGCGGCCAGCTGTTCCGGCCGCTCGAACCCGATCTCGCGGAGATGGCCGGCGAGCGGAACGGTTGCCCACGCCGCCGCCATCGCAGCCGCTGGCGCGGGGCCCGCCGCATGGCGCGTGCCGACCAGCAGCAGGTCGAAGGGCGTCGCGTTCCAGAGGGAGCAGTCCGCGAACACATCGCAGAAGCCGCGCGCGATGGTGTCGACGTCTGTGCCGGGCTCGGGTCGCGCAACCGGCAGCCAGTAGGTCGTGATGCCGCCTTCGTCGAGGTGGTCATAGACGAGGCGGAAATACTCACGCGTGTAGATGTTGACAGCACCGGGCGTGCGCGGTGGAGGCGGCTCCCCGGTAATCAGATCGAAGCGTTCACGGGTCGTTTCGAGAAGGTACCGCCCGTCCTCGACGTGCAGACGGACGCGCGCGTCGCCGAGCGGGCGGCGATCGCGCGGGTAGATCAGGTCGCTCATGGCGACGATGTCGCGGGAGATCTCGGCGACGTGAATGGCATCGACCGACGGCAGATCGGTTGCCGCCCCGGCGGTCACGCCGGCGCCGTAGCAGACGACGAGCACACGGCGCAGCGGGGACTCGTGGAGCAGCATCGGCAGATACACGAACATCCGCATGTAGCGGAGCGCCGGAATCGCGGTACCCGACATCGAGAAGCCGTTGGTGACGAGCCGGTCGTAGACCGGCTCACCCATCCAGGTCTGGCGCATGAGGAAGAGGGTATCGGACGTCCCTTCGCGCACGGCGACCACCTGCGATCCGTCGGCGGCGTACGGCGCGGCGGCGCGCGCGAAGTACGTCCGACGCATCAGGCCGAACGGGAACAGCAGCAGGGCCGCCGCGAACGCAAGAAGGGCCGTGACCCGCGCCGGCGTTCGCACGGCGAGCCAGCTGCGCCACGCCCGCCCGGTAAAGTCGACGGTCAGGAACGCCGCGACGCCGTACGCGGCTGCGACCACGAAAAGGGTGCGCTCCATGCCCATCGTCGGCAGGAGCACGAACGACGCGAGGAGGGGACCGCACACGGCGCCGATCGCGTTCGCGAGCGAGAGCCGGGCCGCCGCCCGGTCAGATCTGTCGACGTGGTGCGCGATCCGTTCCCCCAGCAGCGTGAACATGACCCCCGAGAGCAACGAGGTCGGCGCCGCCAGGACCGTGGCAAACCAGACCATACGACGCCAGTCGCCGACCTGGGTGCCGGACGTCAGCTGACCGAACGCCGCGTACGATGCGACGACGCTGCATCCCGCGGCGAGCGCAACGGTCGTGACATCGGCGGCCGGCGGCCGGCGTCGCGCCAGCCAGCGTGATGCGGCGAGGCCGCCAGTGCCGATTGCCGCCAGCACGACGGCCAGGATCACGCTCATGGCAAGCGTCGTCGTGAGCACATACATCGAGAGGAAGCGCAACCACACGACTTCGAGCGCGAGGAGGTTCGCGCCGGCGAAGCCGGCCGCCGTCAGCAGCCGCACGAGCGGACCGGGGGTCGCGCGAGCGGCGGCCGGCCGCGGCGCGCGGCTCGACTCCAGCCGAGGCTCGCGCGCCAGCCAGAGCGCGGCCGCCCCCGCGACGCAATCAAGGGCCGCTGCAAACCAGGCGCTGCCGGTCACGCCGATCGCGCGAATGAGCACGAGCTCTGCGCCGATCGCGCCGCAGACAGCCCCGAGCGTGTTCCAGCCGTACAGCCGCCCGAAGAGGACGCCGAATCGATCCCGAGGCCCGGACAGCTCGCCGGAGAGCTCGCCGGCGAGCAGCGGCAGCGCCGTGCCCATCGCCGTTGCGGGCGCGAGCAGGGCGACAAAGGTGATGCCAAGGCGGAGCGCGTTCGGCGCCCAGAACTCGTCTGCGGCGAACCGTGACGCCGGGCCGACGAGCGCGGTCGCCGAGGCCAGCCCGTACGCCAGCGCGACGCCGCCGATTGCAACGATGAATTCCGCCGCGGCGTAGGCGCGGAGCGGGCGGCGGATGCGATCGCCAAGCTGCGAGATGAGCGCGTTGCCGGCGGCGAGGCCTGCCATGAAGCTCGCGATCGTGATGCTTGCTGCCCACACCGTGTTGCCGAACACCAGCCCGCACCGGTACAGCCACACCATTTCGAAGATGAGACCTGCTGCGCCGGAGAGGAAGAAAATGGCGGGAAGCGCGAGCTCCTCGGGCACGCGAGCATGTTATACCCGCCCCGCTTGACCACTACGCGGGCTGACGCGTACTGTTGGCTGTGAGTTGCTCGGGTGATTCGTTATGGCTCGACGAACGAGCCCCGGGGGAGGACAGATGCGACGCCAGCTGCCGTTGCTCTTGATCGTGCTCGCGCTTGGAGGGACCGCCACGACGGCGTGCACCGCCACGCTGCGCGTGTACGATGAGCCGAATCGCGACTATCACCGCTGGGACGGCCGCGAAGAGCGCGCCTACCGCGTGTATCTGGGGGAACAGCACCGCGAGTATCGGGAGTTCGGGCGCCTGGAGCGCCGGGACCAGGACGAGTACTGGGCGTGGCGGCATCGCCATCCCGACGCGGATCGCGACCGCCGGTGAGTCACCGGGTCCCATCCAGGCTGGCCCACTCCCCGGACTGGATGAAGCTCGCCCAGTAGAACGGATGTTGGCGATCCTTCTGCTGCTAGCGTCGTGTGACTCTACCGCGCCCGCTTGACCACCTGCCCGGCCTTGACGACAGCCCGCACGCGCTGGACCGCGGTGATATCGGTCAGCGGATTCCCTTCGAGCGCGATGAGCGTCCCCTCCTTGCCGACTGCGATCACGCCGAGCGCGTCGAGGCCGAGCAGCTCGGCGCTGTTGGCCGTCGCGCTGACGAGCGCCTGCTGGGGCGCCATCCCGTACTTCACGTCGGTGACGATCTCGCTCGGCAGCCCGGCCGGCCGATCCGGCTGGTAGAAGTCGTCCGCCCCGGCGGCCATGGCCACCCCGGAGGCAAGCGCCAGCTTGAAGCTGGCAAAATGCTTGGCCGCCAACGCCTTGCCCTTGCGAATCATGTATTCGGGGAAGCGCGCGTCGTTCATCTCGACGATGCTGTTCACGACGTTGACCGTCGGCACGAGGTAGACGTGATGGGCCTTCATGAAGTCGATCGCGTCCTGGTTCAGCTCCGATCCGTGCTCGATCGAATCGACACCCGCGTGTAGCGCATCGAGGATCGTCTTCAGGTTCTCGGCGTGCGCGGCCACTTTGATGCCGGCCATGTGCGCCTGCTCGACGATCACTTTCATTTCCTCCGGCGACACCTGCTCCGCGGTCGGCGAGTCGAGCGGCGACGCCACGCCGCCCGATGCCAGGATCTTGATCACCCGCGCGCCGTACTTGATCTGCAGGTGCACGGCCTTCTCTGCATCGTCCGGCGAGTTGATGAAGCCGTTCATCGGGGTGTAGTAATCGGCGAGCGGAAGGCTCGGCGGCAATGGGATGAAGTCACCGTGGCCGCCCGGCGTCGAGATCGCGTGGGCTGCGGGGACGATGTGGGGACCGGGAATCGTGCCTTCGTCGATCGCTGCCGCGATCGCCACGTCGATGAACCCCTGGCCGCCGACTGTGCGCATCCCGACGACGCCCGAGTCGAGCGCAAAGGCAACGGCCTTCGACGCGCGCAGCGTCGCCAGCGCGTCCGACACGGTCTGGCTGGTGAGCGGGCCGGTCCACAGATGCGCGTGCGCGTCCACCAGCCCCGGCATGACCGTGAACGCCCGGAGATCCAGCTCCTCGGCGCCAGGGGGAATCGCGAGGCCGGTGCCGACGCCGGTGATGGCACCGTCGGTGATCACGATCGTCGCATTGGCGAGCGGCGGCCGGGCAGCGTCGGCGATGAGCGTCCCACAGCGGACGGCGAGTACGCGCGGCGCGCCGGTCGCCGCTATGGGCGGCACGAGGAGCGCAGCGGACCAGAAGAGAATGAAGAGGCGTCGTGTCATGGAAGGGCTCCGGGGTTCTCAGCCGCCATTGTATGCGGAAGGCGACATCGCCAATGATGGAGGGCGGGCAGCAGATGCATCCTCGCCTGTTGACGACGCCGTTCTTCACGCTGCACACCTTCGGGCTGTTGCTGGCGTTGGCGTACATCGCCGCCTTCTGGTGGTTGACGCGCGAGGGACGCCGCACGGGCCTGGACGCCGACGCGCTGGCCTCGCTCGGATTCTCGGCCATCGTTGGCGCCATCATCGGCGCGAAAGTGCTGATGATCGTTCGGGACTTCCCGGAGTACGCGGCTGCGCCGTCCGAGATCTTTTCGCTGTCGGTGCTCGCGAGCGCTGGTGACTTTTACGGCGGGTTCATCGGCGGGCTGATCGCGTCCGGGATGTTCTTCTGGCGCCATCGGGAGTTGCCGTTCTGGCGGACAGCGGATCTGTGCGGCCCGGCAATCGCGCTCGGCCAGGCAATCGGCCGCATCGGCTGCTTCATGGCCGGTGACGATTACGGACGCCCGACCTCGCTGCCGTGGGCGGTCACGTTCTCGGACCCGGATGCCGCGCGCATCGGCGGCGCGCCGCTCGGTGTCCCGCTGCATCCCGTGCAGCTCTACGAGTCAATTGTCTGCCTGGTCTTGTTCGCGGTGCTCGTTCGGCTCAGTCGGCGGAAACGATTTGATGGCGAAATGATTCTGGCCTACACGCTGATGTACGCGATCGCCCGGTTCGTTCTGGAGTTTTTTCGCGGCGACGCGGATCGCGGCTTCGTGTTCGGGGGAGTCCTGTCGACGTCGCAGTTCATCGCCTCGCTGCTCGGGCCGGTGGCGATCGCGCTCTGGTTCGTCAGGCGGCGAGCGCGGCCGTAGCCACCAGTAGCCCGTTGTAGTCCGGTAATCCCCAGCAATCTACGACGGCAACGTCGGCCAGGGCGTCGGACTCGAGTGCACGAATTGCGGAAGCCCCTGAGCGAGCGTATCGCGCCGACATCACAACGATGTGACGCGGCACCCGGCTACGGCGAAGGAGACGGACCGCTATCGAGGACCAGAGCCGCTACCATCGCCACCAGTTGTCGCGGCTCAATCGGCTTCAGCGCGACTCTCTGGAAGCCGCCCGGCGCCAGTGCGTCAGCGCCCGCCGACTGCGTGTAGCCGGTGAGCGCCAGCGCCGGAATCTTCGCGACCGCCCCGTCGAGGCTCCGGATCCTTCCGATGAGGGCGAGCCCGTCTTCCTCGGGCATCCCGATATCGCTCACCAGCACGTCGGGCGTCGATGTCATGAGCGTCGCGATCGCTTCGCGGGCCGAAGACGCGGCCATGACGCGTGCGCCCGAATTCTCCAGAATCACCTGCACCAGCTCGCGGCACTCGCGATCGTCTTCCACGACCAGGACCCGCACGCCATCGAGACGCACAACGTCGCCGCCATGATCCGCGCGCTCGGTCCTTTCCGGAGTCTCCCCCGCCTCATTGGGCTTCGCGACCGGGAGGTCGACGACGAACGTCGCGCCCCCGCCGAGGCCGGGGCTTTCCGCCCGCACGGTTCCGCCGTGCAGCTCGACGAGATGCCGGACGATAGCGAGGCCGAGGCCCAATCCAGCGCCCGTTCGCGTCGTGCCCGCGCTGGCCTGGCGGAACGGCTCGAAGACATGCGGCAGGAACTCGGCCGAGATGCCTTCGCCTGTATCACGAACGCGAATCTCGAGACCGCGCCCTGTCCGCTCGCACGACAGCCACACGGTGCCCCCCGCGGGCGTGTACTTCACCGCGTTCGACAGCAGATTCCCGACGACCTGCTGCAGGCGTGTGGCATCCCCGCTCACCGGCCCCGTGTCGGCCGGGAACCGGGTTTCAATCGCGACGCCCTTCGTCTCCGCAGTCGGCCGCAGGCTGTCGACGGTGCTCTCGAGCACGTCGACGAGAGGGACGGCGCTGAGATCCAGCGTGTAGCGCCCCGAGACGAGCCGTGAGAGGTCCAGCAGATCGTTGACAAGTCGCGCCAGCGTTTCGGCGTTCCGCCCGATGCGCGAGAGCAGCTCGGGGTACCTGTCGGAGGACACCTGACCCGCCTTCGCGAGCTGCACCCAGCCGAGAATGACCGTCAACGGCGTCCTGAGCTCGTGCGAGACCGCGGCCAGGAATTCATCTTTCAGTCGGTTCGCCGTCTCGGCCTCCTGCCGCGCCTGGCGCTCGCGGTCCAGCAGCTCGACGCGATCCCGCTCCGCCTGCTGTCGGCTCGCGGCTTCCGCGCGAAGGCGATCGTTGGCCTCCCGCAATTGCGCGGTGCGCTCCTGGACCCGCCGCTCGAGCTCATCGTGCGCGTGCTTGAGATTCTGCTCGCTCGCCCGCAGCGCCGCCTCCGCCTGGATGCGGTCCGTGATGTCGAGCGCGTGCCCGACAACGTGCGGGGGAGCATCCGGATCCGTGATGCGCACGTTCCGGTACATCCAGACCCGCTCACTGCCGTCCTTCGCCACCACCCGCATCAACCCTGCGTCAATCGCGTTCTCGCGGATGCGCCGCAGATAGTGCTCGAAGAGGTGTCGCGTGCTCGGAGACAGGAACGCGCTGAGATTGATCCCGATTCCTTCTTCGGGATCGTAGCCAAGCGCATGCGCCGCCGCCGGATTGATGGACAGGAGCACGCCGTCGAGGTCGTGCGTACAGATGAGCCCCAGGCTCTGCTCGACGAGATCGCGGAATCGGATCTCGCTTTGCCGGAGCGCCTCCTCGGCGCGCCGTCGGCCGTCTTCGGACTCTCGCAGGCTGCCGAGCCGGTCGCGCATCTCGCGGAGCTCGCCCAGTAGTTCAACAACGGTCTTCTCACTCATCGAGATCAGCTCTACTGCGAGCGCAGCCTGGGGGAGGGATGCTCGAGCGATTCTAGCACCGCGCGCCGAGCTCAGGGAGGTCACGCGACCGCCCTATAGTAATGGATGGCTCGACGACCGTCCGCACGTATGAGATCGAAGCGACAGATTCCGGAGGAGATTGAAGACCACCGCGACGCACACTGGCGGCGCGAAGCGACGCGGCAAATCGAGACGGCCTTCGAGGCCGAGCGTTTCATCGAGCAGGTTGGCTTTGCCTCCTGCCTGACCGATTGCCGCCGACCGGGGCCCTCGCTCTATGTCGCGATCTGCGGGCGCCGCGACGCGGTGATGCCGCGCAACGTGCAGACGGACCCCGAGGCCTCGCTCACCTGGGTCCTGAAAGACGAGATCGTCGGCCGTGGCAAGGTCTACTACGCCAAGCTCGCCGGCGGCAAGACGATGTTCCTCGCGCCGCGCATGATCCCCTATTTCCACGCCGTCTGGGGAATCCGCAGATCGGAAGAGAAGCGGCGACTGACGAGGAACGCGCGGGCGGTGTTGAAGGTGCTCCGCAGGGAATGGGACATGAGCACCGCAGACCTGCGTCGCGCATCCGGCGTCAACGACCGCGCGGCGTTCACCAGGGCCCTGGACGAGCTCCAGGCCGCGATGATCGTCGTGCCAAGTGAGGTCTTCTATCAGCCGAAATTCACCTACATCTGGACGCTCGGCGTCGGGCGCTTTCCCGAGGCGCTGATGCGGCGCGTGCCGCGAGAAACGGCCCTGGGTGAGATTGCCCGCTGCTTTCTGACTGGAGCGGGCATGACGATACCCGGGGAGCTGGCGCGCGTGACAGGCCTGCCTCGCCCGGACGCAGGACTCGGCAACCGTGCGCTCGTCGCGGAAGGGTACGCCATCACGCCTGCGCCCGGGGTGTACCACCTGGTCGCGAAGACCCAGTCCAGTTGATCCGCGAGTTCCCTTGCTTACCGAGAGAAGTATTTGTACAGTCGCCTGCAGCGCCGTTATGAGCAAACCGAACGACCTCGTTCAGGGCACCCTCGATCTGCTGCTGCTGAAAATCCTCGCGCTGGAGCCGCTGCACGGATGGGCCATCAGTCTTCGCCTGAAGTCCTGCTCCGGAGATGTGCTGCAGGTCAGCGAGGGATCGTTGTACCCCGCCCTGCACAAGCTCGAGCAGGAAGGCTGGATCACGGCCGAATGGAAGCAGACGGAGAATAACCGGCGCGCGAAATTCTATTCGCTCACCCGCCTGGGCCGAAAGCAGCTCGAATCGGAAACGGCGAACTGGCAGCGGCTGTCGTCCGCGATCTCGCACGTCATCCAGCTGTCAAAGGCGTAAAGACTATGCGGACCAGGGCCTGGTTCCAGCCAGTGCGCGAGGACTCTGATGGTCTTCACCAAGCGCCTTCGTGAAGGCATCCGGCGCGGGAGAATCAGGTGCAGCGTCCGCGTCTGGACGCGCGCGCACGTCAAGGTGGGTGGCCGCTACCAGATGGACGAAGGCCACATCGTCGTGGACTCGATTACGTCGATAACCCTCGCTGACATCACGTACGATCTGGCCCGCGAATCGGGGTTCCAGAGCGTGGATGAACTGCTGCAAATCGCAAAGCACGGCAAAGGCGACCAGGTGTACCTGATTCGATTCCACTACTTGCCTCCGGGCGCGTGGGACACGCCCGGATGGAAAGATCCCCGACGGAACGGATGACCGCCCTGCTCAGAACGTCCAGCCTGGCTGGCGACGTTCGTCGAGACCTGAAGATCCTCGCCTGGGGGCGGTCAAAGGATCGGTGGCGCCGCCGGCTGGCACTGGTCGCAACCGTGCCGCTGAACTCGCGGGCGCGCGGTGGAACTGGCGACGCCCGGAGAACACTGCGCATCTGCCGATTGCTGCTCGGCGATTCGGACGACATGGTCATCAAGGCCATGTCGTGGTCTCTTCGGGAGCCTGCGAAGCGCGACCCGAAGATCGTCGAACGATTTCTGCTGATCGAAGAAGACCGGCTTTCCCCTCGAGTCAAACGCGAAGTGCGGAACAAGCTGAGGACCGGGCTGAAGTCACCCTAACGACGCGATGTCCACGTGGTATGTTGAGCGCCATGATCCGCCAGATCGCGCCTCAGTTCTTCACCGCGGATATCCCTGCGACCCTGGCGTATTACAGGGACAAACTTGGCTTCGACTGTCTCGGCACATGGCAGGACCCGCCGGTCTACGCGATCGTCGCGCGCGACCAGCACAGAATCCACTTCCGCTGCGCCGAACCGCCGTCGCCGAATCCGGACAAATACGCCGACGAACTGCTCGACGCCTACCTGTTCATTGAGGACGCGGACGCGCTCCACGCCGAGTTTGCCGCCCGCGGTGTCGAGTTCACGCGAGGCGTTGCCAACACGCCGTGGCACTCTCGCGAATTCGTCGTGAAGGACTGTGACGGCCGCCTGCTCGCCTTTGGTGCGAATCAGGAGTAGAGATGGCGGCGTCTCGCGCTGACGACCAACGCGTCCTTCTGCGCGCGAGTGAGTTGCTTCACCACGTACTCGCGCGCCAGCGCCTTTCCCACAGACCGGAACGCTTCCTGATACACCAGCCGCACCGGACGCCGGCCCGCGGTGTACTTCGCGCCACGACCGCTGTTATGCGCCCGTTCGCGCGCACGCGGGTCTCGCGCATAGCCGGTGTACAGCGTGCCGTCAGCGCAACGGACGATGTAGACGAAATGCACCCGCCAATTGTAGGCTCTGCACGACCCTGAATCCCCGAACCCGACGTCAGTTACACTGGCTGAGAACGATGCTGCTGAGACATGAAGGGTTCCGGCGCCTGTGCCGGGCTCGCGACCTGCTGCGTGAACTGCGCGATCCGTCGCCGTCGATAGCAGAGCTCGCGCGTGAGGTGCAGATCTCGCCGTTTCATTTCATCCGGCAATTCGAGGCCGTTTTCGGCGTCACGCCCCACCAGTTTCGTATCCAAACGCGCCTGGACGCCGCCAAGCATCTGCTCGCAATGGGGCACCATTCCGTGACCGACGTCTGTATGGAAGTCGGCTTCTCGAGCCTGGGGAGCTTCAGCGCTCTATTCAGGCAGCGGGTCGGCGAGGCACCATCTGAGTACCGACGCCGCGTCCGGGCGATGGTGCAGATGCCGGGTACCCCGCCCGCCGATCTGACGCCGGGATGCCTCAGTCTCATGGGCCGCCTGTCGCCGTCGGCGTTTGCGAATTCGGTTCGCAATTTTCGAGAAGCCTGATCCACGCAATTCCGGCACACTTCCGTGTGTTCAGTTGCGGAGGTCTCAATGCGCATCAAGCTCACGAGCATTCTGGTGGACGACCAGGACAAGGCCCTCAGGTTCTACACCGACGTCCTGGGCTTCAAGAAGAAGCACGACATTCCAGTTGGCGAGTACCGATGGATCACGGTCACCTCGCCGGAAGGGCCTGACGACCTGGAACTCGCCCTGGAACCGAATGCCAATCCGGCCGGCAGAACGTTTCAGGAAGCGATGTTTTCACAGGGCATTCCACTCACTGCCTTCGAGGTGACCGACATCGCGGGCGAGTTCACCCGATTGACCGCGAAGGGCGTTGCGTTTACGCGGCACCCGGGACAGGCCGGGCCGGTGACGCTTGCGGTGTTCGCGGACACCTGCGGCAACCTGATTCAGCTGTACCAGCCAGCGTAGGCGACCTCGTTGTCAGCCGCTAGTGGCGGTCGTCGGCGAGCAGATCGCGCAACCATTTGACCCGCTCGGCCTGCTCTGGCGTCCGGTCGCGACGCGCAAAGAGCCAGTCGAGCAGCTGCTCCGTCCGCACCGCGAACCGGCGGCCGTCTGCGGCCTCGATGGTCAGCACGTCCCGCTTGGACGGGCCGCGAACACCGCGCGTGTGCTGAAAGGATTTCAGCGCCAGCGCCGCGGCCTCGAACACGGATCGGGCGTCGACGTGCGCAGTGTGCTTCATGCCGCGGTCCAGAAACCACACGACACACGCGCGATACGGCACCGCCGCATTCTACAAGGCCGCCTCGTCACGAGTCGCGTGGACGGATCGCCACCGGTTTCCGGTCACTGGACAATTCGGCTACAATCTGCACGCAACAAGCCCATCCAACGTGAAGCTGCCCGCGCTTGTCATCGTCGCAGCCATGTATCCGCTCGCAGCCGTTGGCCAGCCGGTGACCATCGACTTCGCCCGGGACGTGCTTCCGATCTTCCGCGAACACTGCGTCAGCTGCCATGGTCCGGAGATGCAGATGAACGGGCTCCGGCTGGACCGGCGCGCCGACGCGCTGCGCGGCGGAACGCAGTCCGACATCGGACCCGGTAACGCGGAGGGCAGCCGGCTGTATCACCGCTTGATTGGGACCGTGTTCGGCACGCGGATGCCGCCGGGGGAGCCGCTCTCGGCGCGCGACATCGAAACGATCAGGGAATGGATCGATCGTGGCGCCGTGTGGCCGGACGACGTGTCGGGCGACAGGGCGTCCGCGCCGCCAGACACCGACGCGACGCGTTTGAACGATTCCATCCGCGGCGCCGCGCAATCGGCGATCGACGATGTGCTTCGGGCGACACCTCGCGCGGCGACGCGGCGCGGTCCCGCGGGCACGACACCGCTCATGAGCGCAGCGCTCTACGGCGACGCCGCCCTCGTGAAGCGCCTGCTCGCCGCCGGCGCCGACCCCAACACGACGAATACCGCTGGCGCCACAGCCTTGATGTGGGCTGTGCCAGACGTGGGCAAGATGCAGACGCTCCTCGACGCGGGCGCCGATGTCGACGCACGTTCTGACGAGGGCCGCTCCGCGCTGACGATCGCCAGCGGCATCGTCGGCGCTGCCCCTGGCGTGCGGCTGCTGCTCGAGTACGGCGCGGATCCCGTCACCGCGCACGCCGGGCAAGCGCCGCCCCTGCGCGAGGCCGCGCGCGTCGGCGATTCGGACATTTTCCGGTTGCTGATGGAGTATGGCGCGCGCGCCTCGGGCGGTCTTTCGGCGGAATTCCTGCGCACCACGTGCTTTGCCTGCGCGGAAATGGCCGGCCTGTCTGCCGGTGGTCCATTACCCAGACGTCCGCCCGAATCGAACGCGGCGTCCACGGCCCCCACCTACGATCCCGGTCGCGCCGCGCGCCCCACGCCGCTCGGACCGACCCCCGCGACGGCCGAAGCCATCCGAGCGGCTATCGCCCGAAGCCTCCCGCTGCTTCAAGGCGTCGGCAACGATTTCGTTCAACAGACCGGCTGCGCGTCGTGCCACCACAATTCGCTCGTGTCCATGGCGGTCGCGACGGCTCGCGCCAGTGGATATGCGGTCGACGAGGCTGCGGCGCGCCAGCAGGCATCGACGATGGGCCGGTACCTCGAGTCGTGGCGCGAGCGAACGCTGCAAAACATCCCGATTGCCGGCGGCGTCGACACGATCAGCTACCTGCTGTTCGGCATGGCCGCCGACCGCTATCCGTCCGACGGCGCGACCGACGCGCAGGCGCTGTGGCTCCTGCGGCATCAGGCAGCCGACGGGCATTGGCCCGTGCAGACGCTGCGGCCGCCGATCGAGTCGAACGACATCGAAGCGACCGCGCTGTCCATGCGCGCGCTTCAGGTGTTCGCGCCACCGTCGCGCCGGACGTCGCTCGCAGAAGCGATCGACCGCGCCCGGGCCTGGCTCATGGTCGCTCCGGCGGTCGCGACTGAAGAGCGCGCGTTCCGCCTGCTCGGACTCTCCTGGGCAGGCGCGCCGGCGGCCGCCCTCAGAATAGCGGCCCGCGATCTGCTCGCGGGTCAACGCGGGGACGGCGGCTGGTCGCAGACGGATGGAATGGGCAGCGATGCGTACGCAACCGGCGAGGCGCTCGTCGCGCTCCGGCAGAGCGCGATGGCCAGCCTCGAGGATCGCGCGTACCGGCGCGGGCTCGAGTACCTGCTGCGAACGCAGATCGACGATGGCTCGTGGATGGTCGAATCGAGATCGGTTCCGATTCAAGCCTATTTCGAGAGCGGCTTTCCGTACGGCACCAACCAGTGGATCTCGGCCGCCGCGACAGCCTGGGCGACCACTGCTCTCGCGCTCAGCCAGCCCGTGACAGGTGCGCGGTAGGCTCCTGCCGCATCAACCCTCCCTGTAATTCGTTACTTCACGCTTGACAGCTGCCCGGCAGGACGTTACAAACCGTTACGTCTTCCGCGCGCACCGCGCGAAAAAACGGAACGGAGCACACATGGAACGCACGCGAGCAGGCCTCGGGTCCCTTGTGGTGATTGTAGCCGCCCTCATAGCCACGCCCGCCTTGGCGCAAAAGACGACGGGCGACATCACTGGCGCAGTGGCCGATGCCACGGGGGGGATGATTCCCGGCGCGGCGGTCACCGCCGTGTGCGGCGACACCGGTTTCACGAGAAACGCGACGACCGACGCGCAGGGAGGCTACAGCATTCCGGAGCTCCCGATCTGCGTGTACCGCGTGAGCGTCGAGTTGCAGGGATTCAAGACCGTCGCGCGGGAGGTCCAGGTCGCCGTCAATACGCTGGCCAAAGTTGACTTCAAGCTCGAAGTCGGCACGCAGTCGGAGACGGTTACGGTGCAGGGCGTCTCGCCGCTCGTCGAGTTCTCTGACAAGCTGAACAACTCCGTCGACAGGGAACGCATCGAGCAGATTCCGCTGAGCGGCCGCGACTTCAACTCGCTGCTCGCGGTGACCCCCGGGGTGCAGCGGGCCGGCGGCGGCGGCTTTCTCGCGATCAACATCAGCGGCGCGCGGACGACGTCGAACAATTACATGCTCGACGGGATCTCGAACAACGATCGCTACTATGGCGACTCCGTCCTGAACCAGACCGGCGTCGTCGGCGTCCCCGCGACGCTCGTGCCGATGGACGCGATCGCCGAGTTCAACGTGCAGCAGACGCCGTCGGCCGAGTTCGGCGTCAAGGGCGGGGGCGCCATCAATATGGTGATGAAGAGCGGGACCAATCAGCTCCACGGCAGCAGCTACTACTTCCGGCACGACGACTGGACCGACTCGCCCAACTTCTTCGTCCAGCTTGCGGCGGACAAGGCCGGTACGGCCGCGAGCTCGACGCCCGTGAAGAATCAACAGTACGGCGGCACGTTCGGCGGCCCGATCGAAAAGGACAGGACGTTCTTCTTCGGCTACTACGAGGGCCAGCGCCTGTCGGTGATCTCTCCCTACTCCGTCCACGTGCCGACCACGTCGCAGATCTCGGCGGCCCGGGCAAGAATCTCCGCCGCGGGCTTGACGACGAATCCGATCGGCGAGAACCTGCTGAAATACTTTCCGACCGATCCGAGCGGTCAGCTGACCGTACAGACGCCGAACGTCGCAAACATGAATACGTTCTCCGGAAAAATCGATCGGCAGATGAACGCGAACAATCTGATCAACGGGCGTTTTTTCTGGGGCAGCAGTCTCCAGTCCGCGCCGGCCAGCTCGAGCGCGCTCACGCCGGCGAACGGACCTGCGGACATGTTCAACTCGGTGACCGATCCGACGCGCGTGATGCTCGCCGGCTTCGTGTGGAACTCGACGATTTCCAGCCACACGCTGCTCGAAACGCGCTTCGGGTTCAACTCGATCTCGCAGACCATCGGCGTGAACAACAGCGTCGATCCGGCGAGCCTGGGTCTGAACACGGGCCCGCTGGACGCGGCGAATTTCGGCGTTCCGGGCGTGAGCGTCGGGGGCTTTGGAACGATTGGCGGCGTCACCGGCTACCCGATCACCACGAGCCCGACCACCAACACTGAGGTGTCGTCGGCAGTCACCCACACTGTCGGGGGCCACACCCTGAAGATGGGCGCGAACTATCAGTATGCTTACAACCGCAGCGTGCGCGATCGCGCGCGCACCGGCCTCGTCGCCACCGGCGGCACGAGCAGCGACCTCGATTCACTGGTCGGGCTGCTGCTCGGCCGCTTCGACAGCGCCGCCCGCGCGTTCGGCCAAACCGAGCGGCACATGCACCAGACGACGTTGGGGATTTTCATCAACGACGAGTGGAAGGCGAGCTCGCGCCTGACCCTGTCTGCCGGCCTGCGCTACGAGCTCTTCCTGCCGATTACCGAGCGCGACAATCTCGCGTCGAATTTCTTTCCCGATCGCGGTCTCGTCCAGGTCGGACACGGAATCAACTCGCTCTACAACGCCTCCAACAACTTCGGTCCGCGCGCGGGTGTGGCGTGGGACGTCATGGGCGACGGCCGCACGAGCGTGCGCGCCGGTTACGCGTTGACGTACGACGCGCCGCAGTTTGCGACCATCCACTCGCCCGGCGTCAGCCGGCCGGGCGGCTTCACGAATCTCGATCAGGGTGTGTTCTCAGTGTCGCTCTCGGGCGCCACCCGGGTGGCGCCGGACTCCCCGGCCGCCACGTGCGTCAACCCGAACAACGTGGCGGCGGGCGGCGACTACATCTGCGCCCAGCCCGGGGTGCCGCTGTACGGCTCGTCGCCCACCGGCGCGCCGCCGTTCGACGTCTTCTCGATTCCGATGAACCTGCGGGCGCCGATGTATCACTACTTCCACGCGACCTTCCAGCGCGAGGTCTTCCGGAACAACGCCGTCACGATCTCCTACGTCGGATCGCGCGGGATGGATCAGATCCTCGCGCGCGACATCAACGCGCCGGTCCTCGGGTCGGCGTTCGCGAATCCGCTTCCGCTGCGCCCCTTCTATGCGCAGTATCCGAATTTCAATCACATCTACCAGCTCACGAACGACGGACGCTCGTGGTACGACAGCATGCAGGTCTCCTGGCGGCAGAACAACTGGCACGGCATCAACACGCAGTACAACTACACGCTCGCCAACTGCCAGGACCTGAATTCGTCGAATCGCGGAACCGGCACCGACGGTCCGCAGGCCGACAACCCATACAACCCCGCGGCGAACAAGGGGCCGTGCACGTTCGACGTCCGCCACAACTTCAACATGAGCGGCACCTACGCGATTCCGTCAGCCGCGGCGCTCGGCGCTCTCGGCCGCGGCTGGGAGATCGGATCGGTCTTCACCGCCTACACGGGACGGCCATTCACGCCGAGCGTCGGCTCGTTCGATCGTTCCGGACAGAACACCGGCTGGCTCCGCGCGAACTGCCTGGCCGATCCGATCTACAACTACGATCCGCTCGTCGCCGCGACAACCGGAATCGTGACGAATGCCGCGCAGGCATTTGCCACGCCGCCAAACGGCACGCTCGGCACGTGCGGCCGCGACGTCGGGCGTCGGCCCGGACTCCAACAATGGGACATGAACATCCTGAAGCTGTTCCGCGTGCAGAACGCGACCATTCAGGCGCGATGGGAGATCTTCAACCTGTTGAACCACGTCAACCTCGCCGGCCTGCAGTCGACCAGCATCCGCAGCAGTTCCTTCGGCCTGATTGGATCGACGCCCGACGTCGCCGCCGGCAATCCGGTCATCGCGCAGGGCGGACCTCGGGCGATGCAGTGGGCGGTGAAAGTCCTGTTCTGATCCGCCGCACGATTCTCGTCATCGGCTTCGCGGCGCTGGCCCTCGCCGGCGCGGGGGCGCCCGCGAAGCCGGACATCCTGCTCGTCACGCTCGACACGACGCGCGCCGACCGCATGGGGTTCCTCGGCTCGGCGCGCGGGCTCACGCCCGCGCTGGACGCCTGGTCCAGGACCGCGACGGTGTTCACGCGCGCGTACGCCCAGGCGCCGGTGACGACCGTCTCGCACGCGACGATTCTCACCGGCACGTTTCCGCCGTTCCATCGCGTGCGCGACTTCGGCGCCCCGCTCGGCCCGGATGTGCCGTATCTGCCGCAGGTCCTTCACGACGCCGGCTACGCCACAGCGGCGTTTGTCGGCGCGATCGTGCTCGATCCGCGCACGGGGACGGCGCCGGGATTCGCTCGCGGGTTCGATCTCTACGATGCGGGCTTTCGGCTCCGGCGTCCCGGCGAGGATCGATACAGCACCATCGAGCGCAGGGCAAGCGAGGTCGTGGCCAGGGCGATGCGCTGGATCGAAACGAAGTCCAGCGGGCCCTGGTTCGCGTGGGTGCATGTATTCGATCCCCACGACCCGTACGATCCGCCGTCGGATCTGAAGAAGCGGTTTGGTGCGGCGCCGTACGACGGCGAAATCGCCGCCGTCGACCGCGCGATCGGAGCGCTGCTCCGCGCGGCCCCCACGTCAGCCATCGTCGCGGTCGCCGCCGACCACGGCGAGAGCCTGGGCGACCACGGCGAAGATTCGCACGGCATGTTCCTCTATGAAGCCGCCCTTCACGTGCCGCTCGTCGTGCGGACGCCGAACGTTGGCGTCGGCGCGCGCGTCACGCGCCGCGTCAGGCTCGCCGACCTGGCGCCGACGCTGCTCGAGGCGGCGGCCATTCCTGTGCCGCGCACCATGCAGGGCCAGTCGCTGCTGTCGGTGACCACCGATCGGCCGGTCTTCTCGGAGACCGAGTATCCACAGCGTGCGTTCGGCTGGAGCCCTCTCGTCTCCTGGCGCGCGGATCGGTTCCTCTACATTCGAGCGCCAAAGCCGGAACTGTACGACCTCGTGGCGGATCCCGACGCGCGGCGCAATCTGGCCGCCGATCGTCCGCGCGTGCTCGACGGCATCGGAAAGGAGCTCGAAGAATTCGAGCGGCAGCACCGGAGCGGCGGCGCTCAGGGTCGCGTCGATCCCGATCTCGCCGCGCGCCTCGCAGCCCTGGGCTACGTCGGCGGATCGATGCCGCCGCCCGCCACCGGCGTGGATCCCAAAGATCGCATCGCGCTGGCAAACGCGTTGCACGCCGCCGAGCTCGCGGTCGACGATGGGGCGTTTCAGAGAGCGATACCGCTGCTGGAGCAGGTCGTGGCGAGCGAACCGAATGTGAAGCTCGCCCAACTGCAGCTCGGCGTGTCGCGCGCCCATCAGAAGCAGTACGCCCGCGCGGTCGAACCGCTCGCCAGAGCGGTGGCGCTCGATCCCGACGACACGTTCGCGCGCTACGAGCTCGGGGTCGCGCGGTACGAAACAGGCAATCTTCGTAGCGCGGCGGCAGACTTCGAAATCGTCGCGCGGCGGCTGCCGGAATGGGCCGATGCACGATATTCACTCGGCTCGGTCTGGGCGCGCATCGATCGCGTCTCCGATGCGATTCGCGAGCTACGCGCTGCACTGCAGATCGAGCCGCGGCACTTCCGCGCGAATCTCCTGCTCGGGCGCGTGCTGACCCTCCAGGGTCACCCCGATGAAGCACTGGCGTACCTGCGCGCGGCGGTCGCCGTGGAGCCGGCGAACGCCGAGGCGCGTCAATTCCTGAATGATGCGCTCGCACGAGTGAAGTCCGGCGATTCCTTCGCGCGCTGATGAAGACCGGTTTTAGAACGAGGCGCCCCCGCCGGCGCCGCCTGAACGGCCGCCCTGGAACGGATCGGGCGCCGTGCGATCAGGCGAGGGCGATGGCGCGCGAGAGTGCGCGGCGATCTGGGGAGCCGCCACCGACGCGATGCCCGCCACGGCGAGCATGTCTTTGTCCGAACGCAGGAGTCGCGTTGCCGTGAAGCCGTTCCGCGAGCGACCGTCACCGCCTGCCAGCCATTGGCGCATGACGCCGGCCGTACCCATCAGGAGCAGGCCGAGCAGAACTGGATCCCACGGTTTTCGCGCGAGACCGAGATACGGCTTGTTCGTCAGCAGCGTTCCAAACGCCATGACGAGGCTGGTGTCGAGCAGCGGGCGGTCCCGGTCACGAATCGACAACCACAAACCGGCCACCGGAAGCGCCCAGATCGTCGCGTAGGTGAACCAGTAGAACGGTCCGGATTGAGGCGCGACATACCGGGACCACAGCTGAAGGTTCAGCACGGCGTAGATGCCGATCCACGCGGCCGCTTGCAGCGTTCCGTACTCATCGCCGGGGAATTCGTCGCCGTGTCTCCGCCGGGCTGCTCGAGCAGCGATGAAGCATGTGCTCAGGACGGCGGCCGCCAGGAGGCGATGCACGCTCGCCGCGAGATGGAGAGGGAACGGCGCGACGCTCGCGCAGAGCATGGCAGCAACGCCGGTGTAGACATAGCCGAACCTGCGATAGACAGCGAGGGCCGCAGCCGATGCGGTAACGAGCCCAACGATCAACAGGCGGTCCGCGGGCGGCTCTCCGAAGATCTGCCCCGCGATGACGGCTGTTCCAACGGCAGCGAGCACCACGGCACACGCCGCGCATGCTTCTTCGATGCCGAAGCGGTACACGCGGAAGCGCAGCACGAGGAACTCCGCTGCCCCGGCGGATACCACCCCGGACGCCAGGCAGACAGATCCGAACGGCGTCGGGTGGCTCACGCCGAAGATCTCGAGGACAAGTCCGACAGACGAGGCGATGATCAGTAATCCGAATCCGAAGAGCGTCAGGTGAAGGAATTGGTTGGTTCGGCGCAGGTCGATGCGCAAACCGGCCGTCATCTGCTCGTGCTGCGCGACCGAGATCAGCCCCGATCGCATCCACTGGTCCGCGAGCCGTTTCACCCGAATGATCCGCTCGTCGTCGTCTGAATAGACCCTCATTCGTCCCGCCCGAACCGGCGCGCAAGGACCACGAGCAGGATGATCACCAGCGTTCCGGTCACGACGAGATACCCGAATGTCGCGGTGCCGGTGTCGATATGCCGCATGATCCTGATGGTGACGCCGGCGTAACCGTAGACGATTCCGTAGGCGACGAACGCGAAGCGCGCGAATCGAACGCCCAGGGCAATGACCGCGGCGGCCAGCACCGCGAGCAGGACAAGGTAAAGCGCGCCGCCGGATCGATCGATGACGCCCGACACGACGGCTGTGAAGACGGTGTTGGCGGCAACATGGAGGTAGCTTTCCAGGAAGTGCGGCTTGATCCGCAGTCTGTGCAGCGCCGTGCCTGTCGCCGCGACGAAGGCCCCGTACACCAGCGCACTGATCCTGAGCGAGTCGGACGACCTGAAGCCGAACGCCGACACGCTCAATCCGAACCATCCCGCCAGGGATGCGAGCGCCAGAGAGAGGACGAAGCGATTGTCGAATCGGTAGGCGAGGAGCGCGAACGTCGCGGAAGTGAACAGCAGGTAGTGGTCCCACGCGCCCTGAAACAGGTGGAAGCGGAATTCAATATAGGCGAGCTCCGCCGAGAGGGTCAGACACCCGAGGTACAACACGTAGTCGAACGCCAGGTGGGGAGACTCGACCTCCGCGTGCGAGTACCTCGAGCCGCGCGAGAAGCAGTAATAGAGACAACCGGCGAACAGGACCGAACATGCCGCGAGGATGAACGCATCGCCAAGGTCGGCGGAGTACGTCTCGAATGTCCAGCCGAGGCCGCCGACGAACGCGATAACGCCAATGTAGAGCAGCGCGTTCAGCTCGAGGAAGACGGAGAAATGCTCCCTTCGAATGAGCGCGGCAAGCGAGTCGTGCTGCGCATCGCTGAGGATGCCCTCCTGGTTCCAGCCGCGCAGGCGCTCGAGGGTTGTCATGGCCAGGTGACGATTCTAGACGAGCTGACCTATACTGCCGTTCGCCCTGATGGATCTGCCGGACCTGCCGTCGCCTCCTCGCGAGGCCGTCGTGTTCGCGCTGACGCGAAGCGGCCATTATCGGTCGTGTTGGCTGGCCGATCTCGGCCCGCACGGCGTCGAAGCGCGCGTCTGCGAAGGCGACATGGGTCCGGGCTTCTTCGTCCAACGGTTCGAAACGCTGACGCTCGCGCTGGCGTGGGCCGAGGCCCTGCAGGCCGAGATGGTTGCGCAGGGGTGGGTCGAAGAAGCCGTCTGACGCGCTTCAGGTCATCTGGTTCCGTGCGCGACGCGCTCGTCCACGCGTTTCACGACGAAGTCCACCCGAAGCTTCACATCGTCCAGGGCCCGGACGCCGAGTTGAGACGGTGGCGTAATCCCGTAGGCACTCAGCTTCACCACCCCGTCACCGCTGGCGTGAAACTGCGGCCCCTCGTCGCTGACCTTCAAGTCCATCGTGAAGGGGCGCGGTGTATCGCGAATGATCAGGTCGCCGGACAGCTGACACCGTTGGGTTCGACCGGCGCCGGAGCAGACGGCCCGCTCGCTGACGAATCGCACATCGGGCAGCAGGCCGTCGGCGGTCGTGAACACGTACTTGCGCATGTGTTCATCGCGGAGCCCCATGCCCGTAATGAGGGTCCTCACCGGCAACGCCGCCTCCAGCCCCTCGATTACCAGACCGTCAGCGTCATGACGAATGCGTGCGTGTCCCTCGAGAGCTGACGACCTGCCGTGAATCAGAATGGCAGGCACGTTTGTGGCTGCTTCAAACGACGCCGTGCCGCCCTGGATTTCCACCTTCGGCGACTCATTTCCGGCGGCGAGGACGGTCGCCGAGGCGAGTGTGAGCGTCGCGAAAAAGACGCGCGGTCTCATTTTCATTCCACTCGGTTCCGGGGGCCGCGGCTTGGGCTCACCAATATTCGTGCCAAGGCCGTCCGGAGGACCGCAGATTCCGGAGTTGCGGCGGTTCGCGGCGCGATCGTGATTCCGTGCTAGTATCTGCAACCGTTTACATCTCCACATTTGGCGCGGCGAGGTGAGTCGATGGAGTGCACACGACGCGACTTCGGAAAGCTGGCGCTCTCCGCCGTGCCGGCAGCAGCGCTGATCGAGCGGATCCTCGAGCCGGCCGCCGCGCTCGCGGCACCGCGTCCCAACTCGCTGATCAACGGCGTCAAGATCGGCGCCATCACGTACAGCTACCGGAGCATGCCCGATCAGAGCGGCGGCGCCACGCTCAAGTACGTCGTCGATTCCGGCATAAGCGCCATCGAGCTGATGAATGGACCGGCGGAGCAGTTCGCGGGCGCACCGGCGTTCCCGCGGGTTGGCGGCGGACGCCGCGGCCAGCCGCCGGCGCCCGAGCAGCAGGCGGAACAGCGTGAAGCGGCGGCGCAGCTGAAGAAGTGGCGCCTGTCCGTGTCGATGGACAAGTACAAGGCGCTCCGCAAGACGTACAACGACGCCGGCGTGACGATCTACGCGTGGAAGTGCTTGAACCCGGCCATGTCGGACGAGGAGATGGAGTACGTCTTCACCGTCGCCGAAGTGCTCGGCTGCACCCACACGACCCTCGAATTGACCGAGGACGTCGCGCAACTGAAACGCATCGGCGGCTTCGCGGAGAGGCACAAGATCTACGCTGCGTACCACACGCACACGCAGGGCGGGATGACCGTGTTCGACCGGGCGTTCGCCGCCTCCACGGGCAACATGGCGAACATCGATCTCGGGCACTACGTCGCCGGCGGCAACGTCGGCGGCACGACGCTGGAGTTCCTGCAGAGGCACCACGGGCGCATCGCGAGCTTTCACCTCAAGGACCGCACGACGCCGGAGCACGGCGCGAAGAACCTGCCGTGGGGCACCGGCGACACGCCAATCGCCGGGATCCTGCAGCTGGTGAAGAAGAACAAATGGACGATGCCGGCCACGATCGAGCTCGAGTACGACGTGCCGGAGAGATCCGACGCCGTGAAGGAAGTCCAGAAGTGCCTGGCGTACTGCACATCGGCGCTCGCCTAGCCACAACGCTCCTGGGCTGAAATCCGACCGATTGGATCAATCCCAGCGGTTTTTCACAGGGCTTGCGCCGCGCTGGCGCAAGGCTCTTGCCCCCGCCGCGACATCCTGCTAGTATCCGCCGCCGGCTTCATGAAACCGATTACATCACGTATGAAATCGGTTCCGGAGGGAGGGAGCTATGGTCTTCGCTCGATGGTGCGCTCGCGTCGTCGTCTGCTGTCTCGTCCTGCCGGCGGCCGCGGCCGCGCAGGTCACCAGCGCTGATCTCGTCGGCCGCGTCACGGATACGAGCGGCGCCGTGCTGCCCGGCGCCACCGTGACGATCGAACACCAGGGCACGCATGACATCCGCACGGTTCCGACCAGCGAGACGGGCGACTACGTGTTCAATCTTCTGCCGATCGGTCCGTATGCGGTCAAGGTGGAGCTGCAGGGGTTTTCCACGCAAGCGACGCGCGTGACGCTGTCGGCCGGCGATCGCGTCCGGTTCGACGCGAAGATGCAGGTCGGCCAGCTGGCGGAGAACGTGACCGTCACGGCGTCGGCGCCGCTGCTGCAGACCGACACCGCGACCGTCGCGTCGCTGGTCACCGAGAAGGCGGTGCAGGATCTGCCGGTCAGCGGGCGCAACGTCGTGCGCCTCGTGCAGCTGGTGCCCGGGGCCTTCGAGGGACTCCAGAATTCCCTGTCGACCGGCAACCGCCCCGACGACCGGCGGCAGACGTCGGCCGTCTCGATCAACGGCGCGATGGACAACCAGAACAACCACCTGATCGACGGGATCGACAACAATGAGCGCGCCATCGGCACGGTCGGCGTGAAGCCGTCGATCGACGCGATTGCCGAGGTCAAGGTCCAGACGAGCATGTACACCGCCGAAGTCGGCCGCACGGCCGGCGGCGTCGTCAACATCATCACGAAATCGGGCGCTGATCAGTTCCACGGATCGGCGTTCGAGTTCAACCGCAGCGACAAGTTCGACGCGCGCAACTACTTCGCGACGACAGGGCCGAAGCCGCAGCTGGATCAGAACCAGTACGGCGGCAGCCTCGGCGGACCGATCGTCACAAACCGGACGTTCTTTTTCGCCGACGTCGAGCGCTTCGACGTCACGCAGGGCGTCACCGGCGTCGCGACGGTCCCGACCGCGAAGATGCGGGCCGGCGATTTCTCCGAGCTCTCCACCGCGATCTACGACCCGACAACCGTCCCGCGGACGCCGTTTCTGGGAAACGTCATCCCGGGGGGGCGCCTCGATCCGATCGCGCTCAAGTTCATTGGCCTGTACCCGCTGCCGACGAGCCCCGGCCTGGCCAACAACTACACCGGGACGCGCAACCGCACGCAGAAGAACACGACGACCGACATCCGGATCGATCACATCCTGAACGCCGACAATCGCCTGTTCGCGCGCTATTCGTACAACACAACCGACACCTTCACGCCGCCGACCTTCCCGGCCGTCAACGGCATCGAGGCGAACGGTGGCGGGTCGTTTCCGGGGACGAACAACAGCGGTGCGCACAACTTCGGCGCGAGTTACTCGCGCGTGTTCAGCCCCACGCTGATCGGCGAGTTCCGCGCCGGCTATCTGAACGTCAACATCGCGTCGTACGGGCTGAATTACGGCAACAACGTCGCCACGGCGTTCGGCCTCCCCAACGTCAACGTCGACTCGCTGACCTCCGGGCTCACGCCGATGACAGTGACCGGCTACGGTGCGCTGGGCGACTCCACCTTCCTGCCGCTCATTCAGGTCGATCACACATGGCAGGGGAGCGGCTCGCTGACGAAGATCCGCGGGCCCCACTCGATCAAGGCAGGCGCGGGGATCATCGATCGCCGCTTTACCGTCTATCAGAGCAACCAGCCGATCGGCGCGATGACGTTCAACACGTCGCTCACAGACAACGGCGCGGGCTCGGGCGGCAACTCGATCGCCTCGCTCCTGCTGGGCTACCCGCAGCAGGTCTCGCGCATCGTGTCGCTCTTCTACCCGCACTACGATACGAAGGAGCCGTTCCTGTTCGTGCAGGATGATTGGCGCGCGACGTCCAGCCTGACGCTGAATCTGGGGCTGCGCTACGACGTGTTCACGCCGTACACCGAGGCGGACGACCATCTCGTGAACGTCGATCTGTCTACGTCGACGATCCTCGTCGCGGGACAGAACGGCGTCTCGCGCACGGCGAACATCAAGACCGACTACTCGAACCTGGCGCCGCGGCTCGGCTTCTCGCAGTCGCTGCCGTCGCAGATCGTGGTGCGCGGGGGGTACGGCCTCTCGTACTTCCCCGGCAACTACATGTCGCAGTCGTTCCTGAAGAGCGCGCCCTTCACGAGCACGTACGGACCGATCATCAGCAACGCCGCCTCCGGCGGCACGCCGAACGTGTTCCTCGCCAACGGACTGCCGCCGCCCGTCGCGACCGACATCACCGTCCCGAGCGGCACATTTCAAGCCGAAGAGCCGAACTTCCGGAACACGCGGACGCAGCAGTACAACGTCTTCGTCGAGAAGGAGTTCGGCGGCAACGTGATCGGCGGCGGGTACCTCGGATGGAAGGCGGACCACGTCGCGCAGTACATTCCGAACATGGATCTCGCGCCGGCGGGGCCTGGCGCGATTCAGCCGCGGCGTGCGTTCGCGGCGACGCTGCCGAATGTCAGCTCGCTCCCGCTCATCTCGAGTGAATATGAGGGCACCTACAACGCGCTGCAGCTGGTGTTCCAGCGCCGCCAGAGCCGGGGCCTGACCATCTCGTCCAATTACACGCTCTCGCACGCGGTCTCGACCAACGCGGCGCCGTGGGACGTCACGATCGTCGAGCGCTACGACTCGGATTTCGATGTGCGCCACCGCTTCGTGTTCTCCGCGAACTACGAGCTGCCGCTCCTTCGCGATGCCACCGGAGTCGCGCACGCGGCGCTCGGTGGCTGGCAGGTGAACGGCGTCGCCTCATGGCAGAGCGGCGTGCCGCTGAACATCGTCAACGGAACGGCACGCAGCAACACGAGCGGCACCGATCGGCCGAACCTCGTCGGCGATCTCAACCTGGACAACCCGACCGTCGCGCAGTGGTTCAACGTCGCGGCGCTGGCGGCCCAGCCGATCAACACGGCCGGCAACCTGACACGCAACCCGATTCACGGTCCGCCGCAGCGGCGCATCGACCTGTCGCTCTTCAAGAACTTCGAGGTGCGGGGAGCCACCCGCCTGCAGCTCCGCGCCGAGGCGTTCAACGTCACGAACATTCCGAGCTTCGCGAGTCCCAATCTGAACTTCGGGACCGCCGGCTTCGGCAGCATCACGAGCACGGGGAACGCGATTCCGCGGCAGATACAGTTCGCGGCGAAGCTCCTGTTCTGAGGACGTGATGCGCCGCGCGTTCGCGTTCATCCTTGCGATGGTCTCGCTTGGCAGTCTGACCGCCGTCGCCGGGCAGCCGCAGCCGCCGCCGGCGCAAGGCGGTCGCGGAGGCGGGCGGGGCGGCGGCGCGGGGCCGGCGGCGGCGTTCCCGCAGCGGCCGCCCGCTGATCCCGCCCTTGTCGAACGCGGCAAGGGCATCTACAGCGTGAACTGTCAGTTCTGTCACGGCGCCGACACGCGCGGCGGTGACAGCGGGCCGAGCCTGCTGCGCTCGCAGCTGGTGCAGGACGACCAGCGCGGCGAGCGCATCGCTGAGGTCGTGCAGAACGGCCGGCCGCCGCGGATGCCCAAGTTCACCCTGACGATCGATCAGATGGCGGACCTGGCGGCGTTCCTTCACAGTTTCACGATCAACAGCCGTGATCCCGCGCGGATGCGGCCGGCCAGCATCGTCACCGGCGACGCCGAGGCGGGACAGCGGTACTTCGCCGCGCATTGCGCATCCTGCCATTCGCCGGCTGGCGATCTGAAGGGTATCGCGTCGAGAATTGCCGACCCGCGCGCACTGCAGCAGTGGTGGTTGCTGCCAGGCGGCGTCGGACCCGGTCGCGGCGGCGCTCCGCCGCCTGGCGTCGTGCCGCCGATGACCGCGACGGTCACGCTGCCGTCCGGCGAGAAACTCGAAGGACGCCTCGTACGCATCGACGAGTTCACGGTCTCGGTGATGGAGGCCGACGGCACGACCCGCACGTTCCGGCGCGACGGGGAGACGCCGAACGTCGACGTGCACGACGCGCTCAAGCCGCACCGCGATCTGCTGCGCGCGTACACCGACAAGGACATCCACGACGTCACTGCGTATCTGGTGAAGCTGAAATGACCCATTTCTCGCGGAAGCTTCTGACCCTGCTGGCCGCCGCCGTGGCGCCTGCGATCCTCGCCGCACAGGCGGCCAGGCCCCAGGGACACGGCGAAGGGCTCGACCCGGCGGATCTGCTGCGGCCGCTCGGCGAATCGTGGCCGACCTACTCCGGCGACTACAGCGGCAAGCGCTACAGCTCGCTGACGCAGATCAACCAGTCGAACGTCAGGAACCTGTCGCTCGCCTGGGTGACACACGTCACCGCCGGTCCCGGCGCGGCGGCCGGCGGCTCCGGGCCCGGCGCCGGTCCGGCCGCAGCGCCCACCATCGTCGGCGGCGAAGGCACCGGTCAGCTCGTCGCGGGCGGCGCCACCAACATCCGCGGCGCAGTCCTGGAGGTCAACGGCATCCTCTACTTCACGACGCCCGATAACGCGTGGGCCGTCGACGCACGGGATGGCCACGAGATCTGGCACTACTACTGGAAGACCAGGGGCGGGACGCACATCGGCAACCGAGGCATGGGCATGTGGAGGAACTATCTCTACATGGAGACGCCGGACGACGCGCTCGTCTCGCTCGACGCGCGGACCGGCAAAGAGCGGTGGCACAAGGAGATCGCGAGCTTCGCGCAGGAGTACTTCTCGACGATGGCGCCGATTGTCGTCGGCGACCACGTGCTCGTGGGGACGGGCAACGATCTCGACGCGCCCGGTTTCCTGCAGTCTTTCGATCCCGAGAACGGATCGTTGCAGTGGAAGCTCTACACGGTCCCCATGAACGAAGGCGATCCGGGCCTCGACACGTGGAGGAACCTCGACGCCGCGCGCCACGGCGGCGCGCAGGTGTGGGTGCCTGGCGCCTACGACCCGGAGACGCATCTCTACATTACCGGCACGGGAAACCCCACGCCGGCGTACACCTCGCAAGTGCGCGGCGACGGCGACAACCTGTTCACGTGCGCGCTCATCGCCGTCAACGTGGATACGGGCAAGATGGCCTGGTATTACCAGACGTCGCCGCACGACACGCACGACTGGGACTCGGCGCAGACGCCCGTGCTCGTCGACGCGGCGTTCGGCGGCCGGACCCGCAAGCTGGTGCTTACGGCGGCGCGCAACGGCTACTACTTCACGCTCGATCGCGTGACCGGTGAGCATCTTGTCACCGGCAAGTTCTCCGACACCGCGAATTGGGCGCTGGCGCGCCTCAACGAGAAGGGGCAGCCCATTCGCGATCCGAAGAAGGACCACGACATCGCCGGCGCGCTCGTGTCGTCGGCGAACGGCGGCGCGGCGAACTGGCCGCCGCCGGCGTTCAGTCCGGACACCGGGCTCTTCTACGTGCCGCTCTCCGAATCGTGGGCCATGTATTACCTGACCGAAACCGATCCGCGGGGCGCGATGGGCCTGGGCGGCAAGGAGGAGGTCGGCCTCGGGGGCGAGGCGTTCCTCGCGGCGATCGATTACAAGACCGGCAGGGTCGTCTGGAAGCAGAAGTATCCGAGCGCGACCAACGCTGGCGGCGGCATCGGGCTGCTGACGACCGCCGGCCGGCTGATCTTCGGGGCCGACGCCGGCGGCAACTTCGTCGCGCGTGACGTCGCGAACGGCAGGCCGTTGTGGCACACCCGGTTGGGGACCGTGTCGAACGCGGCAGAGACCTACATGCTCGACGGCCACCAGTACGTCATCGTCGCCGCGGGTGATGCGCTCTACGCGTTTGCGCTCAACCCGTAGGAACGCCATGGAACCTCGGACAGCTCTGCAGATCGCCGAGTACAATCGCGCGATGGCCGTCACTCCGTTCGAGCCGAAGTTCATGCCCGTCGGCGTGTTGACCGCCGCTCTGCAGGAGTTGACGCCGCGCGAGGTTCGCGACGCCGATCCCGATCGCGCGATCGAGGACTGGGTCTGCTTCGCGCACGAGCTCGGCGTCGACGCGATCCAGTTGTCGGCGGCGCTCCACCCGTCTGAGACCGACATACCGCCCGACGCGATGCTGGATCCGGTCGCCAACACGCTCGACCTGCGCCGGCCATTCGACGCGGCACGCGCGCATCGCGTCCGCGGGGCGCTTGACGCCGCGGGCATCGCGCTGTCGGACGTCGGCTATTTCGACAACATGCTCCACCAGGATCCGGCGATCCGCGCCAGGAAGCACGCGTTCATGCGGCGCGTGCTCGACGCCGCGGTGGAGCTCGACGCGCGCGCGGTGTGCGGATTCGTCGGCCGCAGCTACGCGCACACCTTGGAGGAGAACCTCCGCGACTTCGAGGAGCAGTTCATTCCGCTGCTCGAGGACGTGAAGGCGCGCGGCCTCGTGTACCGCGTCGAGCCGTGTCCCATGCCGGGATGGACGACGGGCGACAGCTTCCACAACAACATCGCGTATACGCCCGGGACCTGGATTGCGCTGCACCGCATCTGCGAGCGCCACGGGGTGGGAGATCAGTTCCGGATCCACTACGATCCGTCCCACGCGATCCTCATGGGTCAGGACACGCGGTCGATCTTTCAGTACCTGAAGGACACCGGTTACAACTTCCTGATCGGCGGCTTTCACGTGAAGGGTCAGGTGATCGATGACAAGGGACTCGCCGCGTGGGGCTACGGCGGCCAGACGGTCGAGCGCGGCGACTGGAAGAACGGGCGTCCGTCCGATCGCGCGGCCGACCAGCTGAACGCCTGGAAGAAACAGACGGCCTTTGCGGAGCACGAGCTCCCGGGTACCGCGCGTCACGATCCGCTCGCGTACTTGCAGAAGCGAAGCGTCGACTGGCTCGATCACCAGCTGGCAGCGCGCGAGCTGCTGCAGCTCGATGTCGCGAACACGCCGCTTGTCGTCGAGCACGAGTACCCGAAGGCGCGCATCCAGGACCGCGATCGGCTGAAGCCGATCCTGCAGGGCTCGATCGCGTTCGTACGGCGCATCGACGAGGCCGCCGCGTGCATGTACGCGCTGCAGCACGAGGTGCTGCCAGCACAGAACATTCCGGTGCAGGGCGTTGGCCGCCAGCCCTACCGCTCGTGATCGTCAGACGACGGCTCGGACCAAATGGCGTTGAATGGGCTCACCGCCGGATCACAAACGGCTCCAGCCGAATTGCACTTCTGAGGAGCTGTGGGATCTCCTCGTCCTTGAACTTGCGCCGCCACCCCGCGGCTTCGGCCGCCGCCTGTTGCTTCCATATGGCGTGCGGATCGCGAGGGTAGCTGGTCATCGTCCCGGCGCGCCGATCGCGTGACTGTTCGTCCATGAAGGTGCGGATCCCGCTGAACGCCTCCTCGATCGAGCGGCCAGTATCGAGCGCCTCGAGAATGCCCCGATACCACTCCTGCTTCGCCCGCACGTAGGTCGAGAACAGATCGACCAACTTCGACCCATCGTCCGCGCCCGCCAATGTTCCATCCGCGAAGATCACGGCGTTCAGGTCAATGTGCAGCTCGACGGCCCCGGCGAGGCGCGCGTTCTTCTCGTCGACGAACTGGGTGAGGAACTGATCGTAGTACTCGCCGCCAGACCCGTAGCCATGGATGACAAGGCCGCTGGCCTCGAGGTGTGTCTGACCCGGAGGTATCGCCTCGGGATGGTGACCGACCAGTACGTCACCGCACACGGTCTCGGGAAAGCTCGTGTGGCACCACATACGGGTGGTCCGACCGCCTTCGTGAATGATGCGCCAGACAATGGACAAGCTCACGATGGTCTGCGGTGATTCGTTGGAGACGATGACCAGCATCGGCTTCAATTGCAGGCCGACGTGCGCGATGCGCTCACTCATCAGCGGCCGGGCGAGCTCGTCAAACTGGGGATCGGCTGGGGAAATCAGCTTGACACCGTCAGCGTCGAGACCGTCCACGCGAAGCACGAGCGGCATGCTGGCCGGGCAGTCTACGGCGCTTCGCTACCGCGAACGTTGACCGCCACGCAAAGCGTAGCCACCGACGCCGAGGACGATGATGACGGTGACGAGGGCCTCTGCGATGTGGACCGAGTTGGATCCGGTGGCCAGCGCCACCGTCAGGAGCCCGCAGAACCCGACGAACACCAACAATGCGGCAGGACTGAAATGCACATGTCCCTCCCGCCGGCGACTGTAGCACGGCTGCCGACGCCTCATTTCGGTCTCGTGACCCGAAGTGTGACGAACGGGAAATCCTGTGATCTCTCAGAGAAGCCAGCCGTGACTCTACATGTTGATCACCAACTGATACATGTATAGACTACCAACATATGGCCGAACCAAGAGCCGAGATCCTGGCCGGCACGCTTGCCCTGATGGTTCTCCAGACGCTCCACGCACTCGGACCGCTCCACGGGTATCGCCTGGCGCGGCGGATCGAGCAGATTAGTGGGAATCAGCTCGCCCTTAACCAGGGCACCCTCTACCCGGCGCTCCTCAAACTGGAACAGCTTGGCTGGATCTCCTCGAAATGGGCCGACTCTGAGAGCGGCCGGCGCGTGAAGATCTATACGTTGACTCGAGCTGGGCGAAAGGAACTCCACGCGGAAGAAGCCTCGTGGCGTCGCGCCGCAGATATCGTGGCTCGGTTCTTCAGAATCACCGAAGACCTGCCATGAGACGCGTGCGGGTCATCTGGTGTCGCCTGCGCGCCCTCCTCCGCTCGCGCGCGCTCGACCGCGATCTCGCCGATGAAATTCAGAGCCACCTCGCCGAGGCAGCAGACGAGTACACCCGGCAGGGTCTCTCACCTGAGGAGGCGCGCCGTGCCGCACTCCGCAGCTTCGGTGGCGTTGTGCAAACGGCGGAAGCATATCGAGATCGGCGGGGTTTTAGAGCCCTCGATGCGTGCGGCCAAGACGTGCGCTATGCAGTCCGGACGCTGGTGAAGTCACCAGGCTTCACGCTCGTGACCGTGCTGACGTTGTCGCTCGCCATCGGCGCCAGCACCGCCCTTTTCACAGTCGTGAACGCAGAGCTCCTCCGAGATCTGCCGCTTCCGGATCCCCACCGGATCGTCGCGCTCGGGACCCGCGATCGGCAGGGCCGGGAGCAGTCGACCGTCTCGTACCGAGACGCGGAAGACTGGCGCGCGGCGACGCGGAGTCTTCAGTACGTCGCGTTGTTCTCGCAAGGACCGGGTGCGCTCATTCTCAGTGGCGACGGACATGCTGCCGAGCGGTACGTTGGACCGTACATCTCGGCCAACACGTTTCAGCTCCTGCACGTGCAACCGATTCTGGGCCGTGACCTTGCGCCGGAAGACGACAGGCCCGGAGCCCCGCGCGTGGTCCTCCTCGGCTACCGCGTGTGGCAAGCGCGGTATGGAGCGGACCCGGCCGCGCTGGGCCAGGCGCTCTTGGTCAACGGGGAGCCCGCGATCGTCATCGGCGTGATGCCAGAAGGCATGCAGTTTCCCGAGCTGGCAGAGCTCTGGATGCCGCTCGCACACCTGCCAGGCATCCGCAGCCAGCCGCGCGACGCGCGGACGCTCGTCGCGTTCGGACGTCTCGCGGACGGTGTGACCCTCGGTCAGGCGCGGGCGGAATTCGCGACGATGGGCCGCCGCTTGGCCCTCGCCCACCCGGAGACCGATACCGGTGTAGTGACGACGGTGCGGACGTTTCATGACCGCTTTACGTCTTCCGCACTGGCCCTGCTCATGTATCTTCTGCTCGCCGCCATGGCGCTGGCGCTGCTGATCGCGTGCGTCAACGTCGCCAACCTGATGCTTGCGCGAGCAGCGGGCCGAGCGCGAGAGATCGCGCTGCGGGCGTCACTCGGAGCGACGCGGTGGCGGATCGTTCGACAGCTGATGATGGAGAGCGCCCTCCTGGCCGCCATGAGCAGCGTCGTGGGACTGGCGGTGACGCTTCTCGGGGCGAGGCTGGTGCGCGCCACGTTTGCGGGCGCGCCCCTTCCCTTCTGGGTCCAGTTCGGGGTGGACGAGCACGTCTTCCTCTTCTTCTTGGCCGTCTGTGGCAGCACGCTCATGCTGTTCGGGTTGGCCCCGGCGTGGCACATTTCGGGCATTGATTTGAATGACGTGTTGAAAGAGGGAGGGCATGCAAGTGCCGGCGCACACGTCCGTGCCTGGAGCAGCACGCTCATCGTAGTCGACCTGGCGCTGACACTGGCGCTCCTCGCCGGCGCCGGCCTGCTGACGAAGAGCTTCATCAAGTCTGGCGACCTGCAGGTCGGCAACGACCCCTCGCGCGTGCTGACCATGCAGCTCGAGCTGCCGTCCGCCAAGTACCGCACCCCAGAACAGCGCATCACGTTTTTCGAAGCCCTGCAGGCGCGGCTCGCTGCGATCGGCGGTATCGAATCGACCACGGTCGCCAGTCATGCGCCGATTTTCGGCGGGTTCAGGCGGCAGCTCACGATCGAGGGACAGCCCCTCCTTGTGGACGACCATCCGCCCGACGTGACGATGGTGAGCGTCGGCCCGAGCTATTTCGCGACCCTGGGCCTCACGCTCCTCCGCGGGCGCCCCTTCACGGAGATCGACGGCGCGCCCGGACAGACCAGCGCGATCATTAATCAGCGACTGGCGTCACTGCTCTTCCCCGACACGGATCCCATCGGTCGACGCGTCCAGCTCAGCGACACGACGAACCACGGTCCATGGCTGACGATCGTCGGGATCGCGCCGACCGTACGCCAGCGCAACATCGTCCAGGCAGAAGCTGATCCGGTCGTGTATCAACCCTATCGTGCGGAGCCCGTGGCCACCTATGTGCTGGCCGTTCGCAGCCGCACGGAGCCGAGCCTTCTGACCTCGACACTCCGCGACGCGGTTCGCGCGCTGGACCCGAATCTCCCGCTGTTCGACGTCCAGACCTTGAACGGACGGATCGCACAGGTCCGGTGGAACTGGCTCGTCGCTGGTAGCATGTTTGGGATCCTGGCCAGCATCGCGGTGGTGTTGTCGGCGGTGGGCTTCTATGCGGTGGTTGCCTACGCCGTCACCCAACGCACGAGAGAAATCGCCATTCGAATGGCCCTCGGCGCGCAGCCGCGTGACGTGTGGACGCTGATCGGCCGGAGCCTCGGCGCCCGCATCGCCATCGGACTCGTCATCGGTCTCACAATGGCGGCCGCGATAGGCAGGCTCATGCGGAGCTTGCTCATACAAACCAGCTCCACTGATGTCAGCACCTTGCTGCTCATCTCGGTCATCATGGTGCTCGTATCACTGACTGCGTCGGGCGTATCCGCTCGTCGCGTCGTTCGCATCGAGCCAACGATCGCGCTCAGGGCGGATTAGTCACGCCCGGCCTTGCGCGGTCGGCATGCCGACCGCCTCACGGCGACCGTCAGACAGCCAACAGACCGCCGGTACGCGACGCCGCATCCCCGAGCACGATCCGCACGTCGTGTGTCCTGCCATCGTTGATCAGCGGAATCGCGCCGGCGTCAACAGGCCCGCCGTCCACGCAGGCGGTCGCCACGCCGCGGCACCGGTGTGCCGGATTCAAGACGGTGATCTCGTAGCGGCTGTCCCTGAAGCGCCAGGTCACGTGGTACTCGCCCCAGGAGGCAGGAATGCACGGATCGATGATGAACGTCTCGCGCCGCCGGCGGAGGCCGAGAATGCTCTCGACGCCTGCACGATACATCCACGCCGCGGATCCCGTGTACCAACTCCACCCACCCCGTCCGGCGTGCGGCGCGCGCGCGTAGACGTCGCCGGCCATTACGTACGGCTCGGTCTTGTAGCGGGCCACGTCCGCCGGCGTTCGGCTGTGGTTGACAGGGTTCAGCATGTGGAAGAACTCCGCCGCTTCGTCACCGCTGCCGAGCCGCGCCAGCGCCATGACGATCCAGACGGCCGCGTGCGTGTACTGGCCGCCGTTCTCCCTGACGCCCGGCGGATAGCCCTTGATATACCCGGGGTCCTGCGCCGAGCGATCGAACGGCGGATTGAGGAGCGGCAGTATTTGCGATCCGCGCGCCACGAGCGAGGTGCGAACAGCGTCCATCGCGCGCTCGGCAAACCGGACAGGAACGGCGCCCGAGAGGACGGCCCACGACTGTGCGATCGAGTCGATGCGACACTCGTCGTTCTGCGCGGATCCGAGCGGCGTGCCGTCGTCGTAGTAGCCGCGCCGGTACCACTCGCCGTCCCACGATCGTTCGAGCATGGCGGCGAGCCGCCGAGCTTCGTTGGCATACCGATCTCCGCGGACGTCGTCGTGTCGCTCGCGGCAGAGCGGCTCGAAGTCGCTGAGGACCTTGTGAAGAAAGAAGCCGAGCCACGTGCTCTCGCCTCGCCCCGCTGGTCCGACGCGGTTCATGCCGTCGTTCCAGTCGCCGGTGCCGATGAGGGGGAGACCATGAGCGCCCGCGGTCAGGCCCTTGTCGATCGCCCGGACGCAGTGTTCGAACAGCGTGCCGTCCTCGGACGACACGCGCGGCTGACCATAGGACTCCGTGGCGTCTGGCGCGAGGAGCGGCGCCTCTAAGAATGGCATGCGCTCGTCCAACACGCCGACGTCACCCGTCCCGCCGACGTAGGCAGCCACGACAAAGGGCAGCCACAAGAGATCGTCCGAGCAGCGAGATCGAAGACCCCGGCCGCTCGGCTCGTGCCACCAGTGCTGGACGTCTCCCTCGAGGAACTGCCGGCCGGCGGCCCGGACGAGATGCGCCCGGGCGAGGTCGGGTCGCGTCAGCAGCAGCGCCATCACATCCTGCAATTGATCGCGGAAGCCGAAGGCCCCGCCCGGCTGGAAGTAGCCCGCGCGCGTCCAGAGGCGGCAGCTCACATCCTGATAGACCAGCCAGCGGTTGATCAGCACGTCGAACGAATCGTCCGGTGTTCGAACCTGGATCGCGTCGAGTGTCGTGTTCCACGCCGCCTGAACTCTTTGCAGCGCGACGGCGGCGTCGTCCACCCGGGCATGACGCGCAATCAGGCGCTCAACGTGATTGGCGTCCGTGCCCTGCCCCAGCAGAAACAGGATGCGGCGGCTTTCGCCGGGATTGAGGACGACGTGCAGGTGGAGCGCCGCGCAGGGATCGAGCCCGGCGCCAAACTGCGCCCCGAGTCTCATGTGGCGCAGCGCAGCCGGCCTGGACAGCGAACCGTTCCGGCCGATGAACGAGAGGCGATCGCCAGTCGCAGACTGCGGCGTTTCACTGGAATGCGCGAACGCCACGCGCTGCGCGAACTCGTCGCTGTAGGCATTGCGGGCGAGGATCGTGCCGGTCTTCGTATCGTAGGTCGTGACGATGTGCCCGGACTGACTCTCCCGCGGTGGGCCGAGGACCCAATCGTTGTAGGCAAATAGACTCAGCCGCCGCGCGGAATTGCCCTCATTGGTCAGCGCCAGGAGCGAGAACTTGACGGGGTCGTCGGCGTCCACGAAGACTTCCAGCTCGTGCCGAATCTCCCGGGTTGTGCGCGCGAAGTGTGTGACGCCGGCCGAGTGGTGGACGACGAATCGCCCGCTCGCCGGGTTCCGCGCCATCGGTCCCGGCGTCGGCGACCACGCGTCTCCTGACTCGTCGTCTCGAATGAACAACGCTTCGGCCGTCGGGTCGACGATGGGATCGTTCGCAAACGAGGTCAGCCGGTTTTCCCGGCTGTTCTCGGACCAGGTGTGCGCCGAGCCGGACGCCGTGACAATCGTGCCGAACCCCGGATTGGCAATGACATTCGCCCATGGCAGCGGCGTTTCCTGGTCACCCTCGAGCACGATCGAGTAGGCACGCCCATCGTCCGAGAAGCCGCCGAGGCCAGTCGCGAGCGCCAGTGGCATCAACGCCGGCGGGTTGAAGGCCGACGGCGCGGGCGGGTCCGGCACCCGCGTGAACGCGGGTTGCCCGCTCGTTCGGATCGGATGCGGCGTATCGAGCTGCGCGAGCAGATCGCCACGATCTCCGACGAGCACGGCGCGAGCCACGGCCTCGAGCAGCGTCCGCTCCGCGGCGCCAATCCGATCCGCGCGCAACAGGTAGGCGCCACCGGAACGATGCTTCCACGTCCGCCACGGCCCGTTGTCGAGGAGCGCGGTCAGCTGCGCGTGAATCTCGTCGAGATAGCTGGACGGGTCCTCGTTCAGGATGACGACGTCGGCGCTCAAGCCCTTCAAACGCCAGTACTCCTGCGCCTGCAGCACCTGGCGCACGAGCTTCACGTCATCGTCGCCCGTCCGGCCGATGACGCGCACCAGCAGAATCGGGAGATCGCCGGAAATGCCGTGCGGCCACAGGCCGGATTGACCGAGGTCGTTCGAGACAATTGTGTCGGGGCTCGCGCGCAGCGAACCGTCCGCAAACAGCACTCTCGACGCCAGACGCTCGAAGAGCAGCGCCTCGTCGCTCGAGATGTCCAGGTGCCTCAAGCCGCTCTGAGCGTTCGTGAACGCCAGCGCAAACGTACGCGAGGCCGCGCTCGGGTTCCGGTACTTCTGTGCGAGAGCTTCGGCGGTCTCCCGATCCGACGCGATGCCCGTGGCAAACGACAGACGCACCGACGCCCCTGGGACCAGCCTGATCCGCTGGCGAAGACTGAAGATGGGGTCCAGGACTATGCCCGTTGTGCCCGAGAGCGCGCGCCCGTCGAGCGCCGCCGCCTTGTCGGTGTCGCGGCCGCGACCGAGAAATCGCGCGCGATCGGTCTCCCATTCGACCGGCCCTTGCGGACGTCCTTCGAGGCTCAAGACATGGACCGCCCACACGGGCGGATCCCGAGGATCCCTGGCGCGTCGATGGCACAGGAGCGCAGCGGAATCGGCCAGGAACTCTGTTTCGAGAAAGAGCTTCCCGAAGGCCGGGTGCGCGACATCGTCGACAGGGGGCGCCAGCACGATCTCGGCGTAGCTCGTGATCTCGATTTCGCGGATCCGGGTGCTCTGATTCACCACCGTGACCCGGCGGACCTCGACGTCGTCTTCCGTGGATACGGCGACGTCGAGCTGGGTCGACACCTCCTCGTCGTGACGACGGAAGGTCGCCCGCTCCGGGCGGAACTGGACCACGTAGTCGTCGGGCTCAGTCGCGGTTGGATGATAAGTGGCCGACCACAGGAATCCGCTCCGCACGTCGCGCAGGTATACGCCTTGGCTGCCCGGATCCCGCGTCGGGTCGCGCCGTGATTTCGTCACGGCGAGGCCGCGGCAGAAACTGGCGCCGCCGCCCGCGTTGGTCACCACCGTCATGTAGTTGCCGTTCGAGAGGAACTGGGCGTGTGGAAAGACCGTGTGAGGCGATCGATACTGCCGCATCGTGACGGCTGGCGGCGCGGCGATGACGCGCATTTCATCGAGGGGCCGCGGCTCAATCGTCGGCACGCGGCGCGGCACCCGCTCCTGCAGCAGAAGCTCGGTGGCCTGCACCCGCGGGTCGGCGTGAAAACGCTTCACCATCGGGTCGCCCAGGAGCGCGTTCGCCAGGGCGACCAGCGTCATCCCGGCGTGATGCGCCAGGTAGGTGCGAACCACAGTGCCGGCCCCGGGATTCTGCGCGGCCTCGTCCGACTCGGCATCGCGTCGGGTGTAGTCGATGGCCTCGTACAGTCCGTAGTCGCCCTCGAGACCTTCACGCGTCAGCCGCCGGAGGTTGTCTGCGCTGTGTGGGGCATCGATCATCGCCGCGAGCGCGGTGGCGTACGGCGCCACGACCAACTCGTCGCCCAGCCCGCGCTTCAAGCCGAGCCCCGGCACGCCGAAAGCTTTGTACTGAAAGATGTCGTGCCGATCGACGACGTTGTACGCGGACTCGGAGATGCCCCAGGGCACTCCCCTGGTCGCCCCGTATTCCCTCTGTCGGTGCACGACCATCCGGCACGACTCATCGAGGAGCGTGCCCGGGTAGCTGCGCATGACGAGCAGCGGCATCAGATACTCGAACATCGTGGCGCTCCACGACAGCAGCACGGACGCGCCGCGGATGCCGGTCACAGCCCGCCCGAGGTGAAACCAATGGGATTCCGCGACATCGCCCTTCGCGATGGCGAGAAAGCTGGCCAGCCTCGCCTCGGACGCGAGCAGGTCGTAGTACGACGGATCGGGGCGGCCGGGCCCCTCGTCATCTGCGAGGCGATAGCCGATGGAGAAGAGTTGCCGGCGAGGGTCGTAGAGGAATCGGAAGTTCATGCTGTCGAACAACGCGGCGGCGCGAGAGGCCAGACGGTCGAGGTGCATCCGCTGCATGGCCACTGACAAGGTCAGGAGCGCACCCGCGAGGTTGCCGCTGTCGACCGTCGAGATGTACGCCGGCGGCAGGGGTGCGAGGGTGCGGGTGTCGTACCAGTTCAGAAGGTGCCCTTCGAAGCGCTCGAGGCCTTCGACCGTTGTGAGCGTCGCGTCGATCCGGCGCGCCAGATCGTCGGCATCGATGAAGCCGAAGTCGTGCGCCGCGAGGGTGGCCAGCAGCGCCATCCCGATGTTGGTCGGCGACGTGCGGTGCGCGACGGTCAATGCCGGGACAAGCTGGACGTTGTCAGGCGGGAGGGCGTGATCCTCCGGGCCGATGAAGGTGTCGAAGTATCGCCAGGTCTTCTGTGCCGTCGCCCGAAGGAACGCGCGATCCTCAGCGCCGAGCGCCGTGTGGCGCGACGGTACGGGGCGGCTGAGCGCGTATGCGATGACCGGCGCCGCGGCCCACAGCGCGAGCACGGGCACCGATGCTGGCAGCGCGTCGGGTCGGACCACAGCGACGGTCGCCAGACCGGTGAGGGCCATGAGCGGGCTCGCGATCATTTCTTTCAGGAACACGGTCAGCCGCGGCGCCCCCCCTCGATGCGCGCTGGCCGCGGCCGTCTCCCATTCGAGCAACCGGTGCTTGGTGATTCCGAGACGGACGAGCGTCACCGTGATGGCGTGAACCCTTTCGTATGCGTGACTCGCGAGCAACGTGAGCTGCAACACGACGCGAACGACGTCTGTTTCGAGGTCCTCGGAAGCGGCACGCAGGAACGCGGCGCCCGACTCCTGCCTGGCCGGCCCGCCTAAGAGTTGAAGCAGTCGCAGGCAGACCGGCAGGGCAGCCGCGGCGAGGGCGATCGCCGTCCATGCGAGCGGAGAACCCGGCAGGACGGTCCACCCCAGGAACAGCACCGCCACGGTTGCTGGCGCCAGGAGGCTGCGCCGCAGGTTGTCCAGGATCTTCCATCGTGAGATGAGCGGCAGGCGATTGCGCTGCAGGCCTGTGCGGGACGGTACGAACGGGAAGAGCCACCACAAGATCTGCCAATCGCCGCGCACCCATCGGTGCTGGCGTCGCGCGTGCGCGAGCACGCTCGAGGGATAGTCGTCGACGACTTCGACATCGGTGACGAGAGCCGTGCGCGCGTAGAGCCCCTCGAACAGATCGTGGGAGAGCAGCGCGTTCTCGGGAACGCGCCCCTCGAGCGACGCGACGAACGCGTCGACGTCGTACAGGCCCTTGCCGGTGAAAATGCCTTCGTCGAAGAGATCCTGGTAGACGTCGGAGACGGCCGTGGTGTACGGGTCCACTCCGGTATGGCCGGCGTAGGTCCGCGCGAACAGCGAGCCGGCCGCGCTCGCCATGGTCACGCTGACGCGAGGTTGGAGGATCCCGTAGCCTTCCACGACGCGGCCTGTCCGCGCGTCGAATCGGGGACGATTCAAAGGATGCGCGATGATGCCGATGAGCTCTTTCGCCGCGTCGCGCGGCAGGCGCGTATCGGTGTCGAGCGTAATGCAGTAGCGAACCGACGGGAGGATGTCGAGCACGCCGACCTGCTCGCAGAAGCTCGTGTCGGACGCTCCCCGCAAGAGCCGGTTGAACTCTTCGATCTTTCCGCGCTTGCGTTCCCAGCCCATCCACGCGCCTTCGCGCACATTCCAACGCCGCGCCCGATGAAACAGAAAGAAGCGATCTTCGTGCCCGGGTCCGAACTTCCGGTTGAGCGCCTCGATTCCCTCCCGTGCGGCGGCCAGAATTGATTCGTCGCCAGGTCGCTCGCACGAGTCGGCGTCGGTGAAGTCGCTGAGGATCGCGAAATGGATTCGCGGGTCGAGGTTGCCCAGCGCGAGCACCTCGATGTGCTCCAGCAGCCCCGCCACCGACGCGTGGCTCGTCAGCAATGTCGGCACGACGACCATCGTGCGGGCGTCGTCCGGGACGCGATCGGCGAAGTCGAGGCGGGGCAGGCGGCGCGGCGGGATCGCCCACGCGAACACGCGTTGCGCCAGTGCGATCGCAACGTCGGCGGCCGGGATGAGCAGGAGCGGAACCAGCGCGGTGAGTAATCGCGTGGAGGCGCCGCCGTGGCGCGCGTACGCCGCGCTCGCGGCGAGCAGCACCATAGTCATCGTCACGACCGGTCCCAGGTACGTGAGCGTCGCGTGCGCGAAGACCAGACGTTGGGCCCGGCGCCCGAGTCGAGGTCGATACGCGACGTCCGCCTCGAGGTCGCGCCGTCCGGCGTCAATCAGGTGGTACCCAACGTGGGCCGCTCGATCGGCGGCTGAGCCGCTGGCCGCGGCCTGCCGGGCGCTTTCAACCGCCCGCAACGCCACCCGCATCTGCGCGTCTCCGGTCGGCGCCGCGAGCTCTTCGACCGCCTGACGCTGTCGATCGCGGCTGAGAAAGTCCATCCGCGCGTAAGCGCCGGACGGATCGCGCTGCAGGACCTGCTCGACGAGGCTCACGGACTCGACATAGTCGCGCCAGTCGATCGCCGAGCAGAGGCGCAAGCTGGTGATGGCGTTGGCCACCGATACCTGATCGGCCGCCTGCCGCTGGTGTTCGCTGCGAATCGCCGCCTCTGCGGTCGTCTGCTGCGACGCCAGGTGCTCCTCGACCGCCGTGCGGATCCACGACAGGCGAAGACCGTACTCCCGGACGCGATGTAGGAGCTGGACAACGGAGGCGACCGTGAAGGCCTCCGGCACGGCTTGTCCAGGCCGGCCGGGATCGCCGGCCTCGTGTTCGATCCGCTGCACGTACGCGTCGGCAGCGAGACGCGCCCGTCGGGACTCGAGCGTTTGCGCCGCCAGCCGGCGAAGATTCTCGATGAGCGCCAGCTTCAGCATGCTGGGCCACGCCCAAAGCTCGCCTATCGTCAACGGGGCAACGCGCTGGTAGCTGTTGATGAACACGGCGAGCTGCTGCCGGTCGATCCGGCTGTCGCTGTGGCGCACGAGCTCGACGGCCATTGCGTAGATTCGCGTCTGCCGCGCGTGTTCACGCGATGCGAGCGTGGGCAGCTGCCGGTAATACGTGCCAGGCAAGTGCTGGTGGATGTCGCGGATCTCCGACGTCACAAGGTAGAAGTTGTCGAGCAGCCATTCCGCCGCGGCGGTCACGGCGCGGCCGGTCCGCAGATCGTCCGCCAGCGTTCGGTAGGCATCGCGCAGCACGCGGGCGTTGTCGTCGAACCGCGAGAAGATGTTGCGGGCGCGGCGTCGCGGGTTCGGATCGATGGTGAGGCTCGCTGCGAGCGCCAGCGCGCGCTCCTCGAGCCGCGCGATACTGAGCAGCTCGTCGCGAAACGGCTTTTCAGACGGCGAGGAGCGGGTACGGAGAAGCCGCGCGAACAGTCCGCTCAATCCGCTCGTGCCCTCCAGGACAGGCTTTGGTGAGGGCAGAGGGCCGGCAGGCCGCAGGGCTCAGGAAAGCGACAGCGGCATTATACCGCGATGTTGCGCCAACGCCCGCCGGCTCGCTCCCGTTAGCGTTCCAGCCACTCGACAAACGCCTGTGGCATCTCATCGCGCACGATCATCACGCGAAGGACGCGGTCCTCGCGCAGCATGTCCATGCCTCCTGCGCGAGCGGCGTCGACCGTCCCGTAGCAGGCCGACGCCTGGGGTATGCCGGACGCCGAGCCGCGACGCATCGTGGCCACAAGTCTGAACATCAAGGCCCACGGTACTCCTGCGGCCTCTTCGGGCTGTGTGTCGAATTGAACAGGTGAATGTGGGGTGCCTGAGCACGGTCGTTTCACCGCTTCCCGTACTCCGTAAGAACGTAATCTCTCCCCTTCGCTCTCGTGTGGCACGCGAAGATTCAGAGCGTGTCGTCCTTGGTCTCCCGCGTCGCCAGCAACCCGAGGAACGAGAGCAGCGCGCCGGCCGACAGGTAGTAGCCGACGTACTGGAGGCCGTATGTCGTGGCGAGGTGCGTCGCGGCAAACGGCGCCAGCGACGCGCCGAAGATTCCGGCGAGGTTGTAGGTGAGCGAGCTGCCGGAATAGCGGACCGGCGTCGGGAAGAGCTCTGAGAGCACCGTGCCGAGCGGTCCGAACACGAGGCCCACGAGCGCCATGCCGATGACGAGCATCACCACCGCGCCGGTGGTACCGGCGCTGAAGAGCGGTCCAAGGATCACACCGAACGCCGCGACCGCCACGTTGACCCACATCAGCAACCGGCGGCGGCCTGTCTCCGCGAGCACCGCGGAGATCGGAATCGTCAGCGCGAAGAACAGGATCGCAAAGAGCTGCATGACGAGAAATTTGTCGCGGCTGAACCCGAGCGCGCTCGTTCCCCACGACAGCGCGAACACGGTCATCAGATAGAAGCTCACGTAAGCTGAGAGCGCGACGAGCACGCCGACGACCATCGTGACCGGGTGGTCGCGCAACACCGCGAGCATCGGCAGCTTCACGCGCTCGTGCCGCGTCATCGCCTCACGGAAGACCGGCGTCTCGGCAATCGTCAATCGCACGTACAGACCGAGAACGACGAGCGCCGCGCTCGATAGAAACGGAAGCCGCCAGCCGAACGAAAAGAAGCTCTCGTCGCGGAGCCACGCCGAGAGGATCAGGAACACGCCGCCCGAGAGCAGGAATCCGATCGGCGCGCCGAGCTGCGGAAACATGCCGTACCACGCGCGCTTCCCCAGGGGAAAAAGAGCGTCGGAAAGACCAGCACTGCTGCCGTTGCGTAAATGTAGAAATCGAAGAACTCGATCGTCGTGCCAATCAGGCTTGCGAACAACACCTGGGCCGGACGGTTGATCCGTCCCGTCCGGGAGTGCTGCGCGCCGTCAATCATCGCGACGGATGCACACCGTGGCGCCGGCGGAGCGATATGTCTCCTCAGCGGCCTGGAATGATCCGGAAGCGCTTCCGGCCGTCAATGCGGTACGTCTCGAAATCATCGTGATCCACCGTGAACACCGTATTCAGACGCTCACGTCGCGCCAGAAGGACAAGCGTCGCGTCGGCAAAGGCCATGGGTCGCTCCGCGTAGCGTTTCATCAACGCCTCGAGTTCAGGAAGGTCGACATCATCGATAGGCAGCACCGTTACCGCGCCCGACCGCAGCAGCCCCCAAGCGGCAGCGAGCTCACGACGATCCTCCCCGAGAAGATGGAACAGTTCCGCCAGAACGGCGGCTGATGTAGCCAGCGGTAGTCGAATCGTGGCGAACGCGGCAGCGCAGCGTTGATGCCAACGGTCGTCCTGGTCCAGGAGCGCCTGTAACGCGCCCGTATCGACCAAACCTCTAGCCGGCATGGCGTCGCGCGAGCTTGGCCCTCACGCGTACCCGAGCCTGGTGGCTGCGATCGGGATCGCTTCCGTGAAACGCCCCGACAAAACGCAACGCTGCACGGCGAAGACGCGCCTGTTCGAGCTCGTCCGCGCCAGCGCTCAGTTGCCGACTTCTAATCCATTCGTCCGTGGCGCGATCGAGGACGTTCGCCACACTTGTTCGCTCCGCCCGCGCCACCTCCTCCAAGGCCGCTTTGCGGGCCCGGGACACGCGCCAACTGTAGACATCCGTCTTCATGCACTACAGTGTAGTGCAGCGAGCAATGTGGGTGCAAACCGGACTCACGTGTGCCGGCGCCACGTACGGTTTGCGGACGCGGGAACCTCATCGGTGATGTCACCTCCTGCTGAGCTTGCCCGCGCTATCAGTCTCGAACACCGGTCGGCGCCGCCATGCGTATCCCAAACCCGCACAACATCCGCGCACTTCCTCTGGTTTTTTGGATCATGCACGGAATGGCGCTGAAGTCGATGAACAGAGGGCGGTTGACGGCGCCCAATCCGTTATCATGCAACCTCTCGCGCGACAGTGCGTTGTCGTTGCATCGTGACTCTTGGAGGTGTGGCAGCACGGCACAGCGCGCGTTTCTTCGGACGGAGGCCGCGACCATGAGAATTCGATGTGTGGGAGTTGCACTCGGTCTGGTTCTATCGCTCGCGATCTGCAGTTCCGCTTTCGGACAGACGCAGTTCAGCGGGCGCATCGACGTCGCCGTCAAGGACAGCAGCGGCGCGATTGTGCCCGGCGCGACGGTCGATCTCAGCGGACAGGAGATTCACACGACCGTCTCAGACGCGCGTGGCGAGGCGCATTTCCTGAACCTCGCCCCCGGCGTGTACCAGGTCAAGGTCGCCTTGTCGGGTTTCTCGACCTTCACCAGCGCCAACATTCCCGTGGCGGCGGCGGTTGCGGTGCCGCTCCCCGTCACGCTGTCGGTCGGAGGCGTGGCGACGGAGGTCAACGTGACCGCAGGGGTCCCGGTGATCGACGTGAAGAAGAATACGACGGTCACCACCGTCTCCATCGAGGAATTGCAGAACATCCCGTCGGCGCGCGATCCGTGGGTGGTGCTGCAGTCGGTCCCGACGGTGATGGTGGACCGCGTGAACGTCGGCGGATCCGAGTCAGGCCAGCAGTCGAACTACTACGCGAAGGGTGCGTCGGGCACCGCCAACACGTGGAACCTCGACGGCGTACCGATCACCGACGAGGCGTCGCAGGGGTCGAGCCCGACGTATTACGACTTCGATGCCTTCCAGGAGATCAGCATCACGACGGGCGGCGCCGACGTGCAGAGCACGACGCCAGGCGTGCAGCTCAACTTCGTGATGAAGAGCGGCTCGAACATCTTCCACGGCGACGGCCGGTTCTTCTGGGAAGGTGAATCGCTGCAGGGCAACAATCTCGACCCTGCCATCGCGACCCAGATCGGCAGTACGACCGGCAAGGGCAACCGCACGGCCAGCAACAAGGACCGTGGCTTCGGCGTCGGAGGCCCCATCGTGAAGGACAAGCTGTGGGCGTACGGCACGTACGGCCGGACCAACGTCGACACGCTGACGATCATCAACTCGCACGACACGACGCAGCTCGAGAACGTGGGGCTCAAGTTCACCGCGCAGCCGGTGAACTGGCTGCGCCCCGAGTTCACGTATTTCCGCGGGAACAAGACGAAGCAGGGGCGCGGCGCGAGCGCGCTTCATCCGCCGGAGACCACGTGGGATCAGACCGGGCCCTCGCCTGTGTACAAAGGGCAGGTCGGCTTCACGATTGGCGACAGTGTCGTCGTCACCGCCCGCGGCGCGCATGCCCTGAACGGATTCACGCTGAACCCCGAAGGCGGGCTCAACACGCCAGCGTACCGGGACGTGAACAAGGTGTGGCACGGGTCGTACGAGTACTTCTCGACGAACCGCCCCCAGAACAGCGCCGCCGCCGACGGCAACTGGTTCCACGGGCGGCACGAAGTGAAGTTCGGATTCTCCTGGCGCAAGGCGAGCGTGACCTCGACGAGCATCTGGCCGGGCGGCGGCATTTTCACGGAGGCGAGGTCGACCTACCCCACGAACGGGGCGACGACCGCGTTTCTGGTCCGGGACTTCTATCTCTCCAGCGAAGCCAGCTACTACGGCGTCTACGCCGGCGACACCATCTCGTACGATCGGCTGACGCTGAATCTCGCACTGCGCTTCGACGGGGCCCGTGGTTCGGCGCTGCCGGTCTCTCAACCGGCCACAGTGTTGCCGAGCCTGCTTCCGGCCATCCAGGCACCCGGCGTGCCCGACGCGATCAAGCAGAGCCTCCCGCAACCTCGAGTGGGGTTTACGTACGCCGTGGACGAGAACCGGAAGACGGTCGTGAGGGGCAGCTATGCGCTTTTCATGTCGCAGATTGGCTCCGGCAACTTCATCGGGGGTGCCTTCGTGTCGCCCGCGGCGTACTCGTACGCCATCTTCCACGCGACCGATACGAACAGGGACGGGCATGTCGACGCCAGCGAGCTCGCGGCGACAGGCGTGCTGGTCGGGTATTCCGGATTCGATCCGGCCCATCCAAACCTGGTCCAGTCGTTCAATAAGGTCGACCCGAATCTCGTCGCGCCCAAGACGCACGAGATCGCGGTTGGCGTGGATCACGAGCTCATCCCCAACGTCGCGATAGGCGCCAACTTCACGTACCGGCGATTCACGGATATCTACTGGCAGCCGCTCGCGGGCGCAACGGCGAGCGACTACGTGCTGGATCACACGCTCACAGGGACCATCCCGGGCGTGGGCGCGTACAGCGCGCCCGTCTACGCGCTCATGGCCTCGGCCGCGCCTCAAGGCGGCGGCCGGGAGCTGTCGAACCGGCCGGGGTACCATCAACGCTACCTCGGCGCCGAGCTCACCTTGACCAAGCGGCTCTCGAATCGGTGGATGGCGCGCGTGGGCTTCTCCACCAACAGTCACCGTGAGTACTTCGACAATCCCGCCACGTCGCTTGCCGATCCCACCGCGCGCGTCGACGCCACGTCCAACAACTACAGCCTGCTCGGGTTCAACCAGAACGGCGGCACGGTCATCCGCTCCTCGGCGGGCAGCGGCAAGAGCAACCTGTACGTCACGCCCGCCCAATGGCAGATCGTCGCGAACGGGCTCTGGCAGGGGCCGCTCGGGCTGAACTTCGGCGGGAGCATGCTGGGCCGCCAGGGATGGAGCCGGATCTACTACTCGAGCAACGAAGCATCAGCGGACCCGATCGAGGGTGCCAAGGACGTGATCGTGATCCCCAACGCCGACTCGCGGCTGCCGTCGATCTGGTCGGTGGACGCACGCGTGGAGAAGGTGATCAAGATTCCGCACGCCAACCTGATGCTGGACTTCGACGTGTTCAACCTCTTCAACGCCGGCACGACGCTGAGACAGCAGTACGACGTCTCGGCGCCGACGCTGAACAACGTGCTGGAGATCATGAACCCGCGCATCGCCCGGCTCGGCGCGCGGTTCACGTTCTAGCGTTTCGTTCCGCTTGCCTCCCTGGCGCTCGCCGCCGAGCGCCAGGGCATTTCCTCGCTGCGACAACCCACCTTCTGGTGGCCCGTCCACTAGCGCTTGGGCGGCCCGGTCAGGCGGGCGAGCGCCTGCCTTGCCTCCTTGAAGGCCGGATCCAGCGCGACGGCTCGCCTGTAGTGCGTCACCGCGGCTGCGCGATCTCCCCGCGCCTCGGCGATCATGCCGAGGCCAAAGTGTCCTCCCGCAGGCTGATAGTTGGCGTCGAGGAGATGGTTGAATTCACGTTCGGCCACGTCGAACCTGCCGAGCCGTAAGGCGATATTCGCGAGGAGCGCGTGCGGCCTCGGATCGCCGCCTCCCCCCGACACGGCGCGCTGGTATGCCGCCATCGCGTCGGAGAGCTGGCCGGATGCTTCCGCGAGGCGGCCCCGCGCCACGTCCACGGCATACGAGCGAGCGTCCGCCGCCGCGGCATGGGAGATCTCCCGCCGGGCCCCGTCGAAGTCGTGTTGATCGATCCTGATGTCGGCCGCGGAGAGATGCGGCTCGGCGACGCCCGGATTGAGCTGCCCGGCGGCCTCGTACTCGCCGACGGCGCGGTCAAGGTTGCCAGGGTTGCCAGGGTTGCCAGCGTTGCCAGGGTCGCCGAGCTGCCGGTACGCGTCTCCCAGGAACAGGTGCACGTCGTAGCTGCGGGGATTGATTGTCAGTGCCTTCTTGAGATTCGTGACCGCTGTTGCCGGCCGTCCTCCGCGAATGGCCGCGAGCGATGACTCGATGAGCGTCCCGAATTGCCTGTATTGAGCCGTCATCAGCTTCGGATCCGGTCCGCGCGCCCCGCCTCCGCCTCCCACGAGCCCGACGTACCCCAGGCTCCTGAGACGCGCCAGCGTGTCGGCGTCGGGTTGCGGGCGCGGCGCGCGGTCTGCGTCCGGCAGGGTCCTGGCGATTGACTGCGCCATCGCCGAGAGACGTCTGGCCACGATCGGTTTCGTCTCGGTGAGGTTCTGCCGCTCACCGGGATCGGAGACGGGAGCGTAGAGCTCGGGATGCGGTGCGTCGATGTACTTGAAGTCGCCCGTGCGCACCGACCTGAGCTCGCTCCACCCGAAGTGGAACCGCGGATAGTACGTCTCCGCGAACGAGGGCGGGACTTCCTTACGATCCCGGCCCTGGAGGACGGGAACGAGCGTTTCCCCATCGAGCGGTCCCGATCCCGGCACGGCGAGGAGATCGAGCACGGTCGGCGCGAGATCGATGGATCGCACCTGTTCCTGCACGACCACGCCGGCGCCGATCCGGCCGGGCAGCCGCATGACCCACGGGACGCGAAGCACGGACTCGTAGAGGAAAACCCCGTGGTGGTCCTCGTCGTGATCGCCCAGGCCCTCGCCGTGATCGGCGACCGCGACGACGAGCGTCCGGTCCAACCAACCCTTGTTCTGGACGGCCGCGACCAGGCGTCCGACCTGCTGATCGACGAACGCGATCTCGCCGTCGTAGGCGCGGCCGCGGAACCGCGCGTTGAGCGGGGGCGGTAGCGCATACGGGGCGTGGGCATCATAGAGGTGCACCCAGCAGAAGAACGGGCGATCGCCCGGAAGGCCGCCGAGCCAGGCGAGCGCCGAGTCGGCGACCTTGTCACCCCGCCGCCGCGCCTGCTCGAGGTCGGCGAGGCCGAATCCCTCGAACCTGGCGTCGAACGCGTCGAATCCCTGGGCAAACCCGAACGCCCGGTCGAGGATGAAGGCGCCGATGAAGGCGCCCGTGCTGTACCCGGCTGCTTTCAAGCGTTCGGCCAGCGTCACCGCTTCGTCCGGCAGGCGGGATGCGGCGTTGTCCCGGACGCCGAACTTGCCCGGGTACATGCCGGTCATGAGCGCCGCGTGCGCCGGCCCCGTGAGCGGCGACTGCGTCGTCGCGTCCGCGAACCTGACGCCCTCGCGCGCCAGCCGGTCGAGCACGGGCGTCGCCGCCGTGGCCGATCCGTATGCACCGATGTGGTCGGCGCGCACCGTGTCGAGCGTCACGAGCAGCAGGTTGATGCGCGACGCGCTTTGGTGCAGGCCCGCGACGTCCGAGCGGGCGACGCACACAGCGGCGAGCGCGGTTGCGATGAGGGCGAACGGGACGCGGTGCCTGCGTCGAACGACGCTGGAGTCTCTCATCGGGTGGCGCCTCTCGGCTCTCTCGAGGTCTCTCACCGGGCGTCGCGCGGGGGCTTTGCCTCAGAGATCCGTGCAAGCACCGCGCGAATTCCGGCCACATCTCTGGCGTATCGTCCTTCCGGCGCCGTGCGCACGAACTGTTCGAGATAGGGTCGAGCCTCACCCGGCCGCCCCGCATCGAGCAGCGTCGTGCCGACGTTGAACAACGCATCGAAGTTGGCCGGGTCGAGCGAGACCGCCTTCTTCCAGTTCGCGATGGCTCCGTCGCGGTCGCCGGCCTTCAGGGCCACCACGCCGAGACCCGCCCACGCAGCGGCGGAGTCTGGCGCCATCTCGCGCGCCTGAGCAAACGCCGCGCGGGCCGCGTCGAGGCGGCCGCGCGACAGCTGCACGGTGCCGATATTCTCCTCCGCCATGTGATTGGATCGATCCAGCTTCAGCGCGCGTTCGAACGCGGCCAGCGCCCTGGCAGGGTCCCCCGCCCTCGCGTAAGCGATCCCGAGCGCGTTCACAGCATCGACGTCGGCCGCGTCGCCGCTCGCAGCCTGTGACAGCAGCGGCATCGCGTCCTCCACGGCGCCGGTTTCCGCGAGATAGAGACCGAGCTCGGTGTCCAGCGACGGGTTCCGGGCGCCGGCGTCCCGCGCGCGGCGCAGCGTGGCGATCGCGCTTTGGGTGTCGCCGATCTTCCAGTACAGGAAGGCGAGATGCAGCGACGCGACCGGCATGTCGGGGCGCCGCTCGAGGATCGCGCGATATGCGTCGATCGCGTCGCGGGTCTGCCCGCGCTCAGTCAGATCGACGCCGCGCACGAGCGCCTGGTCGATGTCCACGAGCATCTTCGGGTCATCGCGCTCCGTGTAGTGGCTCTTCACTGCCGATGTCCCGGACACGTACCCCAGCGATCGCAGGCGCTGCTGCACATCGGCGGTCTCCGTCTGCCGGGCGCCCGGCAGCGGCGCATGCAACGCCCGGAACTGCGCCTCGAGCACGTCCATCTGAGCGCGCTCGCTTCCGGCGAGGTTCGTGACCTCGTGCGGATCGCTCGCAAGGTCGTACAGCTCGGGTATCGGGAGATCGATGTACTTGCGGTGCCCGACGAGGATGCCGCGAAGCGGCGCCCACCCGCGGTTCAGCGTCGCGGAGACCGCCTCGAAGTACGACGGCCGCGCGGACGCGGTCTCCTCCCGGCCGTCGAGGAGGTCGCGCAGAGAACGGCCCGCGATCTCATCGGTGTTATCCCCCGGGGCGGCCGCCCGGGCGGCCACGAGCTCCAGCACGGTCGGCAGGACGTCGACGTGCCGGACCGGGGCGGTGATCTGCCGTCCGGACACCTGGCCGGCTGCCGCCGGCGCCGCGAGCTGCGCCATCACCAGGGGCACCCGGAGCGTCGACTCGTAGGCGAAGACGCCGTGCGTGGCCTCCCCGTGGTCGCCCCGCGCTTCGCCGTGGTCGGCCGTCACGACGACAAGCGTCGGCCTTGCTCGGGACACGTCCCTGATGACGTCGAAGAGCGGCCCAAGAGCGGAGTCGGTGTAGGCCACCTCGCCGGCGTAGAGGTCGGAGGCATACTCCGAGTCGAAGGGCGCCGGTGGTCTGTACGGGGCATGCGGATCGTACAGATGCACCCATGCGAACCAGCGGCCTCGCTGCCGTGCAACCCATTCGCGCGCCGGCGCAATGACGGCCGCCGCGCGCCGCTCCGCGAACCGCAGATCCTCCGGACCCTGCGTCCTGCCGAACCTGTCGTCGTACTCGTCGAAGCCGGCGTCGAGGCCGAACTGGGCGGCGACTGGAAACCCGCCGACGAATGCGCCGGTGGCAAACCCCTCCGCTTTGAGTCGGGCAGCCAGCGTCATCATCGCCGCCGGCACGCGGTACCCGCTGTTGTCGCGGATGCCGTGTTGATACGGATACAGGCCGGTCATGATGCTGACGTGCGACGGGAGCGTGAGCGGTGCGTGCGCGTGCGCGAAATCGAATCTCGCACCGTGCGCCGCGAGCGCATCGAGGTTCGGCGTGCGGGCGCGTCCGCCGTACATGCCGAGCACGTCCGCGCGAAGCGTGTCGATCGTCACGAGCAGCACGTTCTGGTCGCGTCTGACCTCGAGCGTGGCGGGCTTGGTCCCTCCCCTCCGCGCCTCGAACACGCCGATGCCGGCGGCCGCGATCGCGGCGATTGCGAGGGCGGCGGCGACCAGCGTGGAGCCGGACCGCATCAGCGCGGCGCTCCGGCCGCAACGGTCAGCAATCTCAGCGTCGGATCGTCCTTGAATCTCTGCCTTCCCTCCGCCCGCAAGGCGGCGGCGCGTTCGCGATCGCCGAAGATCGTCCAGACCTGCGCGGCCAGCCCGTACCCCTCCGGCGTCGGCACGGCATGCACGAGCTCCTCGAGCGCCGCGGCGGCCTGCGCGTCCCGGCCTTGCGCGTGATAGACCACGGCGAGCGCGACCCGGGCCCGTCCGTTCTGTGGAAAGAGGCGGATCTCCCGCTGGAACTCCGACTCGGCCTCCGCGTATCGCTCGAGATGGCCCAGGGCGTCTCCCGCGTAGTAGTGCAGCTCGGTGAGCTGCAGGGTCACGTCGGTCATTCGCGCTTCCGTCGCGCGAAACTGCTGGACCGCGTCAGCGTAGCGTCCTGCATCGTACAGAATCAGTCCCTCGACATAGGGGCGGATCGCGACCGACGGATCCGCCGCCTCGGCGGCCGCGGCGTGGCGGCGCGCCGCCTCGTTGTCGTGCCGCGCGAGGGCGATTTTTGCGAGCACCTCGTCTGCCGTCACTCGCGAGCGCGGCTGATCGCCGACTGCGCGCGCCAGCGCCGCTTCGGCATCGCGGCTGGCCTCATCGAGCCGGCGGAGCTTGTACAGCACTGTGGAGGCGGCGACCAGAGCGCTGATGTCGCGGGGCGTCAGCTCCGCCGACCGCTCGTAGGCGCGGACGCCTTCGTCCAGGCGTCCCGCCCGGATGAGCGTGTTGCCCAGCTGCTGCCACACGTCGGCCATGTCCGGGTTCGCAGCGACGATGTGCTTCAGCACGTCGATCGCGGGTCCGTATTTCAGGTCGCCTGCCAGCTCCGCGGCGCGCCGGTACTCCTCCAGCACATCCACCTTGTCTTTCGGATCGATCGCCTGTCCGCTCGCGGTGGCTTCCCCGGAGACCGTGGCGCCGACGTATCCGAGTGCCTGCAATCGCTCGCGCTCGTCCGCGGAGACGGCGGCAGGCGCGGTCACGCGGGCCGTTGCGGTCATCTCATCCAGCGCGCGCCGCATCGCCACGCGCGCCTGCGGGCGGTCGGTCGCGAGGTTGTGCCGCTCGGCCCGATCGCGTACGAGGTCGTACAGCTCGTCGTGCGGGGCTTTGATGTATCTGAACCGCGCGTCGGTGAGCGCGACGAGCTCGCTCCACCCGAAATGGTAGCGGCCGTACAGCGACTCGGAGTAGAGCCCCCGCTCCGCTTGCGGCGCGCCGTGCATCATCCCCGCAAGCGAACGCCCGCGCAGTCCATCTTGCGCCGGGATGCCGGCCAGCTCCAGGACCGTCGGAACGATGTCGATGTGCTGGACGGGCGCGGCGACCCGGCGCCCCCGCTCCGCGCGGCCCGGGAGCTTGACGACGAGCGGGACGTGCACGGTTTCGTCGTAGATGAACAGCCCATGCTCTTTCTCGACGTGGTCTCCGAGCCCTTCGCCGTGATCGGACAGGAGGATGACTGCGGCGCGATCGTAGAGCTGTCGCCGCTTGAGCGACTCGAGCAACCGGCCGACCAGCTCGTCGGCGTAGGCAATTTCGCCGTCGTACGGCGCGTAGCGGCCGTACCTGGCCGGGGGACTGTACGGCGTGTGCGGCTCGTAGAAATGGATGAACAGAAAGAAACGCGGGGAAGGGCGGGAATCGAGCCAGCGCTCGGCCAGCTGCAGCGTTTCTGCACCGTCGCGCTGCACGTCGCCAAGTGACGTGCCCTGAGCCTTCATCGGCAGGCTGCTGTCGAAGAAATCGAAGCCCTGGGCGATCCCCGTTTCTTTCCGCAAGACGTACGCGGAGACGACGCCGGCCGTCGCGAATCCGCGTTCACGAAGGATCGCGGGCAGCAGGCGCTCACCGGGCCGGACCGTGAACCCGATATTGTCGCGGACGTTCGTCTCGAATGGCAGCCGGCCCGACAGGATCGACGTATGCGCGGGAAGGGTCAGCGGGACGTGCGAGTACGCGCGCTCGAACACGATGCCGTCCGACGCGAGGGCGTCGATGTTGGGCGTCGGCACCTTCTCGTAGCCGTAGGCCCCGACGTGATCCGCCCGCAGCGTGTCGATCGAGATCAGCACGATCGGCTCGGCGGCCGATGACCGTTGTTCTGCGGCACGGCAGGCGAGGGACGCTCCCGACGCCGCGGCGAACAGCGCCAAGAGAGCGAAGACGACCATACGCGAGAGGAATGACTTCACTTTGGACTTCACGCCGGACTTCGCGCCGATTCTTAGAGCCCGCCGGCCCTCCATCTTATGCCCCCGTTGCCTGGGCGGCCATTCCGGTCCGGTCTCAGGGACATCACGCTCGTAGACAGTGGACAACACCCACATGGTCTCGCCTAGCGCGAGGAGCGAAACCCACGCGCCCTGTGGGCAGATTCCGTTCTCAATCGTTATGCGCTCTTGTTCGCCCGCCGCCGGCCGGTCACTCGGTTCGTGTCCTGCGCTCCGCCCCAGTGTGCGAGGAACTGAGTGATGAACGCGTGCTCATCGCGCGCTTCGACCGCCAAAGGCGCCAAGGCGAGCGCCACGGCGAGCGCAATGTGGTACCCGACCGATCGCGATGAAATAGCACGCGTGTATGCCGGATGGGCGTCGTTGATCCAGATCGTGCTGTCCACCAACCGCCCGAGTTCGGAATCGCCCGGACGAGACTCGAACTGCACGAGCAGACCGTACCGCGCCGGCCGACGTCGTCCGACCACCGTGTCGAGGGTTCCCGCGGACGCGAACTGGGCTTCGGGCTGCTCGTGGTCGATCCCCGGAGGTTCGTCCCGTGGCAGAGACTGATCTCCAGAAGGCGGTTCCTCCTCTGGCGAACGGGGCGCCACCTCCGCCGTTGGTGAAGAGGAATCTTCTCGCGGTTTCGCTGGCGGACCTCCCGGCGGAGGCGAGCCGCTTCCTCCGCCAGCGGATTCATGCTCGACGGGTGAATTCGTAAACAGTGACGCTGGGACGCGTTCATGGCCCTTGCCTGCCATCGGCAGTCGCTTCTGCCCTCCCACGCGGCGATCGACCAGCGACCGCAGCAGCGGAAAGTCGTCGGCGAGATCTTCGAGCACGCGCTCGAGATCCCTCTCGAGCCGGACGGTACGCGGCCGTGTTTCTGCGTCGCGCGCATCGCCCCATTCGGCGAGCTGTCGCGAGACGACTTCCTGAATCGCTTTGCGGTATGCGAGGTACGACGCACCACGCGGCCCGGTCCGGATGAAGTCGTTCTTGCTGAGCGTGAGGCACGCGGCGAGATCTGGCACCTCGATCAATCCGATGATGTGTGCGCGCGCGCTCGGTGTGATGCCAAGCCAGTCCCACCCACGCTTGATGACCTTGCCGAATGTGCTGATCGCGATTCCTTCGCGATCGTGGGGCGGGATCGAGTTCCGTTCGACGAAGCCGGTTGCAGAAGGCGTGCGGCGACGACCCAGCCTGATGGAAATTGGTGCGCGTTCGGAACTGGACACGTTCGTGCGCGCCAGCTCCCGGCCGTCGACTTCGAACGCGATTCCGTCACGATAGTGTCGCTGCAGAAGGTCGTCAAATGAGGGATCGAGCAGCGGCTCGAAATGTCGGCGGAGGGTCTCCCCGATGTAGCCGGCATCGAGCAAAGGCGACAACTGATTCGTCAAGGTCAGGCGCACGGCCGTGCCGCGAGAAGCCGTCAGACCCGGCGGCGGAATCCATTTCCACGGCGCGCGGTGACGTGATGCCAGATGCCACCGTGTGGCAACGTGCGTGGCGCCACGCCTGGTTTCGGTGACCACCTCGCGCGACACGAGCAATCCAAGCTTGATACCGACGCCCGCGAATCCGATTCCCTCCCCCCGCGCCTTGGTGGTCGCAGCCACGTCGTGGTACCGCGCCAGCTCCCTGCGCTGCATACCACGCCCATCGTCCACGATCGTCAGCGTCGATTCAGCCGGGTTGGTGATGAGGCGGATGTGCGTCGCAAGCGAGTCGAGCGCGTTCGCAACGGCTTCAGTGAGGATCGTCTCTTCTAGGGCGCCGGTGTACGCGTCCCGCAGGTCTTCGAGGAGGTGCTGGAGATCGACGCGGGTTTCGCCCACGCGAGCATCTTATCGCCTGTCACACCGCAAATTCGCGTGCAGCGAAGCGTTCGGGGTGTAGGATGCGTCCGGTCATGACGACCAGACTGGAAATTGCGGTTGTTCGGTCACTTGGGGGCCGGAAGAGAGGGGAGACATGACGAAAATGATGCGGTGCGGGATTGGCGTCCTCCTCGTCGTCGTCGGGGCTACCAGCGCGCGCGCGGACGATGTGACCGACTGGAACGCCGCACTGTTCCGCTCGGCGCTCGTGGCCGGCTCATCGCCGCTGAATATGTCGCGCTTCACTGCCCTGGTGCAGGCAGCAGTGTTCGACGCCGTAAACGGCATCGACCAGCGCTACACCCCGATCCATGTCGCTCAGGCCGGCCCCACCGGGGCGTCGCGTCGAGCGGCGGCGGTGTACGCGGCCTACGACATCCTGAGCAGGCTGTACGGACAGACAGGCCTGTTCCTGCCGAATCAGCAGTCGACGCTCGACGGACGCCTGGCCGCCTCGCTCGCCAGCATTGCCGCGCGCGAGAGCCCGGCGTCGATCGCGAGTGGGCGAGACTGGGGACTGAAGGTCAGCGAAGCGATCTGGACGTGGCGCTCCACGGATGGCTTCTCGCTCGACCCGCCAATATGGGTGGGCTTCACGACGCTCGGACAGTGGCGACAGACGCCGAACGCCCCCTATCCTGGAATCTCGGCGAAGGGCGCAGGCTACCCGCAGTACCCCACGATGACGCCGTGGGCGATCGAATCGCCGTCGCAGTTTCGGGCCGTGGGCCCACCGGCGCTCACCAGTGCACAGTATGCGAAAGATTTCAACGAGTCGAAGCTGATGGGCAGGCAGACCAGCGCCGCGCGCACAGCCGATGAGACGGTGTACTCGTGGTTCTGGGCCGGATCGGCGTCCTATCTGTGGAATCACGTCGCGCTCACGCTCCTCGAGGGACGGCATGACCACAGCGACGATCGCGAGAAGGACTCCGAGGGTGACCGCCGCGACACGCTGTTGCGGAACGCCCGAATTCTGGCGTTGCTCGACGTCGCCATGGCCGACGCCGCGATTGGATGCTGGGATACCAAGTACACGTATAACTTTTGGCGGCCCATCACCGCCATTCGAGAGACTGCAGACGATGGGAATCCGGCGACGACGCCCGATCCGACCTGGACCCCGCTCTTCGCCACGCCTGCACATCCCGACTACACGTCCGGCCACTCATGCGTCAGCGGAGCCGCCGCCGCAATTCTGGCGCACGAGTTCGGCGAGCACACGCGCTTCGACGTGACGAGCGATCTCATGATCGGGGTGACGCGCTCGTTCCACAATTTCACCGATGCCTTGGAAGAAGTGAAGAACGCACGCGTTTTCGCGGGCATTCATTTCCGCACCGCCACTGACGATGGCGCGAACCTTGGGAAGGCGGTCGCACAGTACGTGCTCGAGCACAAATTCCAACGAACGCACTAGAGCCGTGCGGCCGGCTGCCGCCATTTCCGGGAAATGCGGCGACAAGGAAAGAGCAGACAGGAAGCAAACTGAGAAAGGAGGGCGCCGTGACGAGAATCTCCCTGCGGAAGTCCACGGTCCGCTTGCTCGTGACCTGTGGGTTGGTCCTCGGCGCGGCGTTCACTCAGCACGTGGCGCGTTCGAGGGCTGCCGGGACGGAGCCCCACGACCGGGACGAGCGCCCCGCGGAACTGAAAGCTCGGATCATCGCGACCGGCATCCCCGGCGCCGGGGCAGTCACGGAAGTCGGCTACTTCCTGACGGGCAGTCCGATTCACGACAAGTCGGCGTTCGTGCCCTTCACGGCGGGTGGCCGGGTGCTCGCGCCCACGCGCGTCCTGGTGGCCAGTACGTCGAATTTTGGTGCACCGCTTGCCCGACCGAACGATCCCGAAGGGACGATTCTGTCCATTGATCCTGCCAACAACGATCTGGTCGTGCCGGCTGGCTTCGCCGCGGCCGGAGGTCAGGCCTCGACCCTTGGCGGCGCGGTGCAGGTCTACACGGCACAGAGCCCGGCGTTCCTCAACAGCGTCACCGAACCACTGGCGGTGACCAGCGACTTGCCGTCAGCGAGTCTCCCCACGGGCATCTCGCTCAACAATGGCAACGGCCGACCGTGGCTTGCCAACGCTCCGAACGGGGCAGGCGGCGAGGGCACTATCACGGTGCTCGATCCGCAAGGCTTTCCACTGGCCGGGGCCCCCGATCCGGTGGCCGGGGGCGTCTTCTCGGGCAATGAAACGAATCGCGCCGGAGCGACCCACGGCCTGACCTCCGCCGCACTCGGCACGGCAATCCTGACGAAGTCACCGGATCTCACCGGTCGCGCCGTTTTCGCAGCTGTCGAAGCCGATGGCAGCGTCGTCCAGGTGAATGTGATGAAGGGTGTCGACGCTTTGGCACCGGCCGGAACGATCACGCCGCTCGCCTTCATCGACCGCGCGACGGCCGAGTCGTCCGATCGTCACGTCGTCGCCCGCGAAGGCATCGCCTTCAACTGGGTGCCCACACGGAACCTCTTCGTGGCCGATCCGCAGGCGAACCGTCTCGTCGTGCTCGACCTCACCGACGACGGGATCCGTTTTGCAGCGACGCCGCGCGAGATCAGAAGGTCCGAATTCGACGTTCCAATCGATCTGGCGCCGACGACGCGCGAGGTGGCTGCGGGCAGTTTCGCGAGCAACACCACCCTCGGTGGCGGCTCCGACCTCTACGTGCTGAACCGCGGCAACAACACCATCGTTCGCATGACGTTCGATGGCGACGTGCGGGCGGTCCGCCGAATCGATGCCGATATCGACGGGTGGCGCGCCAACGGCATCGCCGTGACCTCGGACGGCCAGGTGATCTATGTGACGGGCACGACACCGGGCGGTGGCGGTGTCCTCTTGTCAGTGCCGGCGTTCGGCGCATCCAGGACGACGTCGGAATTCTTCACCCAGGCGCGAAGCTCCGGGATGACGGGCACCATTGCGGACTTCGGTCGCTTCGTATTCACGCTCGACGTGACGCCAGCGCAGGGGCTCGGTCCGCTCTTCAACGGTCAATCATGCGTCAGCTGCCATTCGTCGCCGGCTGCGGGCGGCATGGGCATTGCCCCGGGGCAGACGGCGCAGTTCGTCGGGCGCCTGCGGCACGACGGCAGGTTCGATCCACTCGTCAACCACGGTGGGCCGGTCGCGCGCGTGCACTCGATCGCCGAGCTCGGCGTTCCTTGCGGGCTGCCGACGGGCGTCCCCCCGGAGGCCAACGTCGTATCGCTGCGCAACGCGATGTCGCTGCGGGGCGACGGGCTCCTCGACGATGTCGCACTCGGAGACGTGCTCTCGAACATGGTGACAGAGCCGATGGACGTGCGCGGTCATCCGAACGTGCTTGCGGACGGGCGGGTCGGAAAATTCGGCTGGAAGGCCAACGTTGTGACGCTGGTCGAGTTCATGGGCGATGCGTTCCGGAACGAAATGGGATTGACCAACCCGCTGCAGCCGCGCGACGAAGTGCACGGTTGCGGGGCAGCCCATAACCATCCGGACGTGGACGCGTTGGCGCTGGAACTGGGGGCGGCGTTCCTCAACTCGACTAACCCGCCGGTGCCACCCAGTTCGGTGTTCGACCCGACTGGCACAACCCCGTCGGCCGGGCAGCAGCTGTTTCAGTCGATCGGCTGCGCGAATTGCCACGCGCCGCAGCTGCCCGGCCCGGGAGCTCGAGCACCAATCTATCCGTTCTCGGACCTCCTGCTCCATGACATGGGGCCGGGGCTGGCCGATCAGATGCAGCAGGGTTCGGCCAAGGGGAACGAGTGGCGGACCATGCCGCTCTGGCGAGCGTCAGAGCGCGGTCGTTTCCTCCACGACGGTCGCGCTGTGACGCTCGCCGACGCAATCGCGGCTCACGGCGGTCAGGCGCAGCGCGCACGCGACCTGTTCCTTGCGCTGGCGAGCACGGACAAGGCCGCCCTCATCGCGTTCCTGAACGGGATTTAACCCCGTTCGGCGTGGCCGTCTTGACAAGTGTCAGACTGACGTTTTTACGGCGAGCACTGAGCTCCAGAGCGCACCTCGATTGATCCAATCAGGGTACAGCTTGAGCATTTCGTCATATAGTTCCCGCGCGGTCGTCGTCTGCACGGCAAGGCGCTCGAAATCGCGGATATATTTCCGGGTTTCTCCGATGATCCGAGGGCTATCATCGTTCCCGACGCGCTTGTGCCCGGCGATGACTGCGCGCGGCTTGAGCGACTCCATTTTATCGAGGGCAGCAATCCACTCTTGGCGCTTCTGCTGATCTGGCGACTCTGACAGATGCAGATGATCGCCGTTGTAGGCGGCATCACCCGCAACGATCAAACCGATTGACGGAACGTGAAGGCAGGTTGTGCTGGCCGTGTCGGTGAATCCGAGTCGCACACTGACTAACTCGTGGCCTTCCAGGTTAATGACGTTTCCAGTCAGCTCTTCGGCTATCGCAAGCTGGCTCGAAATCTGATCAGGAAAGCGAGGATTCCAAAACGTCTCGAGAGACTCCCGCGATGCCTGCTGCCGCATGATCGTAATCACCTCCGGCAGCGCGACGAAACGGGCACCTGGAAATCGCTCCAGAACTGTACCGGTCCCAAAGAAATGATCGCCGTGGCCATGGGTGGCGTAGATCGTCGTCAGATTCTTGCCCCTCGCCACCACCCAATTCACGAGGGCGCGCGACTGCTCGACAGTAATAGGAGTGTCGACCAGGACAGCGTCGCGCTCGCCTGAAATCAGCGTTGACGAAATCGGTGGCCACGGCCGCGCTGTCTCGCCTGGAGGTACATCGGGCGCGATAGCGGGTATGCTCGGCGCCAGGAACACCTCCCACGTCAGGGACACATTCTTGGTCGCAGGTCCGGAGTTGACCGGACTCCTGTCGGATTGTCCGTACATCGAACGGGCCTCGCCATCCCGGAATGACCAACTCGAGGCCGTTACGAGACCGATTCCGAGCGCATCCGATAGGAACTCACGTCTTGAGGGCATGTTGGCGTTCTCGGACGGCATATCCTGCTCCTTTGCTGAAGCAACAGCCCACGAGTGGGCTCAATGATAAGTGTCGAGCCACTTCCGAATATTCGAGACGGTATCCTCGTAGAACGTCTTGTACAGGCCAGCCGATACGTAGCCGATATGCGGTGTCGCCAGTACGTTGTCCAGTGTCCGGAAGGGGTGCGACGGCGGCAGCGGCTCAATGTCGAATACGTCGATCGCCGCGCCGGCGATGTGCTTGTTCGTCAACACGCTGATCAACGCGTGCTCGTCGACGATCGGCCCGCGCGATGCATTGATCAACCGGGCGGTTGGCTTCATTCTCTCCAGCTCCGCGGCCCCTACCAGGCAACGCGTACGGCTACTCAACACCACATGGATCGTCAGAACGTCGGCTTGCTCGAACAGCTGCTCCTTGGACACCAGGATCGCGCCGGCGGCGGTGGCGGCCTTGGGCGTCAAGTTCTGGCTCCAGGCAATCAGATTCATTCCAAAGGCGCTCCCGACTCGCGCGACCTGTGATCCAATCCGCCCGAGTCCCAGAATGCCCAGGGTCTTTCCACGGAGATCCGCGCCCACTGTTTGCTGCCAGCCGCCGGCTCGGACGGCGTTGCTCTCCGTCACGAGATGTCGCGCGGAGGCCAAGATCAGCGCCCAGGTCAACTCGATCGTTGGGTCCGGCCGATACTCCGTGTGAACCACCGGGATCCCACGATCGCCCGCGGCGGCCACATCGATCGACGCGTTTCCAGATCCCGTCGAGGCAATGAGCTTGAGATTGGGAAGGTGCTCAATGACGTGGCGGCTCAGCGGGGTCCGCTCACGCATGAGACACACGACATCAAAGGGCAGCAACCGCTCAATCACGGCGTCCGGATCGGCGAGATGGTTCTGAAAGACGGCAATGTCCGCGCGATCGCGGAGCACCGACCAATCGGCGCTCTCGATCGCCACGTTCTGGTAATCGTCCAGCACTGCGATCTTGTACTTCTTCATCGGCATTCGTCCCGTACCTGTCAAGGCCTGACATTCGCCGTCGCGCCCCGTTCGATGGCCAAGAGCAAGCCGGCGGATGATGGACACATCGTGCGTGCTACCATCGCCGCTGAACGAACAGCAAGCTCCATACATACTCCTATCGTGACTACTACTTTTGGGGTGAAGACGCGGCCGTGTTCCATCGATCGGTAAATACCACCGGCGCCCAGCTATAACCACTTCCCTCCTCACGCAGGCGCCCAAGGGCGGGAAAATTCATATGCGGCCCCGCGATCAACACATCCTCGCGCGCGAGCCTCGGCAGCAATTGACGCCGTGTCGCCGCAGCCGCAGTCGCGTCGATGTCGAACATCGCGGTGACCTCGGGATGTTGCAACTGGACGCGCAGTGCATGGACGATGTCTCCCCAGAACAGGATTTTTTGTCCGTTTGACGAAAACGCATAGCCGGTATGTCCCGGGGTATGGCCCGGCAGGGGGACGAGTTCCATACCGTCGACGATTGGCTCGGAGCCACTGAACGTGTGCCACTTAGCGGCCTTGATGTACGGCGCTGCGATCGTTTGCGCACTCTGGAAGAATGGCTGCGCGTCCTTCGGCGCCTTCGCAGCCACTTCGGGCGACAACCAGAAGTCGCTTTCGGCCTTCGCCACGTACACATCAGCATGCGGAAAGACGCGCTTTCCGTCCTGAGTCGTCAGTCCGCCGACGTGATCGGAGTGGAGGTGCGTGACCAGAACGATGTCGACCTCTTCCGGCGTGTAACCCGCGCTGCGGAGGCTGCCCGCCAGGCGCCCGAGTGCTCCTCCACCCCACCAGGTGCCGGCACCGACATCGACGAGGATCCGTTGCCTGCCGGTGTTGACCAGGAAGCCCGTATCAGCGACATCGAGCATGTGCGGATCTTCGTGCAATGCCTTTCCGACACCATCCATCGTCGCCGTCGTTCCGTTCAGCCAGTGCGGATCGAAGACACCAGTACCATCGAAGAGAGCCGTCACTTCGAGGTCGCCGACTTTCACTCGGTAGAAGCCGGGCGCCTGATCGTGATGCGGGGATGCCGCAGGCGGGGCTGCGTTCGGACCGGCGACAAAGCCGACCAGCGCTGCCACGAGAGCGGCGGCGAAGCGCACGGAATGTCTTGCCATGACTTGCTCCATTTCACATTGATGTTTAGCCGTCTTGATCTTGATGCACCGAACCATGCCCACGTTCGACATGATCCGGCGCACTCCACCCGCTAGCGTGTTGCTATCGCCGGCACGCCTTTGGCGGCCTTCTCGATCAGGCTCGCGACCGCTTGCGGCCGCGACACGAAAATCGCGTGACTGCCTTTGACCTCGACGACGGTCGCGCCGGCGCGCTGTGCCATCTGGCGCTGCGCGGCAGCCGGAATCATCTTGTCGTCCGTCGTCAGCAGGTACCAGCTGGGCTTGGTCCTCCATGCCGGCTCGCTGATCGTGGCGCTCAGCGCGTTCACACCCCACGGCACTTGCGAGTCGGCCATGAATGCAGCTTTTTCCGGACTCACGTCGCCAGCGAACGACGCAGGGAACTTCGCCTTGTCGAGCAGCAGGTAGCCGTCAACCGGCGGCAGGATCGGGGGCACCGGCGCGCCAGGCACAGGGTCCTTGATCAGCGTCGATACGGACTCACTCCTGTCGGGGGCGAAGGCGGCGACATACACCAGCCCCACAACCTTCGGATCATTGCTGGCTTCGGTGATGACCGCCCCGCCGTACGAGTGGCCGACGAGAATGACTGGGCCGTTCTGTGACGCAATCGCGCGCTTCGTGGTGGCCACGTCGTCAGCGAGTGACGTGGTCGCCTCCTGAACGATCGTCACGGCATAGCCGCTCTTCTTGAGCGCCTTGTAGACGCCTTCCCATCCGGACCCGTCCACCCAGCCCCCATGAACCAGCACCACATTCCGCACGTTGCCGGGCTGACTCGTTTGCGACATGACGACCTCCCCAAGACCGAACAACAACGCCCCAACTGAAACGATTCCTGCGAGTGTCTGAACTCTCATCGTGAGCTCCCTTCACGGGTGAGACATAGCAGGCCTCGCTCCGCCGAGTGTTTTGCGGATTTACGCCAGAAAGTGCAGAACTTCATAACCGATCCGACGACCCCGTGAGCCGGGATAATCAGCCGCTGTATATCTGGGCGCACTCCGCAGTGACATGGGCGAGCCCCTACGGCGTCTGTGCGTTCTCGAGGCCGTACTTGCGTAGCCGCACGTACAGCTGCATGCGCGTGAGCCCCAGTTCCTTTGCCGCTTTCGATTTGTTCCACTGGGTCTGGCGGAGCACCTTTTGAATCGTCTGACATTCCATCACCGCCAGGTCGTTCGGTACCCCCACCGAGGGCGCTTGCCTCTGAAGCGAGAGGTCACGCCTCGTGATGACGCCTTCATCGCTCAGAATCGCGGCTCGTTCGAGGACATTACGCAGCTCACGAACGTTGCCGGGCCAACTGTAGGCCAGCAACGCGTCGCGCGCCTCATCCGCCAGGCGCGCCGGCGGGCGACCCATCGCCTGGCTCAGCTCCGCCAGGAATTGCTCGGCGAGCAAGGGCACATCGGTGATGCGCTGTCGGAGCGGCGGCAGCGGAATGTCGAACACCTGCAGCCGGTAGAAGAGGTCTTCGCGGAACGTCCCCTGCTCGACGGCTTGACGCAAGTCGCGATTGCTGGCCGCAATCAGGCGAACGTTCGCTTTTTGGGTGCGCGCGCCACCGAGGCGCTGAAATTCGCGCTCTTGCACGAACCGCAGAATCTTCGCCTGCGCCGAGAGGCTCATCTCACTGACTTCGTCGAGAAAGAGCACGCCGCGGGCGGCCAGCTCGATCTGCCCCGCCTTGGCCTGCTGCGCACCCGTGAACGCCCCCCGTTCGTACCCGAACAGCTCCGACTCGAGCAGGTGTTCCGGCAGCGCCGCGCAGTTGATCGCGACAAACGGCCCGTCTTTGCGCCGCGAGGCCTGATGGATGAACCGCGCCACCACTTCCTTCCCCGTTCCCGATTCGCCTAGCAGGAAAACGGTCGTGTCGGTGGGCGCCACCCGCAGCGCCTTCGCCAGTACGCGCTGCCACTCGTCGGATCGGCCGATCACCCGACTCCGGCCAGACACGGCACCGCCGCTGTCGACGAGCGTCCGCATCCGCTCGTCGAGCAATTCCGTGCGTCCGCGCCCTTCGGCCCGCTCTCGTTTCGCTGTCGCCAACTGCTCGTGTGCCACGGCGACTGCAACGTAGTGGGCAATGTGTTGCGCCGCCGACACATCATCCGGGTCGTACGCGCCCGGATGTTTCGAAAAGAAACCGAGACGCATCACCTGGTCGCGAGCTTCGCTGCGGACGTTGAGGACCGACCGATACCCGGCGGCAATCAGGCCGTCGTCCACGTCCGTGTCGCAGCCCACGAGTCGGGGTCTCGGCTTTCGAAGGTCGCTCACAATGTGGAACGCCTCGTCACGCTTCAGTGCGCATCCGCGGCTGCCCGGCAGATACTCAGTCGATCGGGCCTCGAGCGTCACGTCCCCGTTTCGATCGCGAAGTACCACCTCGAGCGCGTCATGGCCCAGCAAAGGCTTGACGATCTCGGAGACGCGAGGAAAGACCGCGCGAATCTCCAGCGCCTCCGCGATCGTGCGCAGCAGTGCGGTGGAGGTGTCGGTCCGCATGAGACCAGCCGCCGTCGCCGCGCCGTGCGTCGCCGGTAATTCGCGTTCAGCGAGTCCACTCCCGCCCCTATCCGCCGAAGAAGGTGCATTCATGACTGACTCCGTTGTCCCCCGATCCACTCGCGAACGCCGCCGACGACAGCCGATCAAGGCACGGCGTTCCCCCAGCTGCGGCGTGGCACGAACACCAGCTCAGATACGCCGAGGCTTGTGCGGCTGGCGACGACCCGGCCAAAACGATCGAGCAGCCGTCGGATGATCGAGTTGTCCGCCGCGATGGTGGCGACGAAGCGGTCGAAACCACGCTTTTCCGCCGCATCGAGAATTGTGGAGACGAGCGCGGTGCCGACGCCCTGCCGTTGCCAGTCGTCCTGCACGACGACGGCCACCTCCGCCGTCGTCGCGTCGACGGCGCTGAAACTCGCAAGCGCCACCACACCGGCGCAACCGGCGCCCTCATCTTCAGCGACGACCGCGAGACGTCGACGGTAGTCGACGCACGCGAGACGGCGTACGAGCGCATCGGGCAGAGTCGGGATCGGCGACAGGAACCGTAAATAGCGCGTACGGGGGCTCAGACGCGCATGAAGCACACGAATCGGCCGCTCTTCACGACTGTGTAACGCTCGAATCCGGACCCGGCGCTGGTCGGTCAGCGTCACGTGTGCATCGAGTTCGGTTGGATACGAGGAGAGGTCAGTCACCGTTCGCCGCCACATGCTCTCGCCCATGGTTCCCCTCCGTCATCGTGTTCTCCTTCTTCTCGATGCTGTTGTCCTGTGCGCGCTTCAGGGTTGTCCGGTCCATCCTCCGCCCAGCGCGCGATAGAGCTCGACAATCGCGGCCAGCTCCTGGCGTTGCAGCGCGGCGAGATCGAGTTCGCTTCGAAAGAGACCGCGCTGCGCATCGAGCACCTGGAGATAGCTGTCGAGACCTCCCTGGTACCGGTCGGTCGAAAGCTGAGCGGCATCGCGCAAGGCCGCCACGAGCTGTTCCTGCTGCGCGCGCTGCTCGCCCGTCTTGTGGTAACCGGCGAGGGCGTCCGAGACCTCGCGGAGCGCCAGGTAGATCGTGCGCCGGTAGCTCACGACGAGCTCCCGCTCGAGCGATTCGGAAAGCCTGACGTTGGCCCGCGTGCGTCCGGCATTGAAGATCGGCGCGGCCGCGGCTGCGCCAACGCTCCACGTACGGGCCGGGGCGGTAAGCAGTTCCGTGAGGTCGCGGCTTTCGACGCCCAACACACCCGTCAGGCCGATCCGCGGAAAGTAATCCGCCCTGGCGACGCCAATCTGCGCATTCGCCGCCACTAACATCTGCTCCGCCTGGCGGATATCGGGTCGCCGCTCGAGGAGCGACGAGGGCAGGCCCGGTGGCACGAGCGGCGCTGCGTCCAAGGTCTGGACGGCCTCGCCGCTCCGGGCGATATCGCCCGGAGCTTGGCCAAGGAGCAGACTCAGCGCGTCTTCGGTCTGCGCGATGTCCCGCTGCACGCTGGCGATCTGCGCCGTCGCCGTGTAGAGCAGTTGTTCCGCTTGCCGCACGTCCAGCCTCGTCGCGACTCCGCGGTCACGCCTGAGTTCGGTCAATCGCAGACCATTGACGGCCACGTCTCGGGTGCCCCCGGCGATCGCCAACTGCCGATCGAGCGTCTGGAGCGCAAAGTACGCGTCGGTCACGTCGGCGATGAGCGTGATGACGACGCCCCGCCGCGCCTCTTCGGTCGCGAGGTACTGGGCGCGTGCGGCCTCGCTCGAGCGCCGCAGCCGACCCCAGACGTCCAGCTCCCACGCGATACCGAATCCGGCCTGAACATCGGAAATGTCCGGACCGAATCCGGGCGGTAGCGGCCGCGCGCCAATCTCCGAGACGCGGTTTTGCGAGGCTCCCGCCGATCCGACGACCAGCGGAAACTGGTCGGCGCGCACGATGTGAAAGCGCTCGCGCGCCTGCAGCACGCGCTCCGCCGCAATCTGCAGGTCGAAGTTCTGCGCGAGCGCGGTGCGCACGAGCCGCCCCAGCGTGTCGTCCTTGAAGAGATCGAACCACTGCACGTCTGCGAGCGAACCCGGTCCAGGCTGGGCAACCGCTGCGGTTGTGTCGCGATACGCGGATGGCATGCCGACCGTCGGCCGCCGGTAGTTCGGACCGAGCGTGCACGAAGCGGTCGACACGGACACTACAACGATGAGCACGCACCGCTTCACGGCACCACCTCCGTTGCGTCAACCGGAATGGCGGCGGTCCGCGGCTTCGTCTGACGCTCGGCCAGCCGCTGAATGACGACGTACAGCACCGGGATGATGAAGACGCCGAGGAGCGTCGCGGCCGCCATGCCGCCAAACACCGCGGTGCCCAGCGCGCGTCGCGACGCCGCGCCCGCGCCCGTGGCGACCACGAGCGGAAGCACACCCAACAGGAACGCGAACGAGGTCATGAGGATCGGCCTGAAGCGCAACTGCGCCGCTTCTTCGGCGGCCGTCGCGATCGGGACGCCGTGCTCCCGCCGGAGCTCGGCGAATTCGACGATCAGGATGGCGTTCTTCGCCGCGAGTCCGATGAGCGTAATGATGCCGATCTGCGTGTATAAGTCGTAGGGATATGACCGGAGAGTGATCGCGATCAACGCGCCGAGTAGACCCAGCGGCACGGCGAGCACGACGGCGAACGGCGTGCTCCAGCTCTCATAGAGCGCCGCGAGGAACAGCACGACGAGAATCGACGCGAAGCCGAAAATGAACGGCTCGGCGCCTTCACTGCGCTGCTGCTGGAACAGGGTGCCCGTCCACTCGAAACCGAACCCAGGCGGCAGCGTGTCGCGTGCGACCTGCGCGATTGCTGCCGCCGCCTGACCTGAGCTGTATCCCGGCGCGTTCGTGCCTGTGATCTGTGCGGCTCGGAAGCGGTTGTATCGATAGACGACCTCCGGTCCAGATGTCGCGCGAACGTTCACCAACGTGCTCAACGGCATCATGTCGCCGTCGCGGCCCCGCACGTGGAATTGATTGATGTCGTCAGGCCGCACGCGAAATTGCGGCTCGGCCTGCATCAACACGCGCCACGTTCGGCCGAAGCGGTTGAAGTCGTTCACATACAGCCCGCCGAGGAATGTCTGCAGCGCGGAATAGACATCGGTGACCGGGACGCCAAGCGTTTGTGCCTTGTCGGTATCCAGATCCACGCGGAACTGTGGAACACTCGTCCGCAACGCGGTGTTGAGCGAGCCGATTTCCGGACGTTGCCGAGCCGCTTGCACGAAGGCTTGCGTCACGTCCGACAGCCGCGTGAGCTCGCCGTCCGTTCGATCCTGCAGCATCAGCTCGAACCCGCCGGATGCGCCCAGACCCAGAATAGGCGGCAAGCCGAAGCCGAAGACAATCGCACTCTGGAGCCGCGCGAATTTGGGCTGGACCGCCCTCAGGATCGCTTGCTGATCGAGGTGCAACGCGTCCCGCTCGTCCCACGGCTTGAGCAGCGCGATGACCGTCGAGACATTCGAGTTGACGGTGTTCGTCAGGCGATCGATACCACCGAGCGTGGTGACCGCTTCGATGCCCGGGTTCGACCGCAGGATGTCCTCGACCTGGCCGACCACGCGATCGGTGCGCTCGATCGACGCGCCGTCAGGCAGGCGCACGGCGACGAAGAAGTAGCCTTGATCTTCATCAGGAAGAAACCCGGTCGGCACTCGCCCGAACAGCGCGCCGGCGAGCAGATAGCAGGCTGCTAATCCGACGAGCGCGAATGCGCCGCGGCGCACGAGCGTCTTCACGCCGAACAGGTACCCATGGGTGGTCCATGCGAAGGCTCGGTTGAAGCCGGCAAAGGCGCGGCTGAGCCATCCGCGCGCGTTCCGCTTCGGCTTCAGAATCAGCGCGCTCAACGCCGGGCTCAGGGTCAGTGCGTTGAACGCCGAGAGCAACACGGAGGCCGCGATCGTCAGCGCAAACTGTCGATAGATTTGACCCGAGATGCCGCCGAGGAACGCGACCGGGATGAACACCGCGGCCAGGATGCACGCGATCGCGACCACCGGGCCCGACACCTCTTCCATCGCCTGCACCGTCGCGTCGCGCGGGCTCATCCCGAGATCGATCTTGTGTTGCACCGCCTCGACCACCACGATCGCATCGTCCACGACGATGCCGATGGCCAGGACGAGGCCGAACATGCTCGTCATGTTGATCGAGAAACCGAGGAGCGGAAACAGCGCGAAGGTTCCGACGATCGAGACGGGCACCGCGAGCAGCGGGATCAGCGTCGCGCGCCAGTTCTGAAGAAAGACGAACACGACGAGCACGACGAGCGCGATGGCTTCGAACAAGGCGACGACGACGTCGGCGATCGACGTCTTCACGAAACGCGTGGCGTCGAAGCCGACGCGGTAGTCGAGGCCGGCCGGGAACCCCGGCCTGGCGCCGTCGAGAAACCTCCGGACGCGGCCGGCCGTTTCGACGGCATTGGCGCCGGGCGTGAGGTACACGAGGACCACGCTGGCCGGCTTTTTGTCGAATCGCGAAAACGTCTTGTAGTCCTGGGCCCCCAGCTCAACGCGTGCGAGATCGCGAATCCGGAGCAGGGATCCGTCGGGCTCCGCACGCAGGACGATGTCGCCAAACTGCTGAGGGTCAACGAGCCGGCCGGCGGCGTTCACCGGATACTGAAGATCAGTCCCGGACGCGACCGGAGGCTGGCCGATGGAGCCCGATGGGTTCTGACGATTCTGCGCCTGAATGGCCGTCGTGAGGTCGGTCGCGGTCAGGCCCAGCGTCGCCATCTTCGATGGATTGACCCACACGCGCATCCCGTAGTCCTGGCGGGACGCGAGACGCGCCTCGCCGACGCCGGGAAGGCTGGCAATCCGGTCGAGCAGATTGATGGTGACGAAGTTGTTGAGAAACACCGAGTCGTAGCGGTCATCGGTTGACGTAAACGCCATGCCCAGCAAGATCGCGGTCGACAGTTTCTTGACCGTGACGCCTTCACGCTGCACTTCGGGCGGAAGCTGCGGGAGCGCGAGGTTCACGCGGTTCTGGGTCTGTACCACCGCGGTGTCGACGTTCGTCCCGAGATCGAACGTGACGTCCACCGTCAGAACGCCGTCGTTGGAGCTGCGTGAGAAGAAGTAGAGCATTCCGTCGAGCGCCACGAGCTGCTGTTCGACAGGCTGCGCGACGGTGCGCTCGAGATCCTGTGCGTTCCCGCCGCGAAGGTTCGCCGAGATCTGCACGACGGGTGGCACGACCTCCGGGTACGTGGCAATCGGGAGATTCGGGATGGCCACGGCACCAAGAATGACGGTGACGATCGCGATGACGATCGCGAAGATGGGTCGATCAATGAAGAACTTGGCCATGAATCACCGCCCAGCTGCTGCAGACGTGGGACCGGTGTAGGGGCGTGGCGTCACGCGTACGCCGGCTCGAGCCTTCTGCAACCCGTCGACGATGACGGACTCTCCCGGCTTGAGCCCCTGCTCGACGATCCAGCGCTGGTCCACGCGATCGCCTGTGACGACGGCCCGGGCGACAACCGTGTTGTCGGGTCCGAGTGTCAGCACCGACTGCTGTCCTTGCAGTTCCTGGACGGCCTTCTGCGGGACCAGCAGCGCCTGCGTTCGTTCGGCCGTGCGCACGCGCACGCGGGCAAACTGACCCGGCAACACAGCATGATCCGGATTGCCGAACATCGCCTGGACCTCCATCGTCCCGGTCTTCGTGTTGACGCTGTTCAGCGTGTTCACGATATGGCCCCGGTACGGATGGACCGTGCCATCGCTGAGGACCAGTTCAATCGGGACCGCTCCGCTGTGCGCGCGCTCGAACAACGGCAGCTCCGCTTCGCTCACCTGGAAGCGCACCCAGACCGGATCGAGTGGCACGATGGTGGTGAGGGGTTGGGCCGACGTTTTCGTGACCAGCCCGCCAACTTGCAGCAGACTGTCGCCGACCCGCCCGCCGATGGGCGCGCGAATCGTCGCGTACTCCAGATTCAATTCGGCCGTGCGGAGCATCGCGCGATTCGCCTCCACCGTCGCCTTGCGGGCCGCGACGGCCGCCCCGCCGGCCTGACGTGCGGCAATCGCATTGTCGAGGTCCTGCTTCGGCGCGGCTTCTTCCTGAACGAGCGGCTCGAGGCGATCGACGTCCTGTCTCGCTTTCAGCAGACTGGCTTCGGCCTGCGCGATGTCGGCCGTTGCTTGCGCGAGCGCCCCCCGCGCCCGTTCAACCTCCGCCTCGTACGGCCGCACGTCGAGCACATACAGCACCTGGCCCGCGCGAACATCCGAGCCGATGTCGAACGTTCGGCGATCGACGTAGCCGTCGACGCGGCCGCGGACTTCGACCAGATCGCGTGCGTAGGTTCGGGCAGGGTAGTCGCGATACGTCGCCACATCCTCGCCCTGGACGCGAATGACGCTGACCTCCGGTGTGAGCGGTGGCGCCACCGTCGTTGCTGCCTTGCCGCCGCGGGTCGCCATCAGCCCCATCGCGACCGTCGCGAGCAGGGCTCCCGTCGCCGTCCAGTAGGTTCGTCGCCGCATTCTCGATGTCATCGCCGTGTGCCTCCGAACAAGAGCGTTTGTTTTATGACGATCCTCATGTAACGCTATTTATGACGAACATCATGTATAATGTCAAGTGGCATCCAAAACAGGGGGGACGGCCGTGAGGGTGACACGCAAGCAGGC
>DASZFS010000157.1:0-21580 GCA_035939575.1 Vicinamibacterales bacterium | reverse complement strand
CGTGGATCTGCGGATCGTGGGAGAACGCTATGGAATCGACGTGTGGGGGCGGTACGGCTCGGCGCTCGAACGCTTCGTCGACGCGGGCTGGTTGGTGCACGAGGCGTCCCGCCTGCGATTGACTCGGAAGGGAATGCTTCTTGCTCACGACGTAATGGCCGTTTTCGTGTAGCCCCGAGTACGTTAGAGTAACAGCCTTTCGCGAAGGAGGCCGCGATGCTTCGAATCGCCGCGCCGGTCGTCGGTGGCCGGCCAGGATGGATGGCTCTTGGAACTGTCGTCGGCATGTTGTCGGCGACCACCGTGTACGCGCAGCAACCGCCCGCACAGCCTGCGGCGCAGGCGTCAGCGGCACAGTCGATGTACGTCTTCAGCTCGGACGCCGGGGCAATACTCAACTTCGTCAAAGCCGACAAGACCGCCGATTTCGAGATGATCGTCGGCAAGGTCAAGGAAGCACTCGGCAAGAGCGAGAAGCCCGAGCGGAAGGAGCAGGCAAAATCGTGGAAGGTATTCAAGGCGTCGGAGGGCGGTCCTAACGGGTCATCCATCTACGTGTTCGTGATGGATCCGATCGCGAAAGGCGCCGACTATTCTATCGGGACCCTCCTCGTCGAAGGATTCGGAGCGGAAGGCCAGACCTTGTACAAGACGTACTCGGACTGCTACGGCCAGCCCGCGCAGAACATCCTGCACCTGTCGTTGGTCGGCGATCTCGGGAAGTAACCGTCAGAGCTTCAGATTCAGGCCTGCATAGAAGCGGTGCGCTGGCGAGTACAGCGCGCCGCTTCCCAGCTTGAAGACACGGTAATCCACGCGCAGCTGGAACGGCCCTGCCAGCGGCACCTTGACCCCGCCCCCTGTGTTGCCCCCGAAGCTCGTGTCCTGGTGCGAGGCGAGCGTCTCGCGATAGACACCGCCGCCAATCGTAAAGTACGGCTGAAAGCCGGAAATGGCGCCCGGCGTCTGGAGCAGCACGTTGCCCATCCCCGTCTTCAGCGACGGCGCGAGCGCGGTCGGATCGGTGTTATCCGACGTCGAGGAGTACTCGAACTCGAACCCCACGATGACGAGTGCGACGCCAACGGCTACTCCGCGCGCCTGGCGGCTGCTCGGTGTCGTGTTGGCGCCGAGGAACGCGGTGATGTCAGCCCTTGCCGGCGCCGCTAAGCCCAGCAGGGCGACCACAGTTATCGTCAGTGCTCGCATGCGCATCGTCAAAGCCTCCGCTCGCCATTTTAGAGCCTCGGCGTAAGGAGTACAAGGCGGAGTGCAATTCTGGACCACAGGCTGGAGCAGGGCGGGTACGGGCCACCAGCCACGGCGGTAGAATCTCTACAGTGAAGGCGCACTACTATGTGCTGCGGACGGCCGCGCTTCGGGCTGAGCTCGGCCGTGCCATCCCGCACGAGACTCTCAGGGCGCTGCATGTGAAGCGTCCAGCGCGGCATCTCTTGATCGCTGCGCGCCAGTTCGCCATCCTCGGCCTGGCGACCTGGGGCCTCGTCTCGTTCGCGAACCCGCTCATCTGGATCCCCCTGGCACTCGTGCAGGGCTTCACGATCTTCAACTTCACCGTGCTCCTGCACGAGGTCGTGCACCACACAGTCTTCGCGCGGCCGCATCCCGTCGCGGAGCGCACGCTCGCCTGGCTCTACGCTGTGCCCAGCGGCATTTCGTCGAGCCAGTTCACGCGCTGGCATCTCGATCATCATGCGGAGCTCGGGTCGGACGAAGACGATCCGAAGCGTCACCATCTGTCGCCCAAGGTCAACGCGCGCTGGTTCAAGCTGCTATACTGCACACCCGCGCTGTTTCCCATCTACTTCCGCGCGGCGCGACGGGAGGGCGGGACGTATCCGGAGCCGCTCCAGCGGCAGATTGCGACGGAGCGGCGCGTGTCGATCGTCGCGCAGCTATTGGCGCTTGCGACGCTCTGGGCGGGTTTCGGCCCCGCTGCCGCGCTGCGCGCGTACATCCTCCCGGTGTTCTTCGTGTTCCCGATCGCGTTCACGCTCAACCGCCTCGGCCAGCATTACGACATCGACCCGGCCGATCCGGCGAAATGGGGCACGCTCATGCGCGGGAGCTGGTTCTGGGACGTCGTGTTCCTGAACTCCAACTACCACCTCGAGCATCACTATTTCGCGGGCGTACCGTTCTATCGGCTCCCCGCGCTGCAGCGCGAGCTGAAGCCGTTCTACGCGCGGCACGGCATGCGGTGGCGCTCGTATTCCGGGTTGCTGCGCGATTGGTTCATCCGGAACTGCGTGCCGCACACCAACTGGGAGGCTCAGAATGACGTGGCTGGTCCTCGTCCTGTCGCTTCTGCCCTGCTCGGGGGGCCCTCCCAGCAGTCTGGCTCCACGGGCGCTCCCTCGCGCCGCTCCGCGTCAGGCCTCCACCCCGGCCCGTGAGGCGCGTGACGCATACGATGTGTCGGCGCTGAAAATCGGCGCCCCGATCGCGGTCGCCGAGCTCGATCTCAGGAAGCTGAAGGGCAACCTGCGGCGTATCGCGTGGTCCCCCGACGCCGGCACCGTCTACATCCAGACCGCTGACGGCAATCCGCAATCGCCGAAGCTCCGCCACTACCAGGTAGCCGTTGAGGGCGGCACGATACTCGACATCGACGCGGAGCCGGACTGGGCAGAGCAATACTGGTCGTTCAAGTCGGATCGAGCCGCGCCGGGCATCGGTTCGCTGATGATCGACGTGGAGCAGAAGTTCGAGACGGTCAAGATCGGCACGGGATCGGCCGGCGCCGCCGATGGCGGCGATCGAGCCGGCGGCGGCACGGTCATGAGCTCGAACAACGTCGACCGCGAGGCCCAACGACAGCAGCAGGTGGTTGTCCGCTTGAAGCTGCTCGACGAGCCAGTCAGCGAATTCGTCAACGAGCGACCGATTCCCGGGTTGATGTTCGGCTGGGGTCCCGAGAAGAGCGGAGCGATTGCGTATACCGATCGCGATGGGCGGCTGATCCTGTTCGATCAGCAGAGACACAGACGGACGGTTGGCGGCGCGCGGGACGCGCTGCTTCCGGCATGGACGATGGACGGCGCGCGACTCGCCTGGGCGCAGAAGACCGGGCGCCGGAAGTATGCATTGATGTACGCGACCGTCGGCCGCTGACACGAACGTCCAGCCGTGCCCGCCGGCGGTGGGCGCGGTGAGCGCGGTGAGCGACGTCCGGCCGAGGCCGCATTCCCCGTGTGCTACATTGAGAGCGCATGGACTTCCGTCCAACGGAGGAACAGGCGCTGCTGCGCCGAACGGTTCGCGAGTTCGCGGAAACGGAGATGCGGCCCCACGTCCGTCAGTGGGATGAGGAGCAGCACTTCCCGGTTGATCTCCTTCGCAAGCTGGCCGGCCTCGGCCTGATGGGCATCCAGTTCTCCGAGCAGTATGGCGGCGCGGCGATGTCGGCGATCGACTACTGCATCTGCCTCGAGGAGCTCGCGCGCGTCGACCCGGGCGTGTCACTGTCGATGGCCGCCCACAACGGACTGTGCGCGGCGCACATCAACTACTTTGGCACCGACGCGCAGAAGCAGACGTTCCTGACGCCGCTCGCGCGCGGCGAGAAGCTGGGCGCGTGGGGTCTCACGGAATCGACGTCCGGCAGCGACGCCATGGGCATGCGGACAACGGCTGCCCGCGCGGGTGCGTGCTGGGTGCTCAACGGCGCCAAGACCTTCATCACGCACGGCCGCATCGGCGACATCCTGGTGGTCATGGCCGTGACCGACCGCTCGGCCGGATCGAAGGGCATCTCCGCGTTCATCGTCGAGCGCGGCACGCCGGGCCTGTCGGCCGGGAAGAAGGAGGACAAGCTCGGGATGCGCGCCAGCGACACGAGCGAGGTGCTCCTGGACAACTGCCGGGTTCCCGCCGATCACCTGCTCGGCGCCGAGGGCCAAGGCTTTGTCAACACGATGCAGGTGCTCGACGCCGGGCGCATCGGCATAGCCGCGCTCGCGGTCGGCCTGGCCCAGGGAGCGTACGAAGCCGCGCTCGCGTACGCGAAGGAGCGCAAGGCATTCGGGAAGACCATCAGTCAGTTTCAAGCCATCCAGTGGAAGCTGGCCGACGCCGCCACCAAGATCGAAGCGGCGCGGCTGTTGACCTATCGCGCGGCCTATCTGAAGGATCGCGGCCGCCGGACGACGCTCGAGTCGGCAATGGCCAAGCTGTACGCGAGCGAGGTTGCCGTCAAGGTCACAGACGACTGCGTGCAGATTCACGGTGGCTATGGCTTCGTGAAGGACTATCCCGCCGAGAAGTACTTCCGCGACGTCAAGTTGACAACGATCGGCGAGGGGACGAGCGAGATCCAGCGTCTGGTCATCGCCCGCCAGCTGTTGTCCCGCGCGTGACGACCGCGCCGCCTCTTGCCGAACGCGTGCTCGCCGGCGATCCTCGCGCGATCGCGCGTGCGATCTCGCTCATCGAGGACGAGGATCCGTCCAGCGCAGACCTCGTGCGGGGCATCTTCGCTCGAACCGGTCGCGCGTACCTTGTCGGCGTCACCGGACCACCCGGCGCGGGCAAGAGCACGCTCGTGGATCGGCTGACGGCCGTCCTGCGAGGCCAGGGGCACACCGTCGGCGTCGTCGCTGTGGACCCGACCAGCCCGTTCAGCGGGGGCGCGGTGCTGGGCGACCGGCTCCGCATGCAGACCCACGCGCAGGATGCGGGCGTCTTCATCCGGAGCATGGCGACGCGCGGTCACCTGGGTGGACTGGCGCGCGCAACGGCGGACGCCGCGCTGGTACTGGATGCCGCCGGCAAGGACGTGATCATCATCGAAACGGTCGGCGTCGGGCAGGATGAAGTGGACATCATTCGCACGGCCGACGTGTCAGTCGTGACGCTGGTGCCAGGCACCGGCGACGAAGTGCAGGCGCTCAAGGCCGGGATCATGGAGATTGCCGACATCTTCGTCGTCAACAAGGCGGACCGCGAGGGGGCGGATCGGCTGGTGGCGTCCGTGGAGGCCAATCTCGCGCTGCAGACGTTCGCGAGCGGTGAATGGCGGCCGCCAATTCTGAAGACCGTGGCCACGACGGGCGCCGGCGTCAAGGAGCTCGTCGCGGCGATCGAGCAGTTCCGCGCGCAATCGCACGGCGCCGACGCGGCGCGCCGCAAGTCCCGGAGCGAGTATCGATTGCGCGAGCTCGTGTCGCAGCGGTTCATGGATCATCTCGAGCGGCACGTACTGGCGCCGGGGGAGCTGGCCGAAACGGTTGATCGGATCGCCGCGCGCGATCTCGATCCGTACACGGCGGCGACGAATCTCCTGCGGCGGGCCGTTGGGGGCCCTGGGAGCCACGACCGCACGAAGCACCACGAGAGCACGAAGACAGGATGAGAGCCGTACTCGATCACGTGGGCATCGCCGTGAAGGACCTGGGCGCCGCGCTCGCCTTCTATCGCGACGCGCTCGGGCTCGAGATCGAGCCCCCCGAAGAAGTGGCGTCGCAACGCGTGCGCGCGCACTTCATCCCGGTTGGAGAGGTGAAGCACCAGGGGGCAGGGGCCCCTGGAGTGAAGGACCAGGGGGTAGGGGCCCCTGGTGTGAAGGACCAGGGGGTAGGGGCCCCTGGTGTGAGATTAGAGTTGCTCGAGGCCACCGCGCCCGATTCTCCCATCGCCCGGTACGTCGAGAAGCGCGGCCCCGGCCTGCACCACATCACATTGCGCGTCGACGACATTCACGCCGCAGTCACGCAGCTCAAGAGCCGCGGCGTGCGCATGATCGACGAGACGCCGCGCCCCGGCGCTGAAGGCTCGACGATTGCGTTCGTGCACCCCGCGTCCGCGCACGGCGTGCTCATCGAGCTCAAGCAATCACACATTGTTCAATCCTCAAGTCCCAATCCGCAATCCTCAATCCCCAATCCTCAATTAGACGTGGGTCGCTTTGCGTTCGGCAACTTCGAGCTGCTGTCCGTCTCCGATGGCTTCATCCGTCTCGACGGCGGAGCGATGTTCGGTGTCGTGCCCAAGCCGCTCTGGTCAAAGGTCGCGCCTGCCGACGATCGCAACCGCATCACGCTCGCGATGCGGCCGCTCCTCGTCCGCGGGGCGCGGACGATGCTCATCGATGCGGGGCTGGGGGACAAAGACGGCGAGAAGTTCCACGATATCTACGGTGTGGACCGGCGGCGGAACCTGGATCACACGCTTGCGGAAGCAGGTGTCGCGCCCGAGGACATCGATATCGTCCTTGCGTCGCACCTGCATTTTGACCATGCGGGCGGCTTCACCGTGCGCGATGCGAGCGGCAGGCTGAAGCCCCGGTTTCCTCGCGCGCAGTACATCGTGCGGCGCGGTGAGTGGGAGGACGCCACGCATCCGAACGAGCGGAACCGCGCAAGCTACCTGGCGGACAACTTCGCGCCGCTGGCGGAGGCCGGCGTGCTCCAGCTCGTGGATGACGACCGGACGATCATGCCGGGTGTCCGGGTCCGCAGGACCGGCGGTCACACGATGCATCATCAGATGGTCGAGATCGAGTCAGGTGGCAAAGTCGCGGCGTTCGTGGCGGATATGATGCCGACGATCGCCCACCTGCCCCACGCCTGGATCATGGGATACGATTTGCACCCCCTCGACACGCTCTCGGCGAAGCAGCGGTTCGTCAGGGATGCGATCGAGCGCGACATCCTCGTGTTCTTTGAGCACGACCCCCATGTCGCAGCGGGCTACATCAGGGAAGAGGGCGGCAAACGAACGGTTCAACCGGCAACCAGCAACCAGTAACCAGCAACCAGCAACCAGATATGACCATCGGCATAGGCATCATCGGCGGATCCGGTCTGTACGACATGGCGGAGCTCACCGACCGGGAAGAGCGGACGGTCTCGACGCCCTTCGGCGACCCATCGGGTCCGTACATCATCGGGACGCTTCGAGGCCGGCGCGTGGCGTTTCTGGCCCGGCACGGCGCCGGGCATCGGATTCTGCCGTCGGAGCTCAACTTCCGCGCGAACATGTACGGGTTCAAGGCGCTTGGCGTCGAACGGATTCTATCCGCGAGCGCGGTCGGCAGCCTCAAGCACGAGTACCGGCCGCTCGACATCGTCGTGCCGGATCAATTCTTCGATCGCACCAAGGGCCGGATCAGCACGTTTTTCGGCCGCGGGATCGTCGCGCACGTGGCGTTCGCGCATCCGATCTGCGCCGATCTCTCGGCGATCGCCGCCGACGCAGCCAGCAGCGTGGGGGCGACCGTCCACCGCGGCGGCACCTACGTCAACATGGAGGGGCCGCAGTTCTCGACGCTCGCCGAGTCGAAGCTGTACCGGTCGTGGGGCATGGACGTGATCGGGATGACGAATGTGCAGGAAGCGAAGCTCGCGCGCGAGGCCGAGATCTGCTACGCGACGATCGCCCTGGTCACCGACTACGACTGCTGGCACCCGGATCACGATTCGGTCACCGTGGACCTCATCATCGCGAACCTGACGCAGAACGCGGTGACTGCACAGAAGACCATCGCAGAGGCAGTCGGCCGCCTGACGGCTGCCCGCACGTGCGGGTGTCAGGACGCGCTGGCGACGGCGATCATCACGCGGCCTGAGCAGGTGCCGGAGCAGATCAAGAAGGAGCTTGCGGTGATTATTGGAAAGTATATGAAATGAATATCGTGATCACCGGCTCCATCGCATTTGACTACCTGATGTCGTTCCCAGGGAAGTTCACGGAACACTTCCTGCCGGAGCATATGCAGCGGGTGAGTCTCAGTTTTCTCGTAGACACGATGGACAAGCGGCGCGGCGGCTGCGCGCCCAACATCGCCTACACGCTCGCGCTGCTGGGCGAGCGGCCGTTCGTCATGGCGACGGCGGGGGAGGACTTCGGCGAGTACCAGCGATGGCTCGACGCGGCGGGCATCGATACGTCGCTCGTGAAGGTCATTGACGGCAAGTTCTGCGCGTCGTTCTTCTGCAGCACCGATCGAGACAACAACCAGATCGCTTCTTTTTACACCGGCGCGATGGCCGATGCCGGCCAATTGTCGTTCCGGACCGTGCGCGACTGCGGGCTGGCCATCGTGGCGCCGAACGATCCGGGCGCGATGGTGCAGTACGCGGAGGAATGCCGGACGCTGGGTATTCGCTACATCTTCGACCCCGGCCAGCAGTGCGCGCGCATGTCCGGCGACGAGCTGCGCGAGGGCGTGCGCGGCGCGGAAATCGTGATTGTGAATGACTACGAGCTGGAGCTGCTGCGGCAGAAGACCGGTCTGAGCGAAGGCGACCTCGTCGCTCAGGCCGCGGCCCTCATCGTCACGCGCGGCGAAGATGGGTCATCCGTCGTGACGCGCGGCGGCCGGACCGATGTGGCCGCCGTTCGCCCGCACCGCGTCGTGGATCCCACGGGAGTCGGGGACGCGTACAGGGGCGGACTGATGAAAGGCATCGCCCTGGGGTTGAACTACGCCGCCGCGGCGCGGCTCGGCAGCGTCGCGGCGACCTATGCTCTCGAGCATCTTGGGGGCCTCGGGCACTCGTACACGTGGGCCGAGTTCACGCAGCGATACGAGGAGCACTTCGGGACGTTGACGCTTCGCTGATTGTGCCGCCGCCCTACCAGCCGGCGACGCCGAGGAGCAGGCGCTGCCAGGTTGGAGCCAGCGCCCACTTCAACACGACGTCCAGCACCAGCCCCGCACACGACCACAGGAGCAGGCCTCTCGCTTCGTCCCAGCGCACGCGAAAGCGGAGGATGCGCGACAGCAACGGCGTAGACAACACCACGCCCAGGACGACGAAGCTGGCCACGCGAATGACGGCCCACGGGTGCCACGCAAGAAGCCCGATCGCCGCCGGTCGACCGCTGGCAGCCGCGAGCGATCCGGCATACGTGCCCATGTAATTCATGAGCACGGCGCCCATCGGCATCGCCAGCACGCCGCCGGTCCCGGCCGCGAGGACGGTGAACAGCGCCGCGTGTCCCGCCTGCTGAGGAATGAACTGGGACGGCGTGCTCTCGGGTCCACGGCCGCTCATCACCCACGCAAACATCTCGGCACGATAGGCCTCCCCGCGGAGAAACAGCTTCCCAGCGTCCCAAGGGCGCGCATAGGACGCCAGCGTGGCGCAGACCCCCATGGTCAGCGCCCAGACAAGCATGCGCGCGACGGCCGCGCGCATGCGGCCCTCGCGTAAAGCCGCGACCATGAATGGAAAGCTGGCGAGGGTGTTGAGAACAGGAACGAGAACCGGGGCGCCGATGACCCAGGCCAGCAGGTAGGAGAGCACCGTCGCGGCGACGACAGCTGCAGCGATCACGCCGTCAGATCCTCAGCCGCACCTGTTACCAATGCGTATTCCACCCTGCGCGCTGCAGCTCGCGCAGCCGCTCGGCGGCGCATGACACCGCGGCCGTGCGCGTCGCGCACTCGCGCCTCAGGATCACATCGCCATCGTAGAGCAGGCGCAGCTCGAACGTCGCGTGGCCGGAGTCGTGCAGTTGCGCGTCGATCCACGTGTGGTTCTTGCGCACCCGCCAGAGACGCTCCGCGGCCGGCATGCGGATTCCCCTATTGCCCCGGCGTAACCCCGGGAATCGACGGCGTCGTCGCGGTCACCGGACGAGGCGCGGTCGCGGCCGGCACCTGCGACCCTTGTTCGCTTTGCGAACCCTGCGCACTCTGCGAACCCAGCGTACCCGAGGCCTGCGCCGGCCCCGCTTGCTGCAGCGCCTCGAAGTCCACCAGCGACAGGTCGTACGAGAGGACGGCGCTCAGCTCGTTGGTTCTTGCCTGCGCCAGATCGCGCTGCGCCTGAATGACCAGAAAGCTGGTCGACATCCCGACGTCCAGCCGCTTGCGCTCGGCGTCGAGCCGCTGCTCTGCGAGCTCGCGCGCCGCGCGGGTCGTCTCGATGCGTTTCGCGTTCATGTCGACCTGGTACCCCGCGTTCCGGAGCTGCTGAATTGCCCGCGCCTGGTCGCCTTTGAGCCTCTCATCCGCCTGCGCCCGTTCCAGCTTGCCGCGCGCGTAGTTGGACTCCTCGATGCTCTGGCCGATCGGATAGGACACGCTCAGGCCGACCGTCCACGTCGGGTAGTCGTGGCTGAAGAGCTGTCCGAGCACACTGGCGTAGCCGGTCGTGTCGCCCGGACCGACGATTGTGCCCGGGAAGCCGCCTGCGCGCAGGACCTGCGTGCCGCCAAGCCCGCTTGCCTGGTAGCTCGCGTTCACGCGGACGTCAGGCAGCTTCTGGTTCGCGAGGAAGATCACGTTCGTCTGGGCGTTCTCGATGTCCTTCCGCGCGCGCTGGAGGTCCGCCCGCTCGGTCAACGCGCGATTCACGGCGGCGTCCACGTCGAGCGTCGGAATCGAAATCGGCGGTGTGTCGGCGGCCTCGATTACGGTCGTCCAGGTTTCGGCCTTCGTGGGATCCATGATCAGCATCCGCAGCGCGTCCTCTGACTGCTTGACGGAGGTCTCCGCGATGATGAGCTGCTCCTGGTCGGAGGCCACCTCCGCCTGCGCCGACACAAGGTCGAGCGGCGGCGCAGTGCCGACGTCAACCTTCGCCTTGTTGACCCGGACCAGCTCCTGGGCGAGGTCGAGCGCGGACTTGCGCGCGTCGACCGTCGCGCGGGCGGAGACGAGATTCCAGTAGGCGGATTTGACCGACGCGGTCGTGTGCACGATGCTCTCCCGCAGACGCGTGTCGGCGATGTCGCGGTTGGTCCGCGTGACGGCGAGCTGTTGACGCGCGCTGTCGATCTTCAGGTCGCGCAGCACCGGCTGCGACACGTTCAGCCCGAGGCCGGACTGGATCAGCGGGTTGTAGCTGTTGAGAAAGCTGTTGCTGTTGGTGTGCGACGACGACCACGAGACGCCGTACGTCGTGCCGAACCACGGGAGGCGCTGCCCGACGCCGGCGTTGGTCGTGACCACGTCGGTTCTGGTCGCCGTCGGGATCAGGAAGCTCGCCGGCGGCTGGAGCTGGTTGTTCGAGTTCACGCCTGTGCTCAGCGTTGGCTTGAACGCCCCGACAGCGGCAGCGACGCGGGTGTCGCTGATCTGCGGATCCAGTCGATCGGCGTTGAGGTCCACGTTGTGGTCCAGCGCCATCTTCACGGCATCGTCCACCGACAGGCGGAGCGTCGCGGGAGTCGATGCGGCGGTCTGCGCCGACGCGCGCGTCGCGAGCCCGGCCGCCAGCAGTAGGAGCAGTGCTGTTCTTCGCATCATCACACCTGAGTGAGTAAAGACCCGGATTTTCGACGCCTCGTCGAAGAGCGAATACGCGACGGGCGTCACAACGAGCGTCAGGAGCAGCGCCAGCGACTGGCCGCCAAAGATGACGAAGCCGATCGCATGGTTGGTGCCGGCGCCGATCCCCCGCGAGACGATGAGCGGGATCATCCCGGCGACGAACGCGAACGTGGTCATCAGAATCGGCCGCAGACGATCGCGGCTGGCCCGGACGATCGCGTCGTGGGTCGAGAGGCCGGTGGCCTTGAGCTGATTCGCGTGGTCGATCTGCAGAATCGAGTTCTTCTTGACGACCCCGAAGAGCACCAGCAGCCCGAGCGCCGAGAAGATATTGAGCGACTGACGGAAGATGATGATCGACAGGAGCGCGAAGGGCAGCGTGAGCGGCAGCGAGAGCAGAATCGTGACGGGGTGCAGCCACGACTCGAACTGCGCCGCGAGAATCAGATACATGAAGACGAGCGAGAGCACGAACGCCGTCACGAAATTCTGGGCCGCGCGCCCCAGCTCGCGCGAGCGGCCGGTGAACGCGCCGCGGTAGTTCCCGCCGGCATTCAGCTTCTGGAACTCCTCGAGGATCGTGCTCTGCACGGCGGACTGCGAGGCGCTCGGCAGCAGGTTGCAGAAGACCGTCACCTGCCGCTGCCGCGCCAGCCGGTTGATATCGGACGGCGCCGAGCCAGCGGTGAAGTCCGCGACGTCGTTCAGCGTCACGCTGCCCAGACGGGACGACGGCACCGTCAGGTTGCCGACCCCGGCCTGCGTGCTGCGATCTGCGCTGCGGGCGCGCAGGTGGACTTCGTATTGCTCGCCGCCTTCGTTGTACGTCGTGACCTGATCGCCGCCGACGAGGAGCCGCAGCGCCTCGGCCGCGTCTCCGACCTGGATCCCCATGTCGGCGGCTTTCGGCCGATCGACGTGGACCGACAGCTCCGGCTTGCCCACGTTCATCGAGGTGTCGAGGTCGACGACGCCAGGCACCTTCTTGACGCGCGCCACCAGTTGGGTGCTGATGCGCTCGAGCTCCTTCAAGTCGGGGCCATTGATCAGGAACTGGACATAGGCGCCCTGGGCGCCGCCGCCGCCGATCACGGCGATCGGCTGCACGGACGTGCGAAGGCCGCCCGCGATCGGAGGCAGAATCTTCTCGCGGATGAAGCTCATGATTTCGTACTGGTCGCGCTGCCGATCCTCGATTGCCTTCAGCCTCACGTAGATGTTGCCCAGGTTGCGCGTCTGCGTTGGATCGCCGCCGACGGTGACCAGCGTGTACGCGACCTCGGGCACCCGCCCGCGGACCGCGCTGGCCACGCGATTCGTGATGACCTCGGTCCCCTCGAGGCTCGTGCCTTCGGGCGCGCGGAGGTTGATCTCCAACTCCGACTGGTCGTCGTTCGGCATGAAATTCTTGTTGGCGACCATGAAGAGCGGCACGCTCGAGAACAGGATGAGCACCGCGAGGCCGGCAACGATCGCCCGGTGGGCCATCGCCCACTCGAGGATGCTCGTGTAGAAGACATCGATCGCGTGAAAGAAGCGCGAGTCCTTCGACGATCCGCTCTTGCCTTCCTTCTTGTGCAGGACCTTCAGGTATCGCGACGACAGCATCGGCGTCAGCGTGAAGCTGACCAGGAGCGACACCATGATCGCAAACGCCATCGTCAAACCGAAGCTCTTCATGAAGCGGCCGACGATGCCGCCCATGAAGCCGACCGGTACGAAAATCGCAACGAGCGAGAGCGTGGTGGCCAGCACGGCGAGGCCGATCTCCTGCGTTGCATCGATCGCCGCCTGGAACTGGTTATCGTGCTTCTCCTCGATGAATCGGTAGATGTTCTCGAGCACCACGATGGCGTCGTCGATCACGATGCCGACCGACAACGTCAGCGCCAGCATCGTCATCAGGTTGAGCGTGAAGCCCATGTACCAGATCAGGCCGAATGTGGCGATGATCGACGTGGGGATGGCGATCGCCGAGATGATGGTGGAGCGCACGTTGGAGAGGAACAGCAGCACCACGAGCGCCGCGAGAATCGACCCCACGACCAGATGCTCTTCGACGTTGTGAATGGACGCTTCGATGAACTCAGACGTGTCGCGGACGACGCGCGCGTCGTAACCGGCTGGGAGCCGGCCCTTGAGCTGATCGAAGCGTTCGCGCACGGCCTTGACGACCTCGACCGTGTTGGTTCCCGATTGTCGCCGCACTTGCAGGAGCACGGTGCTGGCGCCGTTCACGTTGGCGACCGTATTGGCGTCGGCTTCGCCGTCCTCGACCTGCGCGACGTCGGCGACGCGAATCGGATGTCCGTCCCTGGCCTTGATGACGATGTCGCCGAACTCCGCGACGCTCTGGACGCGGCCGCGTGTGCGCAGGGTCACCGACTGCCCGCCCTGGTCCATGCGCCCGCCGGGGATCTCGATGTTCTGCGCCTGCAGGGCGCGCGAGACGTCTGTGACGGTGAGGTTGTAGGCGCGAAGCCGGCTGCCGTCCAGCCACACGTTGATCTGACGCTGGCGGCCACCGATGATCAGGACCTGGCCGACGCCGCTCACGCTCTCGAGCTGCCGGCGCAGGACCTTGTCCGCGTACTCGGTGATATCGCGCACAGGGCGGTTGGCCGTCAACGCAAGGCTCAGCACCGGCGCCGAGTCGGGATCGAAGCGGTCCACGCGCGGCTGATCGATCGTCTTCGGCAGCAGCGGCAGCACGCCGTTCACCTTGTCGCGTACTTCCTGCGCAGCAACGTCCGGATCCTTCTCGAGCAGGAAGCTGATCGTGACCTGGGACACGCCCTCCGATGAAATCGAGCGCAGCTCGTCGATGCCGCTGATCGTATTGACGGCTTCCTCGATCTTGTCGCTGACCTCGGTCTCGATCTGCTCCGGCGCCGCGCCGGGCTGGGTCGTAGTGACGAGAATCGTGGGGAAGTCGATCTTCGGAAACCGGTCCACGCCGAGGAGCGTGAACGCGAACGCGCCGACGACGGTCAGCGAGAGAATGAGCACGCTCGCGAAGACCGGGCGCTTGACGCACAAAGCTGCCAGCCACTGCATATATTTCGTCCTAAGTTCTAAGTTGTAGGTTCTTACGGGTGAACGCGGGTGCCGTCCGCAAGCCGTTCGACGTTCTTCGTCGCGACGCGCTCGCCCGGCTTCAGGCCGCTCGCGATCTCGACGAGGCTGCCGACCACCTGGCCGGTCGTGATGATGCGCTCCTCGGCTTTGTCGCCGTTGACGACGAACACGCGGCCCGTGCCGGCGCTGGTCTGGACTGCCTCGGACGGCACGAGGATGGCCGGCGTGCGATCGCGCTGCTCGATGCTCGCCGTCGCGAACAGGCCGGGCTTCAGCTCGCCCTTCGGGTTCGGCACGATCGCTTCCACGGTCAGGGCGCGCTGATCGGCTTGCAGGGCGGGTGATACGTACTGCACCTTGCCGACGAATTGACGGCCCGGATACGCGTCCACCTCGAAGTTGACCGGCTGGCCGATGGACACGGCTGAGATGAACTGCTCAGGGACCGTCAGCTTGACGCGCAACGGATTCGCTCGGACAACGACTGCGACCTTGGTGCCTCGGGTGACGTAATCGCCTACCGAGACGAGTCGCTCGGCCACGGCGCCCTGGAAGGGGGCGCGGACCACCGTGTCGGCGAACGCCTTCCGCGCCAGATCGACGCGCGCGCGCGCCGCCTGGAGCGACTGGTATTGCTGTGCGGCACTGTTCTTCGCTGCTTCGTACTGCTGGCGCGCCGCTTCCATCTGCGTGCGCCGCTGGTCGTACTCCGACTGCGACACGACGCGCTGATCGAGCAGTGACTTGATCCGCGCGAACTCGCTCTGCGCCAGGTCGTACGACGCCTTCGCGTTCTGGACCTCGGGCACCGCGTTGACGTCGAGGGCACTCCCGGCGCCGATGCCGAGACGCGCCTCGATCTGCGCAGCGTTGGCGTCGGCCTCCTTCAGCTGGGCATCGGTCTCCGTCGGCGAGAGCCGGACGAGCTCGGCGTTCTGCGCAACCGCGGTGCCGCGCTCCACCGGGGCGGCGACTACGCGCCCGGCGGTCTCAGCCGCGACGTCCGCCTGCTCCTCGGCCATCAACGAGCCGGTCGCGCGAATGAACCGCGCAATCGGCTGCGCCGTGGCGGCGACGGCGGACACCGCGACGGCCGAGGGCGGCGGCGCCGCGTCTCTGGTTTTGGCGTCGCCAGAGCTGCACGCGGTCCACACGAGCGGCGCGGCGGCGAGGACGGAGGCCAGGAACGGGATCGTGCGCAGGCGATTCATCGATGCTCCTCAACGGCAGTCGCGCGTTCGCCGGAGGACGGTGCCTCGGACGATGCCTCGCTGAACGCGCAGGGGTCATTCATGATGGGTTGCAGGCTGATGCCGGTCTTGAGACCGGCGAGGGTGACGTCCAGCGCGTTCGCCGCCATCCGGTCGGCGTCCTCGTCGGGCGCGAGCCGGTCCGACACGCTCATGACCGCGACGCCGAGGAGGCCGGCGCCCAACGCGCGCATGGCTGCCACAGGGTCGAGCGACGCTGGCAGCGCACCAGACGCGATGCACGATTCGATTTCGGCGACGATGCTCTGCTTCATCTCGCGGGCGAACGCGAAGCGCTCGTACTCACGGCTGATGCGCGGCACGCTCCGATCAACGAACATGAGCGCGAAATACTGGGGCTGCGCCCGGCTGAACTCGTAGAAATGCCAGAAGATGGATCGAAGCCGCTCGAGCGGCGAGAGCGCGAGACGCTCCGCCTGGTGCTCCGGCGTTCCGGGGTTGCCGAGCAACCGGAAGCCCTCCTCGGCGAGCGCGAAGAAGATGTCGTCCTTGCTCGGAAAGTAGCTGTAAATGGCGGCGGGGCTGTACTCGATCCGCTCAGCGATCTTGCGGATCGAGACGTTCTGATAGCCCTCGGCCACGAAGAGCTCACGCGCCGCGTCGAGAATGGCTCGACTCACCGCCTCGCGGTCGCGCTCATGCCGTTCTTTGATTCCCATGATCCTCGTTGAGCCGTCGCTCTTGAACTCGGGTGAACAGTGTTCAATCGTCTAACGTTGTTAGACGACGGAACGGCGTACAGGTTCCGTAGCGCTCGTAAGTTGCTGTTATAGCTTGACTTGTGGAGCAGCCAACAACGCGGTCAGGGCAAACAGATAAGTCAGGCCGGCGGCCAGCAGGGTGACCGCAAATCCCCAATTCATCGCGATGAAGATGGCCAGCGTCGCCCCGAGCACCGACAGGGCGCCGTTCATGCCCCAGGCCCACGCGACGAGCTCCGGCGACTGCCGGGCGAGCATCCGGAGCCCCGTCGGCATCGGCAGGCCCAGCGCAAAGCCGATCGGGACCAGCGTGACGACGGCGATGCCCATACGGACACCACGCGAAAACGGAATCGCCCACGTGACCAGCGGGGTCAGCAGCGCGACCACCACAACGGCAATTGCGGCGATGGCCAGCAGGCCGCGGACGGCCGAACGTCGCAGCGTTCGCTCGTCGAGTCGCCGGCTCCACGCCGCGCCGAGCCCGGTGCCGAGCAGCAGCGAGAACAGCGTGACGGTCAGGGAATACACAGGGTGACCGAGCAGCAGGACGAACCGCTGGAGCACCGACACCTCGATCAACATGAAGCCAGCACCCAGGGCGCCGAAATACACGAGCCATGGGAACCAGCCCCGCGGATGCTCAATCCCCCGGTCCGCGACAACGAGCGGGCCGACGACGAACAGGGCGACCAGGACGACGGAGATTGCCAGCAGCGTGAGCAGCGCGCTCAGGCCGTTGCCGAACAGCATGGATCGCCCGAACGCGACATCGAACTGGTTCTTCAGCTTCGTCGTGTGGAAGAAGAACGGACGGTCATCAGTCGTCGGCCTGATATCCGACGCGTACTGCTCATAGAACCGCTCACGATCCGGGGCTGTGACCAGCCGGCCATAGTCGCCGGTCCGCGTCCCGTCGACCCACTCGTCGGTGGGGATGCTGGCGTCGCCGCTGGCGCTGGCCACGCTGCTCCCGGCGCCCGGGACGGCGGCGCTCGGCGCATAGAGCACCTCGAATCCGAGCCGTCGAGCCGTGTCCTGCACGCGTGCGGTCTCGCTGGGGGTGAACGCCGAGCCCTTCAGCATGAACGTCGCCACGCGCTCGTGCCGGACGATCATCAGCCTGTCCGCGAGCGGCCAGCCGCGCCGCGCGCAGGCCTCCTGCGCCAGAGAGACCAGCCGCAGTCCGTCGAACACCCAGCGCGTGATCGTCAGCACGCCATTGTCCGTCAGGTGGTTGAGGTAGTCATCGAACGCATCGACGGTATAGAGCGTGTTCTCGGTCAGCGTGTAGGCCCCGGCCGCGGTCGCCGCCCATGTGTCCACGAGCGAGGCCTGAATCACGTCGTAACGGCGCGTCGACCGCCGGACGAAGCTTCGGCCGTCGTCAACGGCAATCGTCACACGAGGGTTGGCGTAGATGCCGCCGGAGTATTCGCGAAACTGCCCGCGCATCACGTCGTCGGCAATGATCGGGTTGATCTCGACGCCGTCCACGCGGCTCGCACCAAAGACGAGCGCCGACGCGAGATCTCGGCCTCCGCCAGGCCCGATCACGAGCGCGCTGAAGCCGGGATCCTTCAGCTGATAGGCGAGGGCGGTCAGCTCGTAGCGCAGGTACTGAGCGTTCGAGAGATCCGTGTCGAGGCGGAGAATCGGCGTCGAGGCCGCCGAGTCGATGTCCATGAACCGCGAGTCAGGCCGCGGTCCGGTGTACGACGCGCTGAGCGACCAGTCACCGTGCTCCCGCTCGTACACGCCGATCCGCGAGAATGAGTTCCATTTGCTGAAGAGCACACGGTCGCCCTTGTGCCCCTTGGTATCGACGACATCGAACGCCGCAATGCCCGACACCTGCCCAGCGATCGTAAGCGCCAGAAGCGCCATGCCGACCGCGAGGACCCGGCCGCGGCTGATCGCCGGCGCGAAGAGCCCGGCCGCGGCGACCGCGAGCCCCGCGGCCGTCAGCACGACGCCGGGGGCGCCGAGCCGGTCGAGCAGCGGGATCAGCACGAGGCATCCGCCAGCCGCGCCGATCAAATCCGCCGCGTAGACCGCGTTGATCCGCGCCGTGAGACGCGAGATGGCGATCGTGACGACCGAGCCGCCAGTGAAGAACGGGAAAGCGGCGAGGGCATAAATCGTGAGCATCAGCCGGAGGTTCTGGGGCGAGTAGCTCAGACCGACGTGCAGGCGAACGAGCACGAAGAGGGAGACCACCGTGCAGGCGGCGTAGACGAGCGCGGCACCTGCGAGCAGCTGGTCGGTTGGCCGCCGTTCGAGCGTCCTTCGCGCGATGTAGACGAGCACACCGCTCGCGCTGACGCCGAACAGCGCGATGGAGATCGCGAGGAACGCGAAGTGGTAATACATGATGACCGAGAAGATCCGCGTGAGCGCGAGCTCGGTCATCAACAGCGTGCCGGAGACGAGCGCAACGCCCGCGAGATGACGCGACGAGGATGGCTCGGCCGGCACGGCGAGAGTGTACCATTCAGGAGAGATGGCGAGCCGGACAACGGTTCTGCGGCGCGCGTTCGCCGGAGCCTCAGTCGCGTGGAGCGTGGCGCTGCCCCTAGCGGCCTACGCCGCGTCACGACCGGCGCCGCCCGTTCCGGCGTACCTTCTTGCGCTGCTCGTCTACGGAGTGGGCGGCGTCGTATGCCACCAGCTCCCGGAGCGGTCGTTCTACCTGTGGGGGCGCCAGCTGCCGGTCTGCGCGCGGTGCGCCGGAATCTACGCGGGTGCGGCGATTGTCGCGATGATTGGCCACGTGGGCGGGCGTCCTTTCCCGCGGCTCGTGCGGGTCGCCCTTGCGCTCCTGGCCTCGTTGCCCACCATCCTGACGCTCGTCTACGAGTGGACGACGGGCGTGACGCCCTCGAACGCGGTCCGCGCGGCGGCCGGCTTCGTGTTGGGCGCGACGGTGTCGTGGCTCGTGCTGGTGAACCTCGACCAGCCCGAATCATGAGGTAAACTCCGATCGTGCGCGCCACTGCTGCCGAACAGACACAGTCAGGTGGGCTCGTGCTGCTGTGTCTCGCGTCGTGGGCCATCCCCGGCGCCGGTCATCTGTGGCTCGGCCGCCGGAGTAAAGGCCTGGTCTTCCTGGTCGCCCTGCCGCTCATGTTCGCCATCGGCCTGGCGATTCACGGCCGGCTGTTTCCGTTCGACCTCTCGGAGCCGCTCGTCGGCCTGGCGGCGGTTGCCGATCTGGGCGTGGGCCTCGCGTATTTCGCCGCCAGCGCGCTCGGCTTCGGTGCCGGCGATGTCCGCGCAATCACCTACGAATACGGGAACGCCTTCCTGATCGTCGCCGGTCTGCTGAATCTGCTCGTGGTCATCGACGCCTACGACATCGCCATGGGGCGAAAATGAGCGCCGGCTGCTGATGCAGAGTCACCTCTTGCTGCTGGCGCTGTTCGCGTTCTTCGTGTCGCTGGTCTTTGCCGTGATTGCCAAGGACGACACGCGGGAGCAGCTGCGGTTCGGTGGCCTGATGTTCGCCGGGTTTCTGGTATCCGCCGTCGTTCTTGGCTGGCTCATGTATCCGTTTCCTCTCTGATTCGCCATGTCCTTCGACAACCTGCTGCTCGAGCGCGACGCCGCGATCGCGCTGGTCACGATCAACCGTCCCAAGGTCCTGAACGCGCTGAACGCGGCGACCCTCGACGAGCTGCAACACGCCGTGCTCGATCTGGGACAGGACGCGTCCATTCGCGCGGTGATTCTGACCGGCGCAGGCGACAAGTCGTTCGTGGCGGGCGCAGACATCAACGAGCTGGCCGTCCAGACGCCGACGAGCGCACGGGAGCATGCGCTGAAGGGACAGCGGCTGTTCGACACCATTGAGGGCCTGGGGAAGCCAGTCGTCGCCGCGATCAATGGCTATGCCCTGGGCGGCGGGTGCGAGCTCGCGATGGCCTGCACGCTCCGCGTCGCGGCTGACACGGCCAAGCTCGGCCAGCCGGAGGTTTCGCTCGGTCTCATCCCGGGCTACGCCGGCACGCAGCGGCTCCCGCGGCTCGTCGGCAAGGGCAAGGCGATGGAGATGATCCTGACCGGCACGCCGATCTCCGCGGACGAGGCACGGCGCATCGGCCTGGTCAATCGGGTCGTGCCGGCGGCCGATCTGGCGGCCGAAGCGCGCAAGCTGGCCGCGCAACTGGCAGCAGGCGCGCCGATCGCCGTGCGTTACATCATCGATGCGATCAACCGGGGAACGGAGATGCCCTTTGCGGATGGCTGCCAATACGAGGCGGCGCTCTTCGGGCTCGTCGCCTCGACGGACGACATGCGCGAGGGGACCACGGCATTCCTGGGGAAGCGAAAGGCCGAGTTCACGGGTAAGTAGAACGTGATCACCATCGAATACAGCGGGAGCGGCGCCGGGCGCCGGATCGCGGTCGTCGTGGCGAAGTTCAACGCCTTCGTGACCGACAGGCTGCAGAACGGCGCGCTGGCGGCGCTGGCCGCCGCCGGCGTCGACGCGGGCGATGTGACGATCGTCCGCGTGCCCGGCTCCTTCGAAATCCCGCTCGCGGCCCAACATGCCGCAGAGACCGGCCGCTTCGACGCCGTCGTCTGTCTCGGGTGTCTGATTCGGGGCGAGACGTCGCATTTCGAATACATCTCGTCGGCGGTCGCGCAGGGGCTCGCGAGCGCCGCGGCGGCAACCGGCGTGCCGATGGCCTTTGGCGTGCTCACGACGAACTCGGCGGAAGAAGCGCTGGCACGCGCCGGTGAGGGACCCGGCAACAAGGGGCACGAAGCGGCGCTCGCGGCGCTCGAGATGAGCGATATCGTCGCCGGGCTGGCCCGACGTCCATGATGAGGCCCGCGGCGTGAAGAAAGACCCGAGGCATCGGGCTCGGGAGGCGGCGCTGCAGATCCTGTATCAGTGGGAAATCGGCCGTCACGACGTGACGCGCGCGACGGACACGTTCTTCGCGCATCAGTGGCCGAATGCCGATCCGCCGTCCGACGAGTTTCGCGCGTTCGCGGCGGCGCTGGCGCGCGACACGGTCGGCCGCCTCGACGCGATCGACCCGCTCATCGCCGGCACGTCGGAGAAATGGCGGCTCGAGCGCCTGGCCGTGGTGGACCGCCTGATTCTCCGTATGGCGATCTGCGAGCTCCTGCGCGACACGTCGACGCCGCCGGCTGTCGTGATCAACGAAGCGCTCGAGCTCGCGCGGACGTTCTCTCACGAGGGGTCTGTGGGGTTCATCAACGGCATGTTGGACGCGATCCGGAAAAAGCTCGAATAATGTCCTCTTCTCAAG
>DASZFS010000156.1:0-2475 GCA_035939575.1 Vicinamibacterales bacterium | reverse complement strand
CGCGTGGAAGTAGTCCATCGCCCCCAGGTCGCGGCCCTCGGCGGCGAGCTTCTGGATGCCGGCCCCAAACGTCGATAGGTCGGCCGGAAAGCTCGCCATGCTCGCCCGGCGCACGACCGCGTAGCCCTCGGTGACGGGTTTGGGATTCCAGGCGATCTCCTCGACCATATGCCCCGCGGCCCTGAGGGCATCCGCCGCCCGCCGGCACGCCTCGGCGCATGCGGGGTCGGCCCCCTCGGATGCGAAACCGATCCGCCGCGCGCGGCGGGCGGCCGGCGCCGGCGGCAGCGTGGCCGTCATCACGGCGAAGAGAAACCGCGCGTCGGAGACCGAACGGGTCATCGGACCGCGCGACTGCAGCACGGTGGCGTCGACCTCCTCCGAGGGGACGCGATCGGGAGTGGGTCGAACGCCGACGACGCCGCAGCACGACGCGGGGATCCGGATCGAGCCGCCGGTGTCCCCGCCCAGGGCGAACGTGCACATGCCCGCCGCCACCGCCGCACCGCTTCCTCCGCTCGATCCGCCTGGCGTGATTCCCTGCCGCCACGGGTTGTGCGTCGGCGGAAACAGCGTGTTCGTGCAGCCGATGGACGCGGCCAGCTCGGGGAGGTTCGTCTTGCCCAGGATCGCGATGCCGGCACCACGAGCGCGGGCGACGGCTACAGCGTCCTCGGTGGCGATCCGGTCTCGCCACGACGGTGTGGCATAGGTGTAGGGCATTCCCCTGACCGGCTGGCTGTCCTTGACCGCAAGCGTCATCCCAGCAGTGGATTCCGCGTCGCGGTCGACGTGGATGTATGCATGGATCCGGCCGTCGTACCGGTCGATCGCGTCGAGGTGCGCCCTCACGACGTCCTGAGGATCGAGCTCGCCGGCGTTCACGTGAGAGGCGGCCTCGTGCGCCGTCATCCAGCGGAGCGCCGTGTCGATCACAGCTCCGTCACCACGTCGCCGATGATGCGCGCGAACAGCTCGCCCGCCGTGTTCACGCCGAAGTCGATGACGTCCTCGAGGTCGAATGTCTCGTCGGCCTTGTCAGATGTGACGCGCACCGCACCCCACGGCAGGAGGTTCTGCTGCGCGACCTGCGCGACGGCTGCGGTCTCCATGTCGACGCACAGCCCGTCTGGGAAGTCGCGGGCGATCGCTTCACGCGCAGCCTTCGACGTGATTATCTGGTCGCCTGTCAGAACCAGTCCGGAGCGGACGATGCGCGGGTTCTCGACAGCTCGTTTGGCCGCCACCAGCAGCTTTTCCGCGACCGCGGCGTCCGCGTTGATCGCGGCCACGCCGAGCGAAGGAATCACACCGCGCGCCGGCATCAGCGGTCGCGCATCGAGATCGTGCTGGATCGCGGCCGACGCGACGATGACGTGGCCGCGCGAGTGCTCAGCGTTGAGCTCGCCCGCCAGGCCGATGGCGACGATGCACCGAGGCTTGAACGCGTCGTGCAGAAACTGGGTCGCGAGCGCCGCCGACACCTTGCCGACGCCACCGACCGCCACCACCATGCCGTCGCCCTCCCAGCACGATATCCGCGGTCCGATCGTTCCGGATCGGGGAAGGCGGCCGACGAGGGCATGCGCCTCCTGCTCGAGCGCGGCAAAAACCGCAACTGGACCCAAATCGAAGGGTCAGGTTAGCGTTGGCTCGCTCTCGCGCGCGGGGACGTGATGCCGGCGCTTGACCGTGTACATCGCGCGGTCCGCGCGCCGCATCAGCGTGTCGGTGTCCTGCCCGTCGTCCGGGTACATCGCGATTCCGGCTGAAACACCCACCTCGATCGTCTGCCCGCCGAGGCTGACCGGCTCCTGCGCGACCGCCAGGCGCTTCCGCACCATCGCCTCGACGGAGCGGCGGCTGCTCACCCTCGGCAGGATCCACGCGAACTCATCACCTCCGAGGCGAGCCGCGCTGTCGGTGGCACGGAGGCCGAGGCGCATGCGGCTGGCGAACTCCGTGAGCACCGCATCGCCGGTCGCGTGGCCGCGCGTGTCGTTGATGGCCTTGAACCCATCGAGGTCGAGCATCACGAGCGCCACCTGCGAGCCGTCCCGCCGCGCGGCGTGGATCGCCTGGCGGAGGCGATCGAAGAACAGCGACCGGTTCGCGAGGTCGGTCAGTGGGTCGTGGAGGGCGCGGTGCTCGAGGGCCGCCTCCATCCGGCGTCGCTCGGTGACGTCGCGGACGACGGCCACGGTATCCGCGCCGACTGGGCCGAGCGAGATCTCGACCGGGACGATCGCGCCGTCCTTGCGGCGCAGGCTGAAGTTCTTGGTGCCGTCGCCCATCAGCCGGGGCGCGCCGCGGGTGTAGAAGCTGCGGCGGTGACGCACGTGGATGCCGCGCCATCTCTCCGGGACCAGGGTCTCCACCGCCTGGCCTACCAGCGCCCTGCGGTCGTACCCAGTCATCGCTTCGGCCGCGCGGTTGACGAACACGATGTTGCCCTCCTTGTCCGTGACCACCACG
>DASZFS010000155.1:0-62074 GCA_035939575.1 Vicinamibacterales bacterium | reverse complement strand
TCGCGTGCAGTTGCCTACGCCCCTCGATTTCTTACGAGCCTGTCCAACCCTGAGAATCTTGATCTTTGGGCGAGGCAACTGCACGCGACCATGAGTCTTCGGCCCGCCTCAGAGTCTTCAGCCCACCTTCGTACCCTTCGTGCCTTCGTGGCTAGGGCTTCCGCGGCGACACGCCGACGGTCAACGCCACCGCCACGCTCCGGCCCGCCATCAGCGTCAACACGTCACCGGCCGACGGGGCGTTCGACGCGGTCGATGCCAGTGTCACCGCGGTAATCGCATGGCTGTCCGTCAGGTTGTTGATCGCCAGGCGGATCTTGCTCTGGGCGAGCCTCGACGTGCCCCGCACGGTGTAATTGACGAACAGGTTGGTGATGTTGAACGGGTCGATGGCGATGGCCTGGTGAATCGCGCCGTTGTCGTTGTACATCTGACCCACGCGCTTGCTGAACAGGCCGACGTTCCAGTTGGCGAGGTTGTACGTGATGCCGATGGTCTCTGTGTCCTTTGGCGCGTTCTGAACCCACTGTTGGTTGGTCACATACTTCGCGCTGCCCGCCGTGCCGTTCAAATAGATCGCCACGCCGCCGCCGACGAGCAGCGTGCTCTCGGCTTCGATTCCCCGCGTCACCGATTCGGGCCCGAGAAAGTACACCGTGTCGCCGCTGACCGGATCGAGCGTCGAGGAGTAGTTGCTCTGGAAGTTGATGTGGTAGACGTCGACGTCGAGCGTGGCGCGCCGCGCCTTCCAGACGGAGCCGAACTGGACGGTGTTGGTGAGAATCGGCTTCGGCAGCGTGCCAACGGCCGCGTTCTTCACGTCGAACACGCTCGTGGGCGGAATGTTTTGTCCCTTGCCGTACTGGCCGTAGACGGACCAGTAGGGCTGTACCAGGTAATGCGCATCGAGGGACGGCAGCCACGTGTCGTACTGTGCCGCGTGGGTCACTGACGCAGCGCCGTTGAGGTTGCCGACAGTCTTGCCGTTGTCGGCCAGCTGTGTGAAGTTCTGCTTGTAGTAGGCGTACTTGATGCCGGGCGTGACGGTCAGGTTGGAAGGTTGTTACCCCATTTCCAGTAGCTGTTCAGCTTGTCCGTCGCGCTCGTGGGCGAGATCGTGGTGAGCCCGTTGTAGTTCTGCTTGTTGTAGTACCGCATCGTGTACGTCTTGTTGTCGATCGACCAGCCGTTCCCGAGGATCGTGCGCACGCCGAAGTACTCGAAGTTCGTCGGGATGTTGTAGAAGTTGAACTTGTAGTACAGCGGCGATGCGGGATCGCCCGACATGAGGAAGTTGTCGCCGAACTGTGCAACCTGCGCACGCGTCGCGCCCTTCTGGTTCGGCGTGTTGGAGTGGAGCTGCATGATGGAGGTCAACGCCGTCAGCTGCGTGTTGTCGCTCATCGTGTACTGATACTTCGCCGAGAAGGCATCGCGCTGCTGATAGTTGTAGGTCTGGTAGCCATCGGATCGCATGTCGTGCGCGTTCATGATCAGCCGTGACTTGCCGTCTGCGCCGAAGCGGCCTGAATTGAATTCAGCCTCGAACAGACGCGTGTTGAAGGACCCGTACGACACGGTGCCGGCAATCTCCGGGTCGGTGTTCAGCGATCGGGAAATGAGGTTGACGGATCCGCCATAGGTCGACGGTCCGATCGTGACCGCCGATCCCGGGCTGCGATCGAACATCGTCGATCCGATGGTCTGTGCCGGAAAGAACACCCACGAGTGGTGCGTCGGATCGTTCGTGTCGTTGAACGGGATGCCGTCGTACGTCATGTTGTACTGGCCGTCCGCGAATCCCCGGAAATACGTCTTCGTATCGCCCAGCCCCGGCCCGTTCGAGGCCACGCTGAAGGTGCCGGGCGCCATCTGGAGGACCTGGCTGTAGTCGGAAGAACCTCGTGAGTAGGTGACAATCTGTGAAGAAGGCCGCTGGACAATAACGGCTGGGGTTGTCGAGCTGGTAACGGGTCTGTCAAATCGGGGTAACGCCGTCGCCCCGCCGTGGCGGGTCGAAATCCTGTCTACGGCGGCCAGCCAGTTGGCCATGCCAAGAGCGCCGCTTCGCCGCCCGCCATAATTTGCCTAGCGACGGGCCACTAGCCCTTGCGACTCCGCCCGTGGCGTCAAACCGGCCACTCCATTGGCCGCCAAGCGTCGCTCCAGGCCGCCTGGCGCTCAACGGCGCCCGCGGCGGCAACTAGTGATGGCCGAATAGATTGCGCGATCGATCGCCGCTCGTCCTCCGCGCGGTCCACCGTGTGGCATCGAGCGTGCCCTGTCTCTGCTGCGTAACCGCATGAAAAGACCGGATCCTTTCCTGTTCCACATCGTGCAGCCTTACGCCGACGGAGAACGGCGCCTCGAGCACGCGACCGTCGTCTCGTCACACCGCACCGCCGCCGACGCGTTCGCCGAGCTCGCGCGCATCGGGGCGGTGCTGGAACATTACCGGCACCCAGCCGAAACGCTGGAGCTGATCGTCGTCACCAACGATCGCCAACCTGTCCCGCGTCCTGACGGATCACGCCACGACCCGCCAAGCTGAAGTCTCCAGGTCGTGGAGTCGAACCCGCAGTCCTGCCATGCGTCGCCTGTGGGCGGACGCGGCCAAGTTCGCCCCCACGGCCTACACCGTCCTCATCACGGGCGAGAGCGGCGTCGGGAAGGAGCGGGTCGCCCGGTGGTTGCATGACGCGTCGCCGCGGGCGGCGGCGGCGTTCGTTGCGGTGAACTGCGGCGCGCTTCCGGACACGTTGCTGGAGAGCGAGCTCTTCGGCTATGCCCGCGGCGCGTTTTCGGGCGCCGCGCACGACCATCCTGGCATCATCGAAGCCGCCCATCGCGGCACGCTCTTCCTTGACGAGGTCGGCGATGTCTCCGCCGCGATGCAGGTCAAGCTCCTGCGCATCCTGCAGGAGCGCCAGGTCCGCCGGCTTGGCGAGACGTCCGATCGCCTGGTCGACGTCCGGTTCGTCGTCGCCACCAACCGCGACCTTCGCGTCGAGGTGGCCGAGCAGCGGTTTCGCGAGGACCTGTACTGGCGCGTCCGCGTCCTCTCCCTCAACGTGCCGCCGTTGCGCGAGCGGCGGGAGGATCTGCCGGCGCTGGCGAGCGAGCTGCTCGCGCGCGCCGCGGGGCTGGCGGCGCGACGCATCGTCGGCTTCACGCCGCGAGCCCTCGACCGGCTGCTGCAGTATGGGTGGCCCGGTAACGTGCGGGAGCTCGAACACGTGCTCGAGCACGCCTGCACCGTGACGCGCGGTCCGCGCGTTGACGTGGCCGACCTGCCCGAGTCCGTGCGCGAGCCGGGCGGCGCATCGGCGATCAAATCACTCGATCAACTGGAGTTGGAGCACATCGTCGCCACCCTCCACCGTAACGGCGGGAACCATCGACGCACGGCTGCGCAGCTGGCCATCTCGGTTGCGACTCTGCGTCGCCGTCTCCGGTCGGCCGGATCGGCCGCCGCCGGACGCCCCGGTAGCCCTGGGAACCCTGACCGCCAGGAGTGAGGCGTGGCATGGCGAACGGAATTCCCTTCGTAAGATCGTCACCGGCGCGCAGCAACTCGCGCTAACATCGGCCCGATCGAGGAGTGGCCGTCTGTGAATAGACGTCCGCCTCGCGGCGGGACCCCTCGTGCCTTCGTAGCCAAAGGAGGGTGAAGTAATGGGGAAGTATCTGATCACGGCGTCGTACACCGCGGATGGAGCCAAGGGCCTGCTGAAGGATGGCGGAACGAAGCGCCGCGAGGCGGCGGAGCAGGCCATCAAGAGCGCTGGGGCCAGGCTGGAGGCCTTCTACTTCGCCTTCGGCGACGATGACGCCTACGTCATCATCGATGCGCCCGATCACGCCAGCGTGGTGGCAGCTTCGGTCGCCATCAATGCGTCAGGCGCGGTCCACTCGAAGACCGTTGTGCTGCTGACGCCGGAGGACATGGACCTCGCGACGAAGAAGTCGGTCACCTACAGGGCGCCAGGACACTGACCTCCGGCTGAAAGCGTGGGCGAGTGGCGATAGTCGTTGCCGGTCTGCGAGGCCGGTTCAATAGTCCGGAAAGAGAATCGCGTTGCGAGCCCGCAGCGTGCCCGACGTGTACAGCTCCCGCAGCGTCGCGTGCTGAGTCTTGCCGTTCGGCGTGAGCGGAATCGAATGCGGCCGGAGCAGGTACACGCGCCAGGGTCGAACGCCGAGCTGCGCGTGAATCGCCTGCACGACCTCCACGGCCGCGTCGTGCAGGGCAGGCTCGTCATAGCCGCCGGGCCTCGATAATTCCGCGAAGACGTAGAGCTGCTCGCCCTCGGGGCCGCCCGAATCGATGCCCACGGCCGCACTGCGGCGGATGGCCCCGAGGCCATCGGCGATTTGCTCGGCGTCCTGCGGAAAAATGGTCCCGCCGCCGTGTTTGATGATGTTCTTGAGGCGCCCGGTGATGAAGAGATGCCCGGCCCCGTCGAGATAACCAAGGTCGCCCGTCCGAATGTACGCCTCCCGCCAGAACAAGCGCGCGGTCTCCGCCTCGTCGCTGAAGTACCCGCGCGTGTTGGCCGGGCTGCGCACGGCGATCTCGCCGATGCGTCCCCCGGGCAGAGGCTTGTCGTCCTCGATGATTTGGATATCGATGCCCGGGAATGGACGGCCTACGCTCACCACGCCGCGGGCGTCGACGAGAGGCGCCGTTCCCGGCGTCCAGGTGCTCACGCCGACCGTGGCCTCGGCCAGTCCGTAGCCTGCGATCAGCACATGGCGCAGACCGAATGCCCGCTCGAATGCCTCGAGCGTGCTCGGCCGCACCGGTTCGGAAGCATCGAGCGCCACCCGCAGGCTGGAGAGATCGTAGGCGCTCGGCTCGCGCACGAGCCGCAGCGCGAGACGGTACGCGAAGTCCGGCGCCGCGGTAACCGTGCCTCGATGGCGCGCGATGGCGGAGAGCCAGAGCCTCGCGTTGGCGAGCGAGGTCGGCAACAGCACGAGCTTCGCGCCCAGGAAAAAGGGCACCATAGTCATGAAGATGAGGCCCATGTCGTGGAACACGGGCAGCCAGCTCACGAAGCAGTCCGACGACGTTATCGACATGCCCGCTACCAACTGCGCCAGGTTAGTGAGCAGCCCACGGTGGGAGAGCATCACGCCTTTGGGGCTGCCCGTGCTGCCCGAGGTGTACTGCAGGAAGGCCAACTCGTCGGGCTCTACTTCGGGAAACGACGCGGGCAGCTGGCACTGTGCGCTGTCGGCCACACACACGGCGCGGACGCCCGGGATGTCTTCGCGGTTCGTGCCGGCATCCACCACGAGTGTCGCGCCACAGAGCCGCGCCAGAGCCGCGACGCGCTCCGTGCCGGCGCCGGGGAACAGCGGAACCGCGATCGCACCGGCCCGCAGCACGCCGTAAAAGGCCTCGAAAAAGTCCGGTCCGTTCCCCAGACGAATCAGGACGCGATCCCCGCGCGCCACGCTGAGCTCCAGCATGAGTGCCGAGAAGCGATTGGCGCCCCGCCAGACCCTCTCGAACGAGAAGGGCTGATCCTCCCAGAAGAACGCGGCCTCCTGCGGCGTCAGAGCGCGGCGCTGTTCAAGCAGATCGAGGAGGGTCCGCGGCTGGATTGCGGGCATGTGGGCTCTTCAGCACAACGTCATACAAGTCGCGCACCGTCGACACGCCGGCCATTGCGGCTTCGTCGATCGTGACGCCGTATTTCTCTTCGAGCGTAACCATGACGCCGAGAACGTCCATGGATTCGGCGCCGAGGTCCTCCATCAGGCGGTCGTCGGCCTTCGCAGCCCGCCGGCCCAGCACGAGGCCGACCGTACGGCACACGTCCTCGAGTTCAATCAGCATGCCGCCGCACCTTCCAGAATCGCCTGCATCTCGCGCGCGATCATCTGCGCCCCGGCCGCGTCCATGTCGGAATCCAGGTACATGATGTCCCACTTCAGCTCACCCAGGAAAAGGCGAACGAGCGCGCTGTACTCGGGCCCGAGTGTCATGTTGGCCGTGAAGGCGTGCAACCCGACGACCTCGAAGGATCCGTAGCTGACGGGCATGTCGGTCGGCCCGCTGTAGCTGAGCGCGGTGGCGCCCATGCGGAGTGTTTTCAAGCCCAGGATCATCTTCATGATCCCCGGGCTCATGGCGTAGGACACGTAGCGCTCGCCGGAACGCGCGGCGCGCATCGTGGACGCCTGAATGTCGCGCGCGAGCGCCCAGAAATCGGGATCCTGCTCCACCATCACGGTGAAACGAAACATCGAGAGCAGGCACCCGAGCACGCCCGCCGGAACAGTGGCGCGCAAACGTGGCCGGAGGTCGGCAAAGATGATGTGGCGCAGCGGGGCCCGCCGCCCTGGGTACAGCCGGCGCTGCACCGCCGCGATCATGCCGGCGCTCAGGATCGCGTTGAGCGTGACGCGCTGACGACGGCTGGCCCGAATCAGCGCAGCCGTGAGCGCGCCCGGGAAGCGGACGGGAAGAATGCAGCAACGGCCGGTCGCGGCGATGGGCGGCTTGCGCACGCCAATCGACCGCCACCGGAATGTCACCTCGTCGGCCATCTGACGCCGCATGAATCCAGCCGCCGCTCGGACAAATCGCAGGCCGGTGTAGTCCGCGGGAAACAGGGAAGACGCCGGCCCCTGACCCTCGCTCGCCGTGTCCCCCTCCCCGGCCGGCCGCCGGCCGGCGCAGTGGGCGAGCAGCTCGCCCAAAAGGTGCGGCGCGGACGCGGCATCGATGATGGTGTGGTGCACGGTGACGATCAGGTCGCCGCCAGAGGGCCCGCGCATGTAGCGGCAGCGCATCAACGGACCCGCGGTGAGGTCGAGCGCACGACGCAATTCATCCTGCGCGGCGGCGATCCATCCGTCGGCGCCGGACTGCGCGACGACGTCGAGCGCAATGGGCGCGGCGACGTCGAAATGGAAAACGAAGCGCCTGCCGGTCGGTACGATGCGGGTCCGCAGGAGCGGGTGACGGCTTTGTATCGCGTCCAGCGCGGCGCGCAGCTTCGCCTCCGGCACGTCGCCGGCGATCCGCAGCACGCAGACGACGTTGAAAGGTGTCACCTCGTCTGTGAGGCGCATGGCGTGTTCGAGGCCGCGCAGCGTCCGGCTGGCTGCGCGAACCAGCGGCGGAGTGATTCCGGTACGTCCCGGCGGGACAGACATGGTGAGACCAGCGAAACACCCGCCTCCAGGAGCGGTGTGGAGATTGCCGGGGGAGCAAGATGGCTCGCACAACGCGGCATTGTCAAGAGCACGCGTCGCTCTTTGGCCGCGTGATCGACCACGCCGCCGGCAGCCCGCAGGTCCAGTTTTGCGGTAGATAATGTCGGTGACGTGCCGAGCCTGCTGGACAGGCGTCTCCTGATCTTCTCTGGCAAGGGCGGCGCCGGAAAATCCATCGTGGCAGCGGCCACGGCTGTCGCCGCCGCGCGCCATGGCAAGCGTGTCCTCATCGTCGAGATCGGGGAGGAGGAACGCATCCCGGCGCTCTTCGGCAGCGCGAAGCGAGCCGGATACGCGGGCAGCCAGGTCCGAGCGCCGCGTCCGGGCGTCCCGCCTGTCTGGTCGATGTGCGTCACGGGGCGCGAAGCGCTTCGCGAATTCGCCCTTCGATCGATGAAGTTCGAGCTGTTTTACGACGCCGTTTTCGAGAACCCCGCGGCGCGCCTGTTCATGGCGGCGGCCCCGGGACTCGACGAGCTGACCATCATGGGCAAAATCGAGTTTCTGCACCGCGAGTCAGTGGCGCCGGCGAAGCACGCGCGGTTCGATATCATGATCTTCGACGCGCCGGCGACGGGGCAGGGGCTCGCCTTCTTCAAGGTGCCGCTCATGGCGATGAGCATGGCCCCGATCGGTCCGCTGCGCGCCAAAGCGGAGCGGATGTGGCGGCTCGTTGCCGATCCGGTGCGGACCGCGTTCAACATCGTGACGCTGCCGGAAGAAATGTCTGTGAACGAAGCGATCGATCTGCATCGGGCCTCCTCGGAGATGGGGCTTCCGCGCGGCGCGGTCATCGTCAACGGCGTGTGGCCCGACTTCTTTGCGGGTGACGAGGCGGCCCTTGCCCGGGCTCGCGAGGGCCGTGTATCGGGGGATCTGTCCGGGCGGATCGCCCGTGCGGCGCTGGACGCCGCGGCATCGTCCGTGGTGCGCCGCCAGGCTCAGATGGAAATGGTCGCGAAACTCGCCGAGGGCCTGCCGCTCGAACGGACCGTCCTGCCATTCTTGCCTTGTGCGCGCATCGGGCCGGCAGAGCTCGAGACGCTCGCCGACAGTCTGGAGCCGCTCTAGTGGATGCCGGGAGTCTCGGGGACATCGTTCGCGCCAAGGCCGTCATCGTCTGCGTTGGCAGCGGCGGCGTTGGCAAGACCACCATGTCGGCAGCCATCGCCCTCCAGGCGGCCGCGCTCGGCATGACCGTGTGCGTGCTCACGATTGACCCCGCCAGGCGCCTGGCGAATGCGATGGGGCTGGCCAGCCTCGGCAATGTCGCGGCGCGGGTCGGGAGGGACCGCTTTGAGGCCGCAGGAATCCCCGTCCCGCCAGGGCAGCTGTGGGCGATGACGCTCGACGCCAAGCGGACGTGGGACGATCTGGTGACGCGCTTGGCGGTTGACGCTGCGCAGGCCAGGCGCATTTTCGACAATGAGTACTACCAGCAGATCTCCTCGGCGCTCGCCGGGTCGCAGGAGTTCATGGCGATGGAGAAGCTGTACGAACTGCACGAGTCGGGACAGTTCGATCTCATCGTCCTTGACACGCCGCCGACGCGCCATGCGCTCGATTTTCTCGACGCGCCGACGAAGATGATCGGCTTCATGGACGAACGCGTGCTCAATCTGTTCCTGGCGCCCGGGAGGTGGGGGCTGGGCGTCTTCCAGAACTCGAGCGCGTGGATGATCGGCGCGCTCCAACGGATCACCGGGTTCGACGTCCTGCGCGACATCTCCGAGTTCATTCGGAGCTTCACCGGCATGCACGCCGGATTTCGGGATCGCGCGGCCAACGTGCAGGCACTGCTCTGCGCAAGCCGCTCGACCTTCCTGCTGGTGACGAGCCCGAACCCGCGAACCGTCGACGAGGCCATCTACTTTTACCAGAAACTCATCGACCGTGGAATGCCGTTGAGCGGGTTCATTCTCAATCGCGTTCACGCCGACGCGCTCGCGGAACCGGGTGCGACGGAAGCCTGGGAGACGATGAGGCAGGACCCCGCGCGGATCCTGCGCGGCCTCGACCTGCCCGCCCACGCGGACTTTGCCGTTCGCGTGGCGGAGAACTTCGAGCGTTTCGAGGTGCTCGCGCGGATGGACACCGCCGAGATCGCACGGCTCGAACGGGCGTGTCCGGGCCCGTTCGCGCGTCGCACGGTTCCGGTATTCGACCGGGATGTCCACGACTTGTCCGGATTGACCCGGATCAACCACTACCTGTTTGGCGGCCCCGCGCCTGCCGGAGGTGTGACAAGTGGATAACCTGGCCGGTGCGCCGGAGCAGCAGCTGCGGTTGAAGATCTGGGGCGCCCGGGGGGCCATCCCCACGCCGGAGGCCAGCAACCTGGGCTACGGCGGCAACACCAGCTGCATCGAGATCCGCTATCCGGGGCTGTCTCCCCTCGTGTTCGATGCGGGCAGCGGCATACGCGAACTGGGGACGGCGCTGACAAGAGAGTTTCCCGCCGGCGGCGAATGCCACGTCTTCTTCACGCACTTCCATTGGGATCACATCCAGGGACTGCCATTGTTCGCGCCGATCTACCGCCCCGACTGGCGGTTGAGTTTTCACTCCGTCCACGAGCCCGAGGTCCTCGAGGACTATCTGACGAGCCAGATGCGCGCGCCGTATTTTCCGTTCGCGATGACGCTGGCGGAGGCGAGCCGGATCTACTTGCGCGTGCCGGAGGCCGGGATCCACATGGGGGAGTTGCGGCTCCGGCGATTTCCGCTCCATCATCCCAACGGGGCCCATGGATATCGCGTGGACGCGGGGGGACGGTCGATTGTGCTCGCCTTCGATCACGAGCACGGCGATGAGGATGTCGATCGCGGCATCATCGAACACGCGGCGGGCGCGGACGTGCTGATCTACGACGCCCAATACGACGGGCCGGAATACGAAACCCACAAGGGCTGGGGACACAGCACCTGGGAGCATGCCGTGCGCGTGGCGAAGGCTTCAGGCGTGCGACAACTGATCCTCTTCCATCACGACCCCGCGCACGACGACGACGTGATTGCGGGCATTGTCGAGCAGGCGCGCCAGCATTTCCCCGACACGGTGGCCGCCAAGGAAGGGTCGTCGATCTCGCCCTGACGACCCTTTGATCGCCGCGGCTCGATCCCGGTGCGCCGTGCTACGCGACGCCCTTGACGAACGCCGCCACTTCGGCCGGCGTGACGGTGACCTTGACGAGCCCAGGGTTCGGTCCACCCTTGGCGTCACGATCGGCACCGACTCCTCGCGACCCTCCCGAGGCCGTCACCTGCGCCGACTGTTGCTCGGGCGCCACGGATTTCTTGAGCGAGCCGAGCCCGAAGCCCTTCTTCGGCTCTTCCTTCTTGGCGTCTTTGCCGTCGCTCTTGTCATCTTTCCCAGCGCTGGTGGAGCCGGTGAGGCCGGACGATCCGGCCACGACGGTGATGGCCGTGACCGGCGGCACGTCATACTTGACATTCATCGCATACCGCTCGGCCATCACAGCGCCCTTCGCCGACCCGGCCTGCTTGCGAATCTTGTCGATGCGCTCCTTGGTGTCAGGGTGCGACGCGAAGAGGCCGTTCCGTGTCGGGACGTCCTTGTTGCGATCGTCCAGGAGCTGAAGGAAGTCGGCGAGCGCCGCCGGCGCGTAGCCAAGCTTTGGCGTGATGACGACCGCATGCTGGTCGGCGTCGAGCTCGTCGTTGCGATCGAACTTGCCTTCGAGCACCATGTCGTAGGCCATGTTCGTGAGCTTGTCCAGATACGGTCCGCGGTTGGACAGCGCGGCGTCGGACGCGAGCTTCTCCGCGTTGGCCTTCCGGATGGAATCGACCGTGTGCTTGTGCACGACGTGACCGACCTCATGTGCGAGGACCGCGGCCAGTTGCGCCTCGTTCTTGATCAACCCGAGCGCGCCGCGCGTGATGTGCACGAAACCGCCTGGCGCCGCGAACGCGTTGACCCCGTCCGTGTCCAGCACGATGAAGGTCCATGGCAGCCCGGGACGATCGGTTTTGCCGGCGAGGGCCAGGCCTACCAGCGTCACGTACTTGGTGACGGCCGGGTCCTGCACGACGCCGAACCGGGTCCTGACCTTCTCGCTAATCGCCGTGCCGATCTTGATCTCTTCCGGTTCCGAGATGTTGAGCGAATCCAGCTTGTCCTTCGCGCCCTTGGCCTTCTGAGCTTTGTCGAGCAAGCCCCCGAACTGCGCATGGGCCGGGCTGCACAACCCGACGAAGGCCACGCACACCACAACGGTTTTCGCAAGGCGAGTCATTTCATCTCCATCTTGACTTCCCATCCGCCGCTTCAACGCGGACCCTGGGCAGTGCAATGGCAACCCACGACGGCGCACACGGCCTCGAGACGTGAATGATCCCTCGCAGTATACCCCCAGTCCAGATTGATTCGATGCGCGCGTCTGCGCGTGGCGACACTCAGATCCAGACCTCTCCTCGCCGGGCTCTTGCGCGGTGTAGGATAACCAGCCGTGGCCGATCTGGATTTCCTCGCGACGATTCCGATCTTCAGTTTCTTCACGCGTCCGGAGCTCGAGGCGGCCGAGAAACTGTTCAAGGAAACGTCGTTCGCCAAGGACGACATCGTCGTCCTGCTCGGGGAGCCGGGCGACACGTTTTACGTGGTGCTCGAGGGTGAGCTCGACGTCTGGGACGGGAGCACGCCTCCCCGCCAGACCGGCACGTTGAGGCGCGGCGACTACTTTGGCGAGATGGCGCTGCTGCAGGGCGGCAAGCGGACGGCAACGGTCACCGTCACGCGCCGCGCGCGCCTGCTGGCCATCGACAAGCCGGCGTTCGATGAGCTGTTTCTCAAGAGCCCCAAGGCCATCGAATACTTCGCCCGGGTCCTGTCCAAGCGTCTCGCCGGCGTCACCCGCGGCGCGCGGATCCAACGGGCCACCACCACGATCAGCGTCGCGAGCAGCAAGGGACTGAAGGGCGAATCGCTCGTCTCCTTCTCGCTCTCCGCCATCCTCAAGCAGATCACGAAGACGGAGGTGATTTACGTCGAGGTTCGTTCCGGCCAGGCAGCCCAGGATTCGACCTCACTGCAACTGCTGTCGGACAATTTCAGTCTGGCGCCCGAGAAAATCCAGTCGGCGCTCCAGGATGTCGGCGGGGGCCCGACCGTTCTCAGGATCGCGATGCCGCGCGACCTGGGTCCGGCGCAGTACGGCGATCTCGTCACGAATCTGGTCTCGCGCCTGAGCGATTCGTTCAGCTTCATCGTGCTCGACCTCGGCTCCGAGACCGCCGGCCTCCTCGAGTCCGCGAGCGCGTATTCCGACGTCTTCGTCGCCATCGTAGACAGGCCCGGCGAGGACCCCGGGCTCGGCGATACGCGTTCGATGAAGGTGCGGCACGTCATCAACCTCTTCAACCCGTCATCCCGGCCGGTGCCCATCTGCAGCTCTGAGCCTTTCGTCATTCCCTACAGCTCCGCTTGCAGCGGATCGGTGGCGGAGGCCAGTGCGTACATCTGCGCGTATCCGCGTACCGCCCCCGCTCTTTCGATCCACCGTCTCGCGCACAAGGTGCTCGGCACCTCGATCGGCCTGGCGCTTGGCGGCGGCGCGGCGTTCGGGCTCGCGCACATCGGCGTGCTGCAGGTGCTCGAGAAGGCCGGCGTCGCGATCGACCTCGTGGCGGGCTGCAGTCAGGGATCCATCGTGGCCATCGGCTACGCTTCGGGGCTGCCCGTCGACGAAATGATCCAGATTGCCCGCGAGCTCGGGGTGCGGCGCAATTTCTTCTTCGCGTCCGACCCGACCTTCTTCATCAAGCCGGGCATCCTCTCCGGCGATCGCTTCCTGACGCTGATGAGGCCGTATTTGAAGGGCAAGGAGACGTTCGAGCAGCTGCTCATGCCGTGTCAGACGGTGGCGACCGACATCGAGACGGGCGAGCGCGTCGCGATCTCCACCGGCCGCCTCGAAACCGCGTTTCGCGCGAGCTCTTCAGTGCCGATGGTCATGGCGCCGGTCAGAGTCGGCGAGCGAGTGCTCGTGGACGGCGGCGTCGCAGACCCCGTCCCGGCCGGGATCACAGCCGGCATGGGCGCGGACATCGTGGTGGCCGTCAATGTGGTGCCGCCGATGAAGCGCGGCGTCGAAAACGCCATGTCCGCGTTCATCCGGAAGATGAACCTGTTCAACCCGCTGAGCTATCTGGGCGACGCGCAGGACATGCCGAACCTCTTCGACATTGTCATGAACTCGATGCAGATCCTTCAGTACGAGCTGGGGAATTTCAAGGCCATCACCGCCGACGTGCTGATCAACCCGGACCTCTCCGACTTCACATGGATCGAGTACTACCGCGCCGATGAGCTGATCTCGCGCGGCGCGGATGCCGCCGCACGCGCCCTGCCGGCGATCGAGAAGGCCGTCGAGGCCAAACTCGCGCCGATCCGCCAGGCGGCTCCGAGCGTCCGCGCTCTGGCGGGCTCCTAACCCGGGACGACCAACGTAGCCGAGCACCGGTGTGGCCGTTACGGGCCGCCGCCTAGCGCCCTTTCGTGGTGATCGCGAGCGGTCGAATGAGCCGCAGCGCCGGACGCGTGTTGTATTGCTCTCGATAGGCGCGGTGCACCGCGTCGTCGGGAAAGTATTCGCCCGCCGGATACGGATAGCTGCTCATCGCATGGAAAGGCAGCGGGTCGACGCTGTTTGGAAAGGCGGTGTTCGCGTCGGCGTCCTTCGCCCATCCGTCGACCAGCAGCAGGAAGTCGCGCCGCCAGCCCGGGTCGAGCGGCGGCAACGTCGCCGCCGGGAATCGGAGCACCAGTTCGTCGCCCGATCCCATGATGGCGAGACGGTCGTCGAGCGACGTGACCAGCGGAAGCACATCGCCGTACCGCGTGTAGAGGCCGGGCGTGGGGTTCCACATGGACAGATCGAGCGGCCGCGCGTAGTCGAACGACTCGGGCTGCGTCCGCGCGGGGTGAATCGTCGGCGTCGAGAATCCCCGATAGTGCAACTGTGCGCTCGAGGCGTCGAGATGGGTCAACCGCGTCCTGGGCGCGCCCGCGTTTTCGCTCAGGAAGATCTCGTCCCAGTAGATGCAGAGATTCGTGACGATCCGGACCTCGCGCGACGACGAGAGGAACTTGCCGGTCAGATCCACCGCGATGGTCTTGGGCTTGCCGGCCGGCATCCCCATGTCCTCGACGACCGTCGTCCAGCGGCCCAGCGCGTCTTTCACCTGCAACGACGGCAGCATGAGTCCGCGCGGATCGGCCTGGGACGCGGCCATGAACGTGCTGCCATCGGCCCAGTCGACCCATCCGTTGAGAATGAGCACGGCGCGGTTGTCTGCAGCGGCGGTTCCAAAGTCGAGGTCGAGCACGTGCACGGCCGCCACCCCGGCATAATCGCGTGAGAATCGTTGCGGGTACACGCGATCCGTCCTCATCAGCGCGGCCCGGACGTCGTGGCCCGCGTCGTCTCGGGCGGTGAGCGGATGAACGCGGCGCTCGGACCCGAAGAGGCGGAACTCCGGGAACGGCGGCGACTTGAATTTGTCGTTCGTGAAGATCTCCACGCGCGCAGGATGATCGACCGCGATCAACTGGAGCTGGTCGAGGTAGGACACCTCGCGCAGCTCTTCGGTCACGCGGATCTCGTATTCGCCGCCGGTTTCGGCCAGCGCCTCGCCGGGAATCTGGACGTACTCGTCGTGATCGACCGGAAAGTAGGTGCCGTCGCCCGAGCTCGCGCCGAGGGGCGCCACACCGAGCACGTCGGTGATGAATTGAAACCCGCGTCCGTTCCACGCGAAGATCATCGGGCACGAACCCGACAAGCGCGGCGCCTCGGTGAGGGCGAGCGGCCGCCCGATCGGCTGCCTGAGCTCATTCTGAATCAGGCCGTTCGGCCAGGTGATGCGGACCGTGTCGAGCTGGGTCGCTCCCGCGAGGCCGAAGACGACCGGCACGCCGTCGTAGGTCTTCTTCTGGTAGCGCGCCCCCGACTTCACTTCGATCTGGGCCTGCGGCGCGAGCTTCGCGTTCTTCACGCCGGTGAGCGACACGCGCGTCCAGCTGTTGGGCGTCGCGGTTCGGTTGCTGAACAGGTGCAGCGCGCCGTCGCCGCCGATCGCCGCGACGTCGGTCCGCCCGTCGTTGTCGAAGTCGGCCGACACCAGGGCCACGGCGTCCTTGAGGATTGTCGTGCCGGGCGGCGCGAACCGCCCGGCGGCTCGATTCCGCAGCACGACGCCGTCGGCAAGGACGTCGGTCGTTCCGCGGTTCTCGAGATCCGCGAGCGCGACCGCTCGCGCCGTCTGCGGCAGCGGCAGCGTCGCGGCCTCGAAGCGATTTCCGCGGTTCATCAGAATCGTCAACCCTGGCGCACCGCCAGCAACGAGATCGAGCGATCCGTCCGCGTCGAGATCGAGCGCCTGCACGCCTCGGGCGCCGGCGCGCAGCTCCTCGACCGGCATTGCCTCGTACTTGCCCGCCAGCTTGTCGCGGTAGATCACGCCGCCGTGATCGGCGTAGGTGACGACCACGTCGTGGCCGCTCGTCGCGTCGACCAGATTGAACACGCGGGCGTCGAGCGGGTGGCCGCTCACGAATGGAAAGTCGGCTGTCTGGTCGCTGAAGCCGGCCCGGCCGTTGTTGCGAAGAAGCGCCGGGCGTTCGCCGAGCAGGAGCAGATCGGCGTCGTAGTCGTGGTCGTAGTCGACCCAGACGGCGGACGTAAACGCGCGCTCGGGGAGCGTGACTGCGGCGCGGCTGAACCTGCCCTTCGCGTTGGTGTACAGCCGGGACCCGGTTCTGGTCAGCACCACGAGATCCGGAAACCCGTCGTTGTTGTAATCCCCCGCCGCCACCCCGACGACATCCTTCACGTCTTCGAGCCCGGAGGTTTCGACCAGCGTGGTGCCGTTCAGGAACACGCGAACACCGTCCGCTGACCAGACCAGGAGATCCGCGCGGCCATCGGCATCGGCGTCGAGGACGAGCAGTCCGGACTGTGCCGGATCGACCTTGCCGGCCAGCGGCGTGTCGGCGAACGTCACGGTCGCCGGAGGCGCTTCGTCGATCGCATCGTTCGGATCGATCGGATCAAGGATCTCCGCGTACGCGCTCCAGTCGAGATCTTCCGGAATGGCGGCTCCTGCTTGTCGCCGTTTGATCGCTTGGAACGTCGCCTGCTCGCGCGCGGCGTCCGCGGCGCGTCGGCCATCGCGGTACGCGTTGAACAGCTGAAAGTGCGGTCCCGCCAGATTCGGATCGAGTTTCGCGGCGAGCTCGAATTCCGCCAGCGACAGGGCCGGCTGGTCGGTGATCTTGTAGAGGTACCCGAGATTGTAATGCGAGGTCGCGTCGTCTGGAACGAGCTTCACCATCTGCTGGAACTGGGCGAGCGCCTGCTCGTACTGGGCGCCCTTCTTGAAGACGATGCCGAGGCTGAACCACGTGTGCGGCAGCCGGGGATCCTGCTGCTGCGCGCGCTCGAGTTCGGCGACGCCTTCCGCCGTTCTGGCCGCACGCAGCAGCGCGAGGCCATAGTTCACGCGCTCCCGCGCCGAGTCGGGCGCCAGATCGAGCGCTTTCTTGAGCTCGTCCACGGCGAGCTGGTGCGTAGTCGGGTTTTCGTAGAAGGCCTTGCCCAGATTGCGGTGCCGCGCGAGCTCGTCCCGGCGATCGGCGGGCGACTGGGCGGCCGGTCCCGCGGCGGCCACGATCAACGAAAACAGCGCCAGCGACAGGAGGAGTGCGCGGCGCATCAATTCCTTCCGGGCTCCCTGATCGTCGTGATCCTGCCGACGGGAACGGTGACGTCCTGTTCCGTGCCGCTCGGCCAGCGAATGTGCAACGGCGCGATCTGCGCGTCGGCACCAAGCCCGAAATGCAGGCGCTGGCTGCTCTGGCCGGCGTACCCGTTTCCTCCGTTCACCTCGCGGATCATCCGCTTCGCCCCGGCCGTGACGGTGACGCGGGCGCCGATGGCGTCGCGGTTCGACCTGGTGCCGACCAATTTGAGCTCCAGCCAGTGGCCGGCGCCGGCCGCGGTGTTGTGATAGAGCAGCGGCGTCTGGTTGGCGTTGGTCTGGAAGAAGTCCAGGCGCCCGTCGTTGTCGAAGTCGGACACGGCGATGCCGCGGCCGTCGAGATCGTTGTCGACGCCGGACGCCGCCGCGATCTCCTTGAACGTGTGGCCGTCGAGATTCCTGAACAGCTTCTTCTTCTGATACCCGCTCCAGGTCATCTTGCCGATTTCCGGCCAGCTGTTGACGTCGGTGAAGTCGACGCCGGGCCTGGTGATCATGTTCACGAGCACCGGAATGTAGTTCTCGGCGTTCCCCGAGCGCAGGCCGTTCACGACGAACAGATCGAGCCAGCCGTCGTTGTCGTAGTCGCCGAACTTCGCCGACCAGCCCCACAACGTCTCGCACGTCCCGGTCTCGCGCGAGACGTCGGTGAACGTGCCGTCGGCGTTGTTGTGCCACAGCATGTTGCACTCTTTCATGTACTCGTCGGTGATGTTGGTCACGTAGATGTCGAGCCAGCCGTCGTTGTCGTAGTCGCCGACGTCGACGTTCATCCCCTTCTTCGTGTCGAACCCGATCGACTGTTCGGTTGCGTCGCGGAACGTGCCGTCGCCGTTGTTGAAGAAGATGCGGTCGGTGCCGTAGTCGCACGCGAGGTAGATGTCCTGGAGCCCGTCGTTGTCGAAATCGCCATGGCCGACGTCGAGCGTCCATCCCGTGTGCCCGCCGAGCCCGGCCTTCTTCGTCACGTCCTCGAAGCGGCCGTTGCCGAGGCTGTGCCACAAGGTGACGCCGCCGCCGTTGACCGCCTGATCGAGATCGTTCGGCAGCACGTGCGGGTCCTTCAAGTTCAGGAGGTTCACCGGCTTGAAGTAGTTGCCGAAGAGCAGATCGAGACGGCCGTCGTTGTCGTAGTCGAACGCAATCGCCGCGATGGTGTTGGCGAAGCCGTTCAGCCCTGACCGCGCGGTCACGTTCTTGAACGTGCCGTCGTGCTCGTTGTGATACAGGAGCGGCGTGCCAAAGCGCACGACCAGGAGATCGCGCCATCCGTCGTTGTCGTAGTCGAACCAGAGCGCATCCGAGACGATCGAGAGCGGATCGTTCCCGCCGCCCACGCCGGCCCTGGCCGTCACGTCGGTGAACGTCAGGTTGCCGTTGTTGTGATACAGGTGGCAGGTGGTGCCGTTGTCCGAGTCGGTGACGAACAGGTCGTCGAGTCCGTCGTTGTCGTAGTCGCCGACCGCCGCCGATGCGCCGCCGGAGGTGAACATCCGCAGCACGTCGGCGCCCGGGCCGTTGAAGTTGCGGACGTGATGCGGCGTGTTGACACCGGCCTTCGCGGCGATTTCCTCGAAGGTCATCGGGCCGTTGCCCTCCGCGCGGGCCAGTGGCCCCCTGACGGCACCGGCGACGAGCACGCTGAGCGCGGCGGCGAGCGCGAAGGCCAGGCGCTTCACGGCTCGCTCCAGAGGTCGGTCAGGCTCGTGTCAACGCGCTTGCTGGAGTCGTACACCGAGTCCAGGAGGGCCTTCAGTTCGTCGCCCGGCTTCGACAGCCTGAGCTTGAGCGGCGCGCTGTCGGGGAACTCGGCCAGGCCTTCGGTCCACGTCGCGGTGGCCCTCGCGGGGTCGTCCATCTTCCAGTAGCCGTCGCCGAGGGCCACGAACACGCGGACGTGATAACCACGCTTCTTCTCGGCGCGTTGCATCTTCAGCGCGGCCTCGAGATCGTTGACGCCGAGCTGCGTGCGTCCGAAGATGCGAGGCCAGAAGAGGTAGCTGTTGCCCCGCGTATAGAGGCCGATCCACGTCGGCTGCAGCTCGATCGATTTGGTGAACTCGCCGAGCGCGTTGTTCGCCAGGATGACCTGCGTAATCGCGCCGGCCGCCGGGATCTTGTCCACATACTCGAAGCCGTAGCTCAAGTGGAGGTTGGCCGAGCCCGCGTGCTCGGTCGCCAGGCGTTGAAAGAACGCCAGCGCGCGATCGTACTGCGCGGCTTGAATCACCGCCATCCGATAGTCGTTCGCAGCGCGCAAATCGTCCGGCTTTGCCTCGACCGCCTGCTCGAGAAGCGCAAGCGCCTCTCCACCGCCCGGCTGAACCGCGGCCAGTCCGCTCGACGCCAGCGCCACGGCAAGGGCCGCTCCACACCACACGCGTTTCATCGCCGACCTTCCTTGACCTGAAATGACGTCAGTGTCCCGCCTTCGACCAGACGGGAGATGCGGTCCGCAGGCACGTGCTGGAACACCTGGCGGAGCCCCGACGGCCACCGCACCTCGAGTGAATCGATGGCCGTGCTCGACCCGAGACCGAAGTGCACCCGCGTGGTGCTCTGGCCCGCGAACCCGTTGCCGCCGTCGATAAAACGCAAATAGGTCCGTCCACCGACGGTCGCGCGTAACTGGGCGCCCACGGCCGCGCGGTTCGACCTGGTGCCCACCAGCGCGAACTCGGCCCAGTGACGTCCGCGCGGCATCACGTTGTGGTAGAGGAACGGCGCGCTGTTGGCGTTGGTCACGAAGACGTCCGGCCAGCCGTCGTTGTCGAAGTCGGCAATCGCAATGCCGCGGCCGTCGCGCGTGGAGTCGAGCCCGTGGCGCGCCGCCTGGTCGGTGAACGCCTGGCCGCGCTCGTTGTGGAACAGCTTCTTGGTCTCGTAGCCGCTCAGGCTCTTGTTGCCCATCGGCGGCCAGTTGCGCGCGTCGGCGAGATCGATGCCCGGCTTGACGATCATCTCGAAAATGTCCGGCACGTAGTTGTCAGGACCCGCGGATACCCACCCGTTCATCACGTACAGATCGAGCCAGCCGTCGTTGTCGTAATCGAAGAACTTCGCGCCCCAGCCCCAGCCCGTCTCGTACGTCCCGGTTTCACGCGAGACGTCGGTGAACGTCAGGTTGCCGTTGTTGTGCCAGAGGAAGTTGCCTTCCTTCATGTACTCGTCGGTGATGTTGGTCACGTAGATGTCGAGCAGGCCGTCGTTGTCGTAATCGGCCCACTCGGCGTTCATGCCTTTCTTCGTATCGAAACCGATCGCGGTTTCGGTTCGATCGGCGAAGGTCCCGTCGCCCTTGTTGACGAAAAAGCGATCGGTCCCGAAGTCGCAGGCGACGTAGAGGTCGTCCCAGCCGTCGTTGTTGGCGTCACCGTGGCCCAGGTCGAGCGTCCAGCCGCTGGTCTTCAACCCGATCTTCTCGGTGACGTCCGTGAACGTCCCGTTGCCGTTGTTGTGGAACGCCACGACGCCGCCGCCGTTGTTCGCGGTTTCGAAGCTTTCCGGAAAAAAGCGCGGCGTCTCGGGGTGGAAGAGGTTCACCGGCTGAAAGTAGTTGCCGATGAACAGATCCACGAACCCGTCGTGATCGTAGTCGAAGGCGATCGCCGTGATCGAGTTCATGTAGCGATCGAGGCCCGCCTCGCGAGTGATCTCCTTGAATCGCCCCTGCCCCAGATTCTGAAAGAGCTGATTGTGGCCGAAGCGCACGACCAGGAGGTCTGGCCGACCGTCGTTGTTGAAGTCGAACCACAGCGAGTCGGCCGACGCATTCTCCGCGTCGTTGCCCGTGCCGAGGCCGGACTGCGCGGTGACGTCGGTGAAGGTCAGATGGCCGCTGTTGTGATAAAGGTGATTGCGCCCGTCGCCCGCCGAATCGGTGACGAACAGATCGTCGAAGCCATCGCCGTCGTAGTCGGCCACCGACGCCGACGCGCCAAGCGCCGTATAGCCGGCCATGATGTGCGCGTACTGGTTGTCGAACCGGCGGTTGTGGTGCGGGACCGCGACGCCCGCCTGCGCCGTGATGTCTTCGAAGCCGCGACCGGCCTCGGCCAAGGTATGGATCGCCGGGCCCCAGATGACGGCAGCGGCGAGCGCGGCGACGGCGGCCCTCATCGCGACGGGCGCCCCGCCTCCGGCGGTGCCCCGCGCGGGCGATAGTGTTTCTCGGCAAGCGCCTCGCGGCCCTCGACGACCTCGACGATGCGATCCGCGGCCACGTTCTTGAACGTCTGGATGATGCCGGAGCGCGGCCACTTCACCACGAGCGTGTCGACACCCGTCGACGCACCCAACCCGAAATACTGCCTCAAACTATTCTGCGACCCGTACCCGTCGCCCAGGACGACTTCGCGCAGCTGCTGGCCGCTGCCCGTCCTCGCGTAGACGCGTGCGCCGACCCCGTCGCGGTTCGATGTGGTGCCGACCAGCTCCACCCCCAGCCAGTGGCGTCCCGTCTCGATCTCGTTCTTGAGCAGCGCGTGGCGATCGGTCGACGCCGCCACGGCGATGTCCAGTTTGCCGCGGTTCCAGAAATCGGCCACCGCCACCCCGCGGCTGTTCAACAGCAGATCGGCGCCTGCGGCGCGTCCTGTCTCGAGAAACGTGCCGTCCCCCCGGTTCAGCAGGTACCGGTTGCGCTCGTACCCGTGCCACGAGCGCCGGCCGAAGTACTTCGGATCGAAAAAGAGCCCCGCTTTGTAATCGTTCATCCGCGAGACGACGTTGTTCAGGAAGTCGAGCTCAATCTCGGTGCCCGGATCGTTGTACACCCACCCGTCCGCCGAGTAGATGTCAAGCCAGCCGTCGTTGTCGAAATCGGCGAATGACGACCCCCAGTACCATCCAACCGGATTGACCCCCGCCAGGTCGGTCGTGTTCTCGAACGTGCCGTCGCCGCGATTCTTGAGCAGCGTGTTCCCCGACGCCATGTCCTTGAACACCTTGACGAACCCGAAGCCGGATTGGCGGAAGATCTGGAAATACAGCGGCATGTCCGTGTACCAGACGCCCTGACGCCAGGTGTTGAGCATGTAGCGCCACACCGTCGGCGCCTCGGCGAACCACGCGTGCTCGGACCGGATGTTGGCGACGTAGATGTCGAGATTGCCGTCGTTGTTGTAGTCGCCGAACGACGCGCTCATGCCCGCGCCGTAGTCGAGGGTCCCGCTCTTCACCGTCACGTCGGTGAACGTGCCGTCGCGGTTGTTGTGATAGAGCGTCTTCCTGCCGAAGTCGTTCACGACATAGAGGTCGGCGTAACCGTCGTTGTCGTAGTCGCCCCACACCGAGCCCAGGCAGAGCCCGGTGTCGCCGACGCCGGCCTTCGCCGTCACGTTGGTGAACGTGCCGTCGCCGTTGTTGTGATACAGCTGGTTCCCCTCGCCGTTGCGCGCGTAGAACGTCGTCGGAATCTTCGAACGCGGATCGAGGTACCGCCCGACGTACAGATCAAGCAGGCCGTCGTTGTCGTAGTCGCCCCAGGACGCCACGGTCGTGCAGCAGTCGGCGCCGATGCCGGACCTGGCGGTGACGTCGGTGAAGGTGCCGTCGCCGTTGTTGTGAAACAGCTGGTTGTGCACGAACGTCCGGCTGACGAACAGGTCCTTGAAGCCGTCGTTGTCGTAGTCGGCGAAGACGCCGACGCTCACGCCGTCGAGTCCGTCGAGCCCGGCCTTGGTCGTGACGTCCTCGAACGTGCCATCGCCGCGGTTCCGAAACAGACGCGAGCGCACGCCGTCCGGGACGAACAGATCGTAGAAGCCGTCGTTGTCGTAGTCAACCGCGGTGATGCCGCCCGGGCCGTACCTGATCATCCCGAATCGCATCGGCTCGTTCAGAAACGCGGGGTAGTACGCGTTGAGGAAATCGACGCCCGCGGCGTGCGCGACGTCTTCGAATTGTGGCCGATCGGCGATCACTCGCTCTCCAGACAGGAGTGACGCCGAACGAATCCGCAGCCCGTCCGGTGTGCGCACGAAGCTCATGCGATAGCGCGATCGATCGATGCCCGACCGCGGCGACCCCTTCGGCGTGCCAATCACCTCGGTCCTGACGATCGCGACGAGCGTCGCGCCACCCCACTGCTCGAGCCGCTCCAGATGCAAGCCGGCCTCTTCGATCGACGCGAAGCTGTCGCGATACGCGCGCCACTCGGCCGCAGCGCCGACGGCGTCGAGGGCGGCGCCCTCGGAGCGCTGGCGGTAGTGTCTTGTCCCGTCCTTTTCGTCGGCCAGGTCGCGCGTGAGCAGGCCGAGGCGCGTGCCCCCGAAGTCCGGCGCGTACATCCGGGCGACGGCGTCCGCGTCTCCGGCACCGAGCGCGACCGCGAACCGATCCAGCGCGTCCACGACGTCCTTCCCCGCCTGAAAGAACTCGAGCCCGCGGCCGTCGACCCGGGACCCGAAGCCGACCATCGCCACGACGATCACGAGGAGGATGACGAGCAGGATCGCCGCGAAGCGCCATCGGGAGCGCGCCGGCCCGTGGACGTAGTCTCTGCTCACGCGTTCTGATGCAATCACGGCAGTTGAATGAGCATCGCGTCGACAGCCGCGCGTGTGACGCGCAATCAGCCGCGCGGATTCTGTAGTCTAAAAGGAAGGGGGTAGCCGCGCAGGACGTTCAGCGCGGCTTCCGCCCGCGCGTGTTCGATGAGTTCGGCCTCGAGATCCCCGGTTGGTTTCCACCCCGCCAGCAGCCCCGGCGCGTACTGCTCGAAAAACGTCAGACCGTAGATGAGACCGTTCTGAAAGGCCGCACGGACATCGGGCTCGAAGGGAATCGCGCTGTTCTGGAGGATCCGCGGCATGTCGCCGCTGTTCATGAAGGCGAATGCGAATCCCGCGCCGTGAACGGCCGGCTCGATCCGCTCGGGCGGAAACGTCGTCGCCTCTCGGACCGCATCATAGATGCTCAGGCTGCTGAACGCGACGATGCGGCCGTAGCCATGGGTGATGAGCCGCCGAATGTCGGACCCGAAGCGCTCCAGGTAGGCGGCGAAAAAGCCGCCCGGATCGGGCCCATCCGGTGCATCGAGGCGGATCAGCCCGAGCGTCCCGCTCATCACCTTGAAGAACCCGCGCTCGTACATGCGCAAGATCGCGCCGATGCCCTCATAGGAAAAGCCGCGGAATTCCGGCGCACAGCGCTCGCTGAACCGCGCGTCGAGGCCGGCCACGTCGAACACCAGCGCCTCGGTCGAACCCGACCCGAAGCCCACGTGCGCGATCGGCAGCGCGGCGCGCGGCAGCCGCGGGTCGTTGAGTGTGTTGTCCGCTCCGAGGTGCTTGCCGATGGAGGTCGACAGCCCCTCGGACTTCCAGAGGCTGGTGACGGTACGCTCGCGGTCGGCTCCCGCAGCCGCCGCCTGGTCGCGATACTCGGTCAGCCGCTGCACGAGCTCGGCCTGAGGCACCGGACGATCGAGCGCGCCGGACGCGACCATCTTCACGCCGGACATGCGGCGGGTGGCGCCGGCGGCCAGAGGGATGGTCAGTCCCGACGTCGGGCCGCTCGGCCCCTTCCCCCGCGGGCCCATGCCGGCGAGATTGAACGCCGCGTCCACGACCCCGGTCTGCAGGTTGGTGCCGACGGCGAACGCCGTCCGGACCGGCCCCGACAAGTGATCCTGCATCGCCCGCGTCACGTCGTCGAACGCGTCGCTGGCGCGCGCCGCCGGCCCGTAGAAGAGACCCGTGACCTGCCGCGCAGCGAGCAGCGACATGGCGAACGAAAAAAGACCGGCGGACTTGAGCAGCCCGCCAGTGGCCTCGACCGCCGCCCATGTGGCGCCGGTCACCGACGTGTCGGACGGATCGTGCCCCATGCTCGAATCAGCTGCGGTATCACGCCGCCGCCATTGTACCATCGAGGCTCGGGGCGCCCGCTGCTGCGCTGTGCGCGCGCGTGACAAGCCCGAGCGGAGGAATCGTGGGCCTGTATTTCGAGGACTTCGAGTCAATCGAGCCGACAACCACGCGTGGACGTACGGTGACCGAGAGCGACGTCATGACCTTCGCCGGCCTGACGGGCGACTTCGTCGAGCTGCACACAAACGCGGAATTCGCAAAGCACACGGTGTTTGGACAGCGCATCGCCCACGGTGCGCTCGTGTTCAGCATCTCCGTTGGCCTCACGACTCGAATGAACCTGCTCGACGATACGCTCGTCGCGTTCGCGGGCGTCGACCATCTGCGGTTCGCAGCGCCGGTCTTCATCGGCGACACGGTCCGCGCGACCAAGAGCGTGGTCGAGCGCAAGGAGCTCGGCGCCGCCCAGGGCAGCGTCGTGTTCGAGACCAGAGTCCTCAATCAGCGCGACGAAACGGTGCTCGTCTACCGCGACAAGGTCCTCGTGAAGAAGCGGCCTACGCCGCCGGAAAACCCCGATCGTCCCTGACCCCCGCGATTTGCCGCTGGTGTCTCCGCTCGTGACGAGCCAGAAACGCCAGGATGTCCGGCACGCTGCTCGCGCCGGTCAACGGGTGTTCTGAGACCATCTCGCGCATGTCGAGGTCCGCGTTGGCCGACAGGAGGGCCTGCATCCCGGCCTGCGAGGTGACGAGCTCGGCGCGCAGCACGGTCGCGTCTCGGCGGGGCCGCGGCGTCGTGCGATCCGGATTGCGCGTTGGCAGCACCCGGTACTCCGTGGCGAGATCGCGCACGATGGCCGGCATGAACGCGTTCATCACCGTGAGCGGCACGCTCATCCAGTTGAGGACGACGATCGGCAGGTGCAGCGGCGCCACGTTGACGTCGTCAAACGTGCGCCGCAGGTAGGGACGGCGGCCCGATCGCTTCAATTCGATGAGGCGGCCTATCTCCTCCCGATACAGTGCTTCCGCCAGCAGGATGTGATCGACGACTTCCCCGATCGACCACGTCCCGGGCTTCGGCGTGAAGTCGAATTGTGCCTGGCTGAGAGGCGCCACCAGCTTGAGCGTCGACGCGCGCACGGCCTCCCCTGCGTTCGACATCTATCCCCGGGCGGCGGCGAAGGTCGAGTGGAACAGCAGCGGCATCGGCGCGGGCAGCCGAATCGTCGCTACCGGGCCCCGCGCGATACGAAACGCGTCGAACACGACGATCGAAGACCGAGTGTGTTCCGCGTCGAAGAACTGGCAGACGACCGCGCCCGATCGCGGCACGCCTGGTTCCGGCACGAACGCCGGTTCGCCGCCCAGATAGTGCCGTGGCGGCGCTTGGTAGACGTCGGCGCCGCCGTCGGCCCAGTCGATGCGCACCAGCTGATCGAAGAACTTGCGCCCGGGCTTTCCCGCGGCGCCGATGCCGAGCATCCAGAACTCGCCGTACGCGCGGCCGGTCGCGGATACATCGTGCGCCGGGAAATCGGGCAACCGATCGTACGCGACATCCTGCCGATCGAGGAGGGCGCCCGTCGCCGGATCGATCAGGAACCGCACCGGATGCCCGCGGAATGTGTCGGTGAAGAGACTCGGCAGCACCTGATACTCCGGATACAGCGGCCGCTCGAACTCCACGGCATCGGCGAGGAGCCGGCCCCCCTGCTCGAACGCATTCACCAGGTGCAGGCAGTGGCGATGGCCGACGGGGATCGCGGCAATCTGGTGCCCGGTCGCCCGCGAGACGATTAACAGCTGGCTGCCGCGCTCGGGCTGCCACGAGAGCGCCTCCATCACCGTCGCGCCGTCCTGGAGCATCATGCCCACGTCGAGCAGCAGCGGGCTGACGTAAAACACCAGATGGTGTTCGCTCATGGCGAAATCGTGCATGGACGCGGCGTAGGGAAGGGCAATGCGCCGGCGGTACACGAGGCGGCCGTTGCCGCCGAATCGGTACACATTGAGAGACGGGCGGTCCCGGGCGAACGAGACGCCGAAGTTGAAGAGCTCGCCCGTCTGCCTGTCGATTTTGGGGTGTGCGCCGAACGGCGCGATCTCGTTCAACTGGCCGTCGAAGATGAAGAGTCCCTTCGTTTCGAGCGTGTCGGGGTCCAGCTCCCACGGCAGCCCCTGCTCGCCGAATGCCAGCAGTCGGCCGCGATACGGATACACGCTGACGTTGACCGGCGAGGCCAGGCCGACGCCGCGATAGAGCGCATCGCCCGCGAATCGGGTCCCGAAGGTGCGGTAGATGGGCCGGCCGGCGTCTTCTTCCGCGGCGAACTTGGTGCTGCGCACGAAGCGGTTGGTGACCCGCACGCCATCGGCCGAGAAGCGAACCGCCGAGACCAACCCGTCGCCGTCGAGCCAGTGGCGGTAACGCAGGTCGCCGCGCGCGAAGCGCCCCGGCCCGTTCAAGAGACACGTCCCGCGAAGGAACGCCGGGAGCACGCCGTCCACGTCGACGGCGGCCGAGTCGGTGTCGCGTGGTTCCAGCGAGAACGCTCGCTCGATCAGCGGAGCGTGGTCGTCCACGACGCTCTTTCCGCCGTCGCTTCGCCGCCACGCTGGCGCGCCGGCACGCGCGGCGTGTCGAACCGGAATGCGGCTTCCGGATTCCATCCAGCCGGCCACCGATACCGCTCCGTACTCTGCGCGCAGGGTCCGTATTCCGCCCGCATGCGTTCCGGGTCGAAGCTCAGACGCTCCAGGTCCAACTGCTCGAGGAACGGCCGATTCCACACGAGCGCCGGCTCGCCGAGGACAAGCGCGTACACATGCGCGGCCGTGTACCGCGCCAGCGCGATCGTGTTCTCGAGCTGCTGATCGAGTACGGCTCGCGCCTCCTCGACCGACACGCCGACGTTGTAGAAGGTCTTCTCGGCCACGCCCAGTCCGCCGCTTTCATAGAAGTCGTAGAAGATCGGGGCGGTGTGCGGCGCGCGGTTCGCCTTCTTCCACTGGTAGTAGCCGCTGAGGAAGGTCTGCAGGCTCAGATTCACGCGTCCGAGCTTCGAGAAGGCCTTCAGGAACGACACGAGGAAGCGCCGGTCGGTGAATAGATCGTTGATGAACGGGAACACGTAGAACGCGAAGTAGATCGTCAGCTCCCACGTGTACTTCAGCGAATACACTTCCTGGTCGCCGAGGCAGTCGTAGCTGATCGCGAAGCTCGGGACATACGCCGCGTACACCGCTTTCTCGAGCTGCTCGTAAAGCGGCACCTTCGCGTCCAGCTCCTCCTGATCGGCGGTGAGAATCGAATCGGTCACCAGCGTGTTGTAGATGGCGATCACGTCGCCGCCCGGGCTGTAGAGAGGATCGGTCCATCGCCCCGCCTCGCCGACGAGCGCCCAGTGGCGGCGATCGATGGTCTGCGCGCAGTCGAACGACTGGTCGCGATAGCCCGCCCAGTGCAGGATCTTGCGCTTCGGCAGGTCTCGCGCAAACAACGGGAAGTGTTCGCACACCCACCTGACGAGACGCTGCGGATCGTTGACGTCCTCGGGCCTGATCAGGCGGTTGTCGTACACGAGGCCGAGGCTCGTGATCCCCTGCAGCGGTATCACCCAGAACCACAGCCCTTCCTCGCAGAAATGGTTCGTCGCCAGCCAGAAGGGCAGGTGCCCGGTGTGCGAGCGCTGCGGGTTGAGTCGAATCTGTTTGTGCGTCGAGTCGGTGAGGTACTCGAAGTTGAGGAGCCCTTCCACCCACATGAACGACGAACCGTGCCGGATGTTGTTCGTCCGCTCGAGCTGACGCTTCTTCTGGATCACGTGCGCGCGCCCGGCGGCGTCCACGACCCAGCGCGCCGTCGCCGTGTGCGTCTTGCCGCCGCGCGTGTAGGTGACCGTGTGGGGCGAACCATCCTCGCTCAACACCACGTCTGCGTTGAGCGCGTGGTTGTGAAACACGTACTGATCGGCCTCGAGCTCGTTGCGCCGCAGCAGCTCGGACTCGATGGCGTTGCGATTGAGCTGATAGGTGGGCACGTTGGACACGCCGCGGATATAGGATTGGCTGAAGCTCTCCCACCGGCTGTTGTCCATCCCCGCCGTCTTCCAGTAGAACCGCAGGTTGTACTTCAGGAAGTGCTCGCGCAGCAGGTACTCCTCCAGCTCGAGCACCTTCGAAAAGTAATAGCCGCTCACCTGCACGGTCGCTTCGCCGACCTTCTGGCCGGCCTGCGGCACCTGCTGGCGCTTGTCGATCTGCAGAATCGTGATGGAGTCGTTCGCGAGCAGAAGCTGGCGCGCGAGGGAGAGGCCCGCAAGCCCCGCACCGATGACAACGACGTCGTAATGATCGCGATTTGATCTTGACACGAATCCTCCTAGAGACGGGCGGCGGCGATCAGGAGCCATCCACCGACGATCAGCAGCAAGACCATGCCGATCCCCTCCGCGATGCCGCCGTAGGCGGACGCCACGTGGCGGAGCAGGAACGCCAGGGCGGTCAGGGCGACGAGGCTCGCGACGAGCGATACCGTCCGATCTCTGACGCGCTTCTGGTCGGGCGCGTCGGGGACGTGGAGCTTGACGCTCAACCGCCCCTCGGCCGCCAGAGTCAGCACCTCGTCGAGTTTCTGTGGCAGGCTGACCATGTTCTCGAGCAGCGTGTCGAGCGTGCCCGGCAGCGCGCGCGGATCGAACAGCCGCCGCGCCTCCGCGAACCCGACGCGGAGCCGTTCGCTCTCGAGTGCCGCGATGAGGGGGTCGAGCGCCGGAGCGAGACGCTCGGTGAGCGCGTTGATCGCCTGGAGACCCCGGTACATGTGAAGCTGATGCGGGTCCAGCCTCCATCCCGCTTCGCGCGTCACCCGCCATTGGACGAGCACCTGCTCGGCAAGCCGATCGTCGCCGCTCCATTCCCCGTCACGGAACGGCACCGCCTGCCTCAGACGACGGCGCAATTCCTCTTCCGACTGACCGTTCGAACCCGGCGCGGCGGCGCCGGCGATCCACGCCCATGCGGTGACGGGATCGGCCGCCGCGACCGCGTTCAGATACGCGACGAACCGCGCGCGTCCGGCCGGCGGCTGCGGCTCGAAGGCGGCGTCGGTGAGCACCAGCCGATCGCCCGACACGACAATGTGGCGCGAGTCGAAGTCGAACGGCACGACGTGGCCCCCGGCTGCTTGCCGCAACCACGCGGTCGTAAGGCGCTGCGCGAGGGTCGCGAGATCGCCCGGCGCCGGCGCGGCGCCGAGCGGCACGCCCTCGACCCGTTCGAGCGTCAGCACGCCGGCCGCGCAGTAGTCGCGGTAGCAGACCGGCGCGGTCAGCGCGCCGCCCTCCCTGGCGTCGCCCGCGAGCCTGACGAGCGCGGCGGCCTGCAGCGTCTGATCGAGGCGGCGATTGAGCGTCAGCCCGAAATCGTCGATTGCCAACGCGAGGGCGTCGTCCGGCACGTGGAGCCACGGCCCGAGAAGCGGCAGCAGCGGCAGATCGGAACCGAGCAGTGCGGCCGCGTCGGGCCGCACGACGGTCACTACGACTTGCGCCCCCGGGGCCAGCCAGGCGTCGTGCTGCTGGGTCCAGAGCGTGGCGGCACCCGGGGTTGCCTGGAAGGCGAAGAAGCGGTCCTCGATCGTGCGGCCGAGCTGCGCGCGCAAGCTGGCGTTCAATTCGGATTCGGGCATCGCCGCGCCCCGATCATCGATTCGCGCGAGCTCGATGTACTCGCGGCGCGGCAGCAGATCGATCCGCGTGGACAAATAGCGCCCGAATGCGGCGAAGACAGGTCCGAGATCGACGAGCGCGGCGCGCAGATCGCTCGGGCGCTCGTCCCCGGCCAGCCGCCCTTCCGGCGGCGGCGCGCGGCGAGGCGAGACCGGACGGCCGAGCGCGCGCAGACGCTCCTCGACGCGCCGACGCCGGCCTTTCGAATCGTCGGATCTGATCGGCGCCGTCGTTCCGTGGCTCATCGCATCCGCGGCGTCGGGATTAGAGCGACCCGGGGCGATAGTGGAAGAGCTGTTCGAGGGAGCCCGCGCCGAGCAGCTCGCCGTATGTGACCTGCAGCGCGCGCTCGCATGGCTCGGTGATGAGCCTCCGCCACCATGCGGCGGCCGGCTCCGTTCGATCGGGCGCATGGTGCACGAACGGATCGATGTTCGCATCGTCGCGCGTGGTGTCGTATCGCATCATCAGCGCGGAGGTGACGCCGTCGCTGAAGATATCGTGCTCGGCGAGGAAGGCCCCGTGGTGCCTCAGGAAAGCCTCCATGACGCCTGGATGGCGCATGTTGACGAGGGCGATCGCCCAGGACATGCCCGACAGCGCGTTCCGGTAGGCCAGATCGTGCGGCGTCTCCGCGTCGAGCTTCGTGATCATGCGCCACGGCGCGTTGACCGACGGCAGCAGATTCATGGGATCGAAATACATCGCACGCCCGACGCCGTGCCAGAAGTAGTCCTGCAGAACCGGTTCGACCTGTGGAATCTCGCGATCCATCAGCGCGACGAGATTTGGATAGAGCGTGCGCGTGGCCAGGCCGAGCGATTCGAGCGCCGCGCCGGCGTAGCCGGGACGCGACGACGTGCGACAGAGCGAGACGAACCGCGCGATGACATCGCGCACGGTCCCGGCCGGCGTGTCAGGCTCGAGGCCCTTCAGTACCGCTTTCGCGAAGGACATCCCGATGCCCGCGTGGAGCATCGTCAGGGAGTAGGGCGGCAGCCCGGCGAGCGTGGAATCGGTGAGCAGCCCGGCCGGATCGCCGCCAGGCGTCCGCACCAATGCGCGATCGCCGAAGTAATTGCCGAGGCCCTCGACCACCCACAGCCGCGGAAACGTCTCCCTGTTCGCTGCGCGGTCGACGAGCGCCGTCAGGCTCTCGTTCGAGGCATCGTGCCCGAGGTCGTGGACCTGGGTGACGAGCTGGATGATGTACAGCTTGTTGGCGAACTCCTGCAGGACAGCCGGGCTGTCGCGCCGAGAGACGAGGAGCGAGTCGAGCCACGCGACAGGGGGCGCGACGTAGTCCAGCATCGCCTGGAAGAGCGGCGTTGACTGCTGCTCCGCCATCGTGCGCATGATGGCGCTCGTGTCGATTGACGGCGGCTTGAGCATCATCGTGTCGATCAAGCCGCGCTGCACCGCGCTGCCGACCGCGTAGGTCTGCTCGGCCCACCCGGCGAGGTGCTGTTCCGTCGCGCGGGTCACGTCATCGAGCGCCGCGGTCAGATCGGCGACGCTCCTGGCCGATGGCGACGACATGAGATTCGAGATCTGCTGCACGCCGAACATGGAGACGGCCCACGGGAAGGTGAGCGCGGATTTGGCGAGGTTGCGCATCGGGAGCCTTTCGACCATCCTAAACCTTCCGGCGAGACTTGGCGGCTTCGCGCATGGACGACTGGCCTTTCTGCCGGCCTCAGCCGGCGACCGAGAGCTTGCGAACCGATTCCCCGAGCATGACCAGGGCGGCCACCACCAGGACCGCCTCCGCCGTGAAGAGGTTCGCGCCGAACCGGGGAACGCCGCCGGTCAACTCCACGAGCGCCGTGAGCGCGACAACCACGCCGGCCAGGCGGATCGCGCGGCGGCGGAGGCGCTCGCCTGAGTGGGTGGCGGGCATGAAATCGATGCGCGCCACCATCTCGCCATCGGCGATGCGGCGGAGAATCGCCGACGCCCGCGCGGCGCCGTCTTCGGCGAGATGGCTGCCGGCGACAACCCAGGCCGCCAGCGTGTCGTAAGACCAGGTCGCGCGCCGGCTCTCCCAGGTGACCCAACGCTGACACACGTCTTCCAGGTGGCGGCCCACGTTGAACCCCGGCGCAAACCGCGTGATGAGGCCGTCGGCTGCGATGGCGGACCGGATGTACTTGATCACGTCGCGCTCCGGCCAGATGCCGGTCTTGCGCGACAGCGTCAGCATGTCGAGCATCACGAGCGTGAAGTTCTTCTTGAAGACCGTCGCCGAGCCCTCACCCTCGTACCACTCCTGCGACTGCTCGGCCAGGCTCAACCGGAACAATAACGGATCGGCGCCGGGATCCCTGGTCGAGAGCTTGGAGAACGCGTCGACCATGCCATCGATGTCGGCGCGCGTGTAGGCCAGCGTCATCGCCACCAGATGCCGCCGTGAGTAGTGGCTGAGGACTCCGGTGATGCCGAAGTCGACGTAGCCAACGACGTCGCCCGGAAGGATCAGCAGGTTGGCCGGGTGCAGGTCGGCGTGAAACATGCCGAAGCGGAAGGCATCCCCCAGAAAATTGTCGATGATGTGTCGCGCGAAGCGATCGGGATCGAACCCGGCCGCGTTCAGCCGGCGCGTCGCCACCTCGTCGCCCGCCGTCATCGCCCGCAGGTACTGGAGCGCGGTCATGCCCGGCACGAATTCGGCGACGAGCGTGCGCCGCGTGGTCAGATCCCAGAGCACGGCGGGAACCTGTTCGAAGGGATTGCCCGCGGCATTCTTTCGAAGCCGGTCGGCGTATCTCGCTTCGCGCCGGTAGTCGAGCTCCTCGCGCGTCCAGGCGACGAACTCGCTCATCGGCTCGAGCGTCCAGAACAGGGCGGTGAGCGACAGCCGCCGAATCATGGACATCGCCATGGTCATCAGGCGGATGTCGCCGGCGAATTCGGCATCGACGGTCGGGCGCTGGACCTTGACTGCCACCTTCAACCCGCGAACGTGCGCGATGTGCACCTGTCCGATGGAGGCCGTGGCAATCGGCTCGGCGTCGAAGTCGTCGAACAGCGCCGACGGGGGCTGTCCCAACTCCTCGAGAAACACCCGTTCGACGTGCGCGAAGGAAAAGGGCGCGATGCGATCGAGCAGGTTGAACAGCTCGTCGCAGTATTCGAGCGACACGATGTCGGGCTGCAGCGCGAGCATCTGACCGAATTTGATGAAGCTCCCGCCCAAATCTTCGAACAGGCGGCGGAAACGCTGCGGGCCGGTCAATTCCGCGAGCGGCACGTGCCGCACGAGCCATCGCCATCTCCGTGCGTGGCGGACGACCAGGTAGGCGACCCCGTGGGCAAGGAGCACCCGCAGGATGTGGAGCAACCGGCGAAGGTTCAGGCCGAGCGCGCTCACGATTGACTTGCCGCGCCGAAAACGGAGCCGCGGAAAATGGAGCGCCGTCGGAGGAGCATCTCGTCGACCGCGGCCTGCATCCGCTGGCGCACTTCGACGCTGATGCGCCGAACCGCCTGCGGATCCTCGGCCGCCTCAGGCGGGTAATCCTTCTCGACGTGCAGCGGCGGCAGGAACTGCGTGTGCCATTTCGACGGCAGAGGAAACGGTGCGGCCGTCACCGGCAGGAATGGCCACTCGGTGTACCGCTTGAACCACGCCCAGTCGACACGGCGCAGGATCGGATAAATCTCGGCGCTGCCGACGGTGACAAACGGCAGGAGCGGCGCGCGGTTGCGCAACGCCATCCGGACGAATTCATCGCGGCCGAATTTTCCGAGCGTGTACGCTCGCCTGTACATCGTGAACGCGCCGCGGATGCCCTCGGGGAACACGCCGAGCAACTCGTCGCGCTGCAGGACGTAATCGCCGTTTTCCTGGCACGCCATGATGCCGCCGAGCCTGGCCATGAAATCGGCGAGAAACGGAAATCTCGTGAGGCTGGGATGAATCAGGAACCGGGGAATGCGATCCCGCCGCCCGACGAGCGCGTACAGTGCCATCACCCCGTCGAAGGGCATGAAACCGCGGTGCATCCCGACCAGCACGCCGCGGCCCGCGCGCGGCACGTGCTCGATCCCGTCGATCTCGACCCGCCAGTAATAGTCGTGCAGGAAGCGGAACAGGTGTCCGCAGTACCGCCGGATGTAGGCGGGATCCATGCCGAAGTCGTCGTAGCTGCCGGCGGCGCGTCGGCGCCCCGTGAGCTCCTGGATCGCGTCTGCGCTTGAACGACGCGGGACGAACCCCGTGGCACGGCGGAGCTTCTCTCCGGACACTGTCCACGAGAATTGGATGTACTGCAGCTGATCGGTCGTCGCGCTCAGCCGCGCCGGCGCAGCGACCCGGCGCACGACGTTCTGGGCCACGCGAGGCAGCGGCAGGCGAAGCGTGCCTGCGAGGCGCAGCGCCCTGGCGAGCGGGATGGGTCCCGCCGGCGCCACGTTGTGCACCCCTCCCGCGCGGGCCGAGACCACTGCGGCGACCGCCCCGGCCAGGTCGTGCGGGCTGAGCAGCTGCAGCGTCGGATCGTGACCGGGATAGGTCACCCCGATTGGTCCCCGCAGCAACCGGCTGAAATAGTCCGCGCCGTCGAGCACTGCCGCCGGCCGCAACACCGCACGAACCGGCGGCGGCGTTCCCGATCGTGCCCCGATCAGCTCGCCGAGCTCCTCCAACTGGCGCCACGCATCGGCGATGGTGTTGCGCCCGTCGCGAATGAACGCGTTCTCGTCGAGCAGCCCCACGTTCTGGTGGTTGGCGGTGTACACCGCCGCGCTCGAGACGATGACGACCTGCCGCAGCGGGCATGAGGCGAGGCGCTCGAAGACGCCGCGCGCGGCCGCGATGTCGGGTCCGACGCCGGGCGCGTGGCCGGACGCCCCGGCGTAGACGACGGTGTCGAACGAGCCGGGGACGAGCGCGTTGATGCCGGCGGCATCGTGGGCAATCCGCTCGCAGGCCTCGACTTCCGCGGACTCGCCGAGCGCGCGAACCAGCGGTTCAGCGACTGCGTCTCGAACGGCGATGACAGCGACTCTGGCCATCTCCAAGCGTCGGCGGCCCGGCGATCCGGCGAGCTACGCCTGGACCGCGTTCAGAGACTCTTGGACGACTTGGATCGCGTCTTTGACCGTCGCGACCGATTGCAGCCGCTCCTCTGACACTTTGATTTTGAACGCGTACTCGACGTCGACCATGACCTCCAGCGCGGACAGCGAGTCGAGATCGAGGTCCTTGCGGAAGTCGGAAGAGTCTTGAATCTCTTCTGGGGCGATGCCGGTGATACGGTTCACACTCTCCCGGATTGTGTCACGGATGTGTTCAACGTCAATCATATCGCTCTGGTGTTGGGGAGGAGTGGCGTCATCCTGCCACAACTAGTGCAAAAATACTAGGGATGTCCGACTCTAGACAGACGAGGAGACTGATACGCCCGTGATGACGCGCGCGACATCCATCGCGGACATGATCACCGGTGTGATGCCTCCTCCCGGCCGCGTCCAGTGGCCGGTGAAGTGCAAGTTCCTGACCGGCCCTTCGAGGGGCGGCCGGCCGGCCGCGAGTTGGTCGGGCGACATTTCCCAGCCGAGCATCGCGCCCCTGTAGTTGAGCGTGAACCGCCACGCAGTCAGCGCTGATGCGCTCTGCCGCGTCACGATGTGGGCGCTGATGCCCGGACGCGCCGCCTCGAGCCGCTCCATCAGATCCGCCTCGATCGCCTGCTTGTGCGCGGGCCAGTCGCGCACGGCGTCGTAGTCGAGCTCGATGACCCGCTGCAGGATGACGATCTGCCCGCCCTCCGGCGCCAGCCGCGGTTCGTACATCGTCGGGACGAAGATCTTGAAGGCGTCCGTCTGCACGCGATTGGCGTCCCACGAGCGCCAGTGGTAGCCCGATGCCGCACGAAGATCATCGAGCGCGATGCCGCCGAGACCGATGTGAACCAGAAAGCAGGGGCTGGTCGGCCGCAGCCGCTTCACGTCGCGAATGGCCTGCTCGCCCACCACGCCGGCGCCGAGCATCTTCTCGAGCGTCGACACGAGATCAGCGTTCGAGACGATGTGCGGCGCGCGCACCGAGACGCGGTGCCGCGTGCTGCCGATGCCGGTCTCGATCTCCACGCCGACGGCCGCGCCGGCTTCGACCACGATGCGTTCGACCGCCGAGCGCATCAGGATCTCGCCGCCCTGCGCTTCGAAGCATCGCGCGAGGTCGTCCGCGAACATCTGGGAGCCGCCCTGCGGGTAGTAGTTCCCGAGGAAGTACGACAGCCTCAGCATGGAGTCGAAGACAAACGACGTGCGGGAGGGCGGCGAACCCCAGTGCGCGCAATCGGCCGACAGGAGCAGGCGCAGCTTCGGATCGTGGAAGCGCCGGCCGAGAACCTCGTGCAGCGACAGCGACCGCAGCGGCTCGAGCCGCTCGCTCGGGCGGCCTCGAAAGTAATACAGCAGGCCGTGGAGGTACGCCTCGCGGACGAGCGCGAAAAACTTCTCGAGCGCGTCGCTCTCGTGCGGGAAGGTGGCCTTGAGCGTGTCGAGGTATTCGTCAAAACTCGCGGACACGGAAAAGCTGCTGCCGTCGGGAAAGTGAAAATGATCGACCGGGTCCATCTTGACCCACCGCGTCCGGCACCCCAGGCGCTCGATGAGCGAGCCGGTGATCGTCATCGGGTTCCCGAGCAGCGGATAGAAGTGCGTGGCGGCGTCGAAGGTGAACCCGTGACGGCGAAACGTGCTGCAGTATCCGCCCGTCATGTAATGCTGCTCGACGAGGAGCACGCGCAGCCGCTCGCGAGCGAGCAGGTTCGCGCAGATGAGGCCGCCGATGCCGGCGCCGATCACGACGGCGTCGTAATCGGGTCGAGGATCGGTTTTGAGGGCGTGAAAGGCTCGCATGGCCGCCCGGTGTGCCGCGCCGATCCTAGCGCGAGAGCCCGGACAGGGGCCGGTTCCGTCCGTAGGCTTCGTGCGCGGCGACGAATTCCCCCGAGCCGATGGCCGCGGCCATCGACAGCTCCCCCGCGAGCAGCGTCGCGGCGACAATCTCCGCGAGTTTGGGCGCGCAGCCTGTTCCCGCGCAGCCGATCAATCTCAGGCACTCGGCGCTTGTGCCGAGCGCCGTCCCCCCGCCCACGGTCGCCACGGTGAGGGCCGGCAGCGTCACGCTGGCATACAGGTCGCCCGCGTCGGTCGCCTCATACTCGGTGATCCCCACGGCGGCGTTGGCGACGTTGGCCACATCCTGCCCGCACGCAATGAACATCGCCGACAGCCCGTTCGCATAGTGCGCGTTGAAGCCGATCGCGTTGGCCTGCAGGTGCCCGATGACAGTGTCGTGCCAGACGTCGACGACCTGGGCCGGCGTCACCCGCATGTACGTCCTGAGCACCTCACGCGGCACGAGCGCGCCGGCGACAACGGTCTTGCCTTTCCCGCCCGCCAGGAGAAATCCGCTTGCGCGCTTCTCGCTGCTCATCCCGCTGAAGATCTTGAACCTCGGCGCAAGCCCGGCGGCGACCAGCCATCCGGCCGCGCGATCGGTCGCCTTCACGATCATGTTCATGCCCTGGGCATCGGCCGTGTGATAGTGAAATCCCACGATGACGGCGCGGCCCGACGGGCGCACATCGATCCGGTTCAGACGGCCGTGGCCGGTCGTGGCCTCGGCTTCGGCGCGCAGCGCTTCGAAGTGGCCTGGTAGAGCAGACGCGAAGCTCGCGGCCTGGTCCACCGAGTCGAAGGAAAAGATCGGGCAGACCACATTCTCGTCGAGGAAGAGACGTGTGGTGACGCCGCCCGCCCGCGTGAGCATCGCCATGCCGCGCTCGTAGGAACGTACCAGCGCCCCTTCGGTCGTCGCCATCGGGACGTAGAAGGAACCCTGCGCGTGGGTGCCGTTGATGAGCAGCGGTCCGGCGACGCCGAGCGGTATCTGCACGGTGCCGATCGGATTTTCGATGTTGCCGCGCATCTGCTCGGTGGGGATCGCGCCCCGGCCGATGACCGCCAGCGAGACGCCGAGCTTCTTCTCCAGCCACTCGCGCCGTTGCCGCACCTGATCGGCCTGGTAGCCCTGACCTGTGAAGCGCGGCACGAGTTCGATGCCGCCGGACGGCTGCGGCGCGTCGGGTTTCATCGGCGGATCGATCATTGGGCGAGCCCCAGCACGAGCGCGCCGCAGTTGCCTTCCGCAGCGACGGCGGTGACGAGCGCCGACGGCCCCGTGATCGCCACGGCATCGGGCGATATGGCCAAATCGACGCCGGGATCGCGCTCGGCGAGACCGGGGATGCCGGGAAGGCGGCCAGCACACAACGATTCCAGTACCGCAATCGCATTGAGGGCGCCCGACGCGCCCAGCGTCTCGCCGAGCATCGACTTGATCGCCATGACGGGAGTCCCCGACCCGATCGTGGCTCGAATGCCGCGCGCCTCGCACGCATCCTGCGCCCGACTGCCGCTGGCCGACGCAGCCACTGCCGAGACGGACGCCGCCGACACGCCGGAGTTGCCGAGCGCACGTTCGATGGTGCGGGCAAGTGCGTCGCCATTGGATCCGCTGCCGGAGCTCGCCGCCGGATCAAATCCCGACGCCGACCCGTGAATGCGGCCGACGATACGCGCGCCGCGCGCGCGGGCAACCTCTTCCGCCTCGAGCACCAGAAACGCGGCGCCTTCGCCGAGGACCACGCCCGATCGGCTCGCGCCGAACGGCACCGAACGCGGCCCCGCGCCGGGCGGCCCCGCCAGCAGGCCCGCGGCCAGGAATCCCTGGAACGATTCGAAGCAGAGCTCCTCGACGCCGCCGGCGACGAGGACCCCCGCGCGGCCGGCGCGAATCTGCTCGGCGGCGTACGCGATGGCGTGCAGGCCCGACACCGGCCCGGCGGCGATGGTCGAGTTCACCCCTTTGAGCCGGTACCAGATGGCCACCTGCCCGGCGGCGGCGTTGAGCACGGTGTTCGAGAAATCGAGCGGACTGGCGTACTCGGGTCCGGCGCTCTGCGCACGGCGATCGAACTCACCGATTGTACGGACGCCGCTGAACATCGTGCCGACGATGGCGCCGATTGGCGGTTCGGCCGGCTTCTGCTCAGGCCAGCCGCCGTCGGCGAGCGCCAGGCCCACCCCGACCACCGAGAGCCGGCCGGTGCGATCGAGAAGCCGCACGTTGCGATCGCCGACGTAATTCGCCGGCGTGAAATCGCGCACCTCGCCCACCTGCCGCCCGCCGGCCACCTCCGGCGGCAAGACAGTGGGGGCGCCGAACCCGCTGCGGCCTTCGCAGAGCGCGTGATAAATCGCGGCCGGGCGGTCGCCGAGCGCGCAGATCGCGCCCATCCCGGTGACGACGACGCCGCGCGCGCTGTTCAGTCGCGCCACTTCCGGAAGATCACCGACGCATTGTTGCCGCCGAAGGCGTAGGCGTTGTTCATGGCGACGTCGACCTTCTGGCGCCGCGAGATATTCGGCACGTAGTCGAGATCGCATTCCGGATCCGGCGACTCGTAATGAATCGTCGGCGGCACGGCATCGTCGTGCACCGCGAGCGCGCAGCTGGCGGCCTCGATCGCCGACGCCGCGCCCATGGTGTGACCGAGCATGGACTTGATGGAGCTGATCGGCACGCGGTAGGCCGCGTCGCCGAATGCGTGCTTGACGGCGAGCGTTTCGACACGATCGTTGACGGCCGTGCCCGTGCCGTGGGCGCTGATGTAGCTCACCTCGGACGGCTTGACGCCGGCGTCGGCCAGGGCGAGCATCATCGCGCGCGTGGCGCCGTCGCCCTGCGGCGCCGTCATGTGATGGGCGTCGCAGGTGAGGCCGTAGCCGGCCAGCTCCGCGTAGATCCGCGCGCCCCGGGCGGTCGCGCGCTGCATCCGTTCGAGCACGAGCACCGCGGATCCTTCGCCGGGAATCATGCCTTTTCTATGTCGATCGAACGGCTGGCAGCGCTCGGGCGCAATCGCCGCGAGGCGCGCAAAGCCTGTGTACGTGATCCGTGAGAACGAATCCGATCCCCCGGCGATCATCAGGTCGGCGCCGCCACTGCGTATCGTGTCGAGCGCGTGCGCGAGCGCGTAGTTGCCGGCCGCGCACGCGGTCGGGATGACGAGGTTTGGACCGGTGAACCCGAACTCGGACGCCACGTGCGCCGCGATCACGTGGCAGGGATACTGATCGACGAACTCCGCGCCGATGCGATCCCGGCCGCCCGACAGCTCCAGGTCATCGAAGCGCTCGATGATCGAGGGTTCGCCGGACGTCGTACCCATGGAGACGCCTGCGGTGTCGGGATCCAGTTGTTCCAGCGGGAGGTTCGCGTCGCCGAGCGCCAGCCGCGTCGCGGCAATCGCCATGTGCGACGCCCGGGCCATGCCGGCGACCGGCAGCCGCCGGAGGTACACTCGGGCGTCGAATGCTTTGACTTCTCCGCCGAGACGGACGGCGTAGCGGCTCGTGTCGAACGACTCGACCGGCGCGATGCCGGACTGTCCCGCCAGCACCGCGCGCCAGAACGGCTCGACGCCGATTCCGATCGATGTGACGACGCCGATCCCGGTCACGACCACACGCGGGCGGGTGTCCATTTGGTCGTAGCCCACGAGGTGAGGATTGTAGCAGGTCTCCCTGACGAGTCCGGTGCCGGCACGAGTTTACCAGCCCCGCCTGAAGCCGTAAGATTCGACATGCGGTGACGATGAACTCAACGCTGGGCCGATCGCCGACGGTCGGCCTTCTGATCGGCCTGATCATCACGCTCGCGGCGGTCGCGGCCTATTCGTGGTACATCACGCGGCAGATATCGGGCCTCCGAGCGCTGCAAACGGACCTGGCCGACCGCAACCGGAAGGACACGCTGCAGCTGCTTCGCATTCAGAACGATCTGAACACCGTCGCGCTGGCGATGCGCGACATCCTGGACAACGACGAGCACTACCCGGTGACCGCATGGTCCGCGCAATTCGATCGGATCCAGGCGGACCTCACCGACGCGCTCCAGCGGGAAGAGAGGGTGGCGGTCGGCGGCCGGCCCCCCGAACAGCAGCGCTACCTGGGAGCGTCGCTCGCGCAGTTTTGGGACGCGACCGGGCGCATGTTCGCCGTCGCCCGCCAGGGGCGCGACGCTGACGCACGCCTGCAGATTCAGCTGTCCCTGCAGTCCCGGCAGGCCGCGCTCAGCACGACCGTGGCACGCCTGCTCGTGCAGAATAACGAGAGCGAGGATCAGACGGCGCAGCGCGTCGAAGCGATCTACGGCCAGGTCGCGCGGCAGGTGTACGGCTTTCTCGGGGTGACACTCGTTGCGATCAGCCTGACGAGCCTGTACCTCATCCACGCCAACCGCCGCGTCTACGCAGAACTGGCGATGCTGTCCGAGCGCCGCCAAGACCTCGCCCAGCGGCTCATCACGGCGCGCGAGGAGACGCTGCGCGAGATCTCACGCGAGCTCCACGACGGATTGGGACAGATTCTGACGGCGATGGGCTCGATGCTCGGCCGCGCGGCCAAGCACGCACCCGAAGGCTCGCCACTCCGCGCCGAGCTGCGCGAGATAGGCGAGATCGCGCAAACGACGCTGGACAACGTGCGCGGCCTCTCGCAGACGCTGCACCCCTCGATTCTCGAAGAAGCCGGCCTCGACGATACCATCGCGTGGTACGTATCGGGAGCGAGCCGGCAGATCGGCGTGGAGGTCTCGTACGAGCGATCGGGACCGGCCGTGGACGTGGCGGCCTCGATCGGCATTCACGTGTATCGCGTGCTGCAGGAGGCGCTCAGCAACGTCGCGCGGCACTCCGGAGCGCAACAGGCCTGGGTCCGCCTGCGGCTCGACGCGCGCGCGTTGCAGCTCGAAGTCGAGGATCGTGGCCGGGGCCTTAAGGCCGCCACCGCGCGCCGCGGCCTCGGGATCGTCACCATGGCGGAGCGTGCCGAGCTGATGGCCGGGACGATAGACTTCCTCACGCCCGCCGGAGGCGGCACGCTTGTGCGTCTTCGCGTGCCGATCGGAGGCCCGGAGCACGATGGCCGGTAGGATCACAGTGCTGCTCGCCGATGATCACGCCCTTGTCCGGCGCGGCTTCCGGCGGCTGCTCGCGGATGACCCCGGCATCACCGTCGTCGGCGAGGCGAGCGACGGCATCGAGGCGGTGCGTCTGGCGACGCAGCTGAAGCCCCAGGTCGTCGTCATGGACTGCGCGATGCCGCGCAAGAGCGGCCTCGCGGCAACACGCGAGATCCTTGCCGCCGCGCCGCATGTGGCGGTCCTCATGCTGAGCATGCATTCCGAGGAGACGCTGGTCCGCCAGGCTCTCAGCGCCGGTGCGCGCGGCTACGTGCTCAAGAGCGCGCTCGAGCTCGATCTGGCGGCCGTCGTCAGACGCGTGGCAGCCGGCGAGACGGTGATCGATCACGACGCCGCCGGACCCCGTTTACTCGAGAAGGGACGCCAGGCGCTGACGCCACGCGAACTCGAGGTCCTGCAGTTGATCTGTGCCGGGCAATCCAACCGGGAAATCGCCGCGAAGCTCGATGTCAGCGCGAACACCATCGCGGTCCACCGCGCCAACATCATGAGCGCGCTCGGCATTCACAAGACGGCCGAGCTCGTCGTGTATGCGATCCGACGCGGCCTCGTGCAGCTTCCATGACCCGCCGCGACGTCCTGGCCCTGCTGGGGAGCGCTGGCGCGGGTGCCCTGTTGCCCCGCCCGTCCGTTGCCCAGCCGTCGCAGCCCCTCGGCATGCGGTTCACCGACGTGACCGCGAAGGCCGGCATCGCCTTCCGTCACAACAATGGCGCGTACGGCGGCAAGCTCCTGCCCGAGACGCTCGGCTCCGGGTGCGCGTTCCTCGATTATGACGCCGACGGCTGGCAGGACATCCTGCTCGTCAACGGGTGCGACTGGCCGGGCCACGCGCGTCGGCGATCGACGCTCCGGCTGTACCGCAACAACCGCAACGGTACGTTCTCGGACGTCACGCGCGCCGCGGGCCTTGACATCGAGATGTACGGCATGGGTGTCGCCGTCGGCGACTCGAACAACGACGGCTTCCCTGACGTCTTCATCACATGCGTCGGTCAGAACCGGCTGTTCCGGAACACAGGCAAGGGCGCGTTCGTCGACGTCACCCGGTCGAGTGGCCTCGCGGGGCGGACCGCGTTCAGCACGTCCGCGATCTGGGTCGACTACGATCGCAACGGCTGGCTCGACCTGCTCGTCTGCAACTATGTGAAATGGTCCGCCGAACACGACGTCTTCTGCAGCCTGGACGGCTCGCAGAAGTCCTACTGCACGCCGGAAGCGTATCGCGGCGAGACGTGCTGGCTGTTCCGCAACCGCGGCGACGGCACGTTCGAGGACGTGACGGCGACGAGCGGCATCTTCGACACGAGCTCGAAGTCGCTTGGCGTGGCCATGCTCGACGACAACCAGGACGGTTGGCCCGATCTCTTCGTCGCCAACGACACCCAGCCGAACAAGTTGTATCGGAACCAGCGCAACGGCACCTTCAAGGACGTCGCGGTCGAGGCGGGCGTCGCCTTCAGCGAGGATGGAAAAGCCCGAGCCGGCATGGGCGTCGACGCGGCGGACTTCGACAATTCCGGCCGCTCGGGCCTCGCCGTGACGAACTTCGAGAATGAAATGATCGGCCTCTTTCGCTCGGTCCGGGCCGGGTTGTACCGGGATGTCGCGCTGCAGGCGGGCGTGGGATTGCCGACCCGCAACACGCTGGGATTCGGGTGCGTGTTCGCGGACATCGATCTCGACGGCGCCCTCGACCTGGTCGTGGCCAACGGCCACATCGATGAAACGGTGCGCAACATCCGCGGCAATGTCGGCTACGCTCAGCCGCCGCATCTGTTTCTCAACCAGGGCCACGGCCGGTTCGCCGATGTCGCGGCGGCGGCAGGCGCGGGCTTCGCCGCGCCGAAAATCGGGCGTGGACTGGCGTACGGCGATTTTGATCGCGACGGCGACCTCGATCTCCTGATGACAACGAACAATGGCGCCGCGTTCCTGTTCAGGAACGATCAGCTCGCGGGCAACCGCGCGTTGCGGTTCCACCTCACCGGCACGCAGTCGAACCGAGACGCCATCGGCGCCGTGGTGCGGATCATGCACGAGGGCGTCGCGCAATCGCGACTGGTCAAGAGCGGGTCCAGTTACCTGTCGCAGTCGGAATTACCCGTGACGTTCGGCGTCGGCGGCCGGGATCGGATCAGTCGTGTCGTCGTGGAGTGGCCGAGCGGCCGGACGGAAGACTACGCACACGTCGAAACCGGGAGGGCTTACGATTGGGTCGAGGGCCGCGGCATGGCTCCGAGAGCGGGCTTTTGACAACCCGCCCCGGGGGAATCTGCCGCCGGCGGCCGTTCGCTCCGGCCGCCGACCTCGAAGATCGCCACCTGCGTGGTCTTGCCTTTCACGATGACGTCGCCAAGCGGCCGGCAGGTGTAGGCGCGGGTCAGCTGGCTGCGCGTGGCTTCGCTGATGATGATTCGGGTGCTGTATTGCTTGTTCAGCGACTCGAGCCGGGAGCCCAGGTTCACGGCGTCGCCGATCACCGTGTAGCTCATGATCTGGTCCGACCCGATATTGCCGGCGATCATCGGGCCGCTGTTCACGCCGATCCCGATGTCGAGCGCGGGCCGGCCCTCCGCGGCCCACTTGACGTTGAGCTTCTGCAGTTCCTCGAGCATGTCGAGCGCGGCTTCGACGGCGTGCTCGGCGTGCAGCGGATCGTCGAGCGGCGCGCCGAAGAGCGCCATCACCATGTCGCCGACGAACTTGTCCACCGTGCCTTTGTGGTGGAAGACGACCTCCACCATGCGGGTGAAGTATTCGTTCAGCATGTGGACGATTTCCTCCGGCTGCCCCCTTTCCGACACGCTGGTGAAGCCGCGAATGTCCGAAAACAGCACGCTCATATCGCGGCGTTGGCCGCCAAGCCGGGCCAGCCCCGGGTTGGCAACGAGCTGCTCGAAGACGTCCTTCGAGACGTACTGTCCGAACAGCTTCTTCATCTTCCGCTTTTCACGTCCCTCGACGAAGTACTGGTAGGCGACGCCGCCAAACAGCGCCATCGCGCTGGCGAGCGCCGGTTGCGTCACGTTGACCCAAAAACCTGCTGCCAGGAGCCTCGTCGTGAGCCAACCGACGAGGGCGACGAACGCAAACGTCGCCCCTGCCCCCCACCATGCCGGCACGAGCGCTGCGACGACACCGATGGCCAGGCCCGCGGCCAGTACCGACGCGAGCCGGAGGCTGTCGGGCGCCGCGCGCATGAAGCGCCGCGTGAGAAAGTCGTCGGCGACCGCGGCATGAACTTGAATGCCGGGCATGACGCCGTGTGAGAACGGCGTTTCGAAGACGTCGTGGAGGCCGGACGCCGTCACACCGACAAACACCATCTTGTCGCGAAACACGGAAGGATCGATGTCGGGCTTCTGGCCGGCCAGCAGCTGCTCCTGCGACAACAGGAGATCGAAGAACGAGTACGTTGGATAGGTGTGGCTCTTCAGATCGTCGAGCAGCGCGGGACCGTGGAAATCGATCAGCCCCCACAGGTAGTCCTCGACGCCAGCGGCGCTCTTGACGCGACGCCACTCGAGCGGCTGGGCACGGTCGCCGACGCGAAGCACCTGGCCGTCCTGCCGGACCTCGCCGGGCGTCACGCCCGCCACGCGGAAGGCGGCGGCCAGGCCCAGGGAAGGAATCGCGCGGTGTCCACTGCGCACGAACGGCACGGTGTGACGAAGCGGCCCGTCCGAATCGAGCGCGAACAGGTTGTGACCGAGTCCCGACGCGGCGCGCGCCAACGCGTCGAACGGCGGGAAGACGGTGTGTCGTTCGACAACGCCTGCGACGTCCAGCTTGTACCCGAGATCGGGCAGCGGCGGCGTGGTCGTGGACTCCCCCGCGTACGTCGCGTCGGCGAGCAGGATGACGTTGCCGGCAGCCCCCACGGAGTCGGCCATGGCCTTGTCCGAGTCGGCCCCCGACATGGTCGCGTCACCGAAGGCGAAGCCGAGGCGCGAATCGGCCTCCGCGAAGTCCACGTCGTAGGCGATGACCTTGGGGGAGCCGCGCGCCAGGTAGTCGATCAGTTCCCCGTGGACGACGCGCGGCCAGGGCCAGCGTCCCGCGTTCGGCTGAAGGTTTCTGAGCGAATACTCGTCGATTTCGACGAGGGCGACGTCGCGCCGCGCCGTCTCGGGTCGCGCGGTGTGCGACAGCCGCCAGTCGTAGGCGCGGAGCTCGATCGCCTGCATCGGCTGCACCCCGCCCGCCGACAGGCGCGTCAGCAGCAGATCGGCGCAGACCACAACGGTCGACGCCGTCACGCCGATGGCGGCGCCCGCGAGCAGCCGGCGACCGGTGGCCACGCTCATCGGGCGAACCCGGCTCTCCGCACGCCAGGATTTTAGCAGCTTCACCCGGCGCGGCGAGCGGACGCTGGTCGTCCCGGCCGCCCACGGTCAGCGACCGCGTGTCTCGGGCAGCCACATCACGCTGCCCGCAGCGCGGGAGGCGACTATAATTGCGGCGCGACCCCGATGCTGCAGATCGCCATCGTCAACATGAAGGGCGGCGTCGGAAAAACGACGACCGCCCTTCATCTCGCCGCCGGCCTCGCGCGTCAGGGCTCGCGAGTGCTGCTCATCGATGCCGATCCGCAGGGCAACCTCGGGCACGCGCTCGGCGTTCGCGTCGGGCCCACGATTCGAGAGCTGATGGTGGGCGAGGCCAGGGTCGACGAGGTGATCGTGCGCGGCGTGCGCGAGCGGCTCGACGTCATCCCGTCCACGCCCGCGGCCTTCGGGATCGACATACAACTGGCGGCGGCGCCTTCGCGCGAGACGATTCTCGCCAGGAGGCTGAAGGGTCTTTCCGGCTACGACGCGGTCGTCGTGGACAGCTCCCCGGCCATGAGTCTGCTCACCTACAACGCGCTGCTGTTCGCGTCTGACATCATCGTGCCGGTTGGGATGGACGGCATGGCCATCCTCGGGGCCAGGCAGACGCTCGCCGGAGTCCGCGAGATTCGCAACGTCTGGCCCGATCATCGGCTCGACCTCACGGCCGTCCTGCCCACATCGGTCAACGTCACGACCAACGCGACCCGCGCGGCCTACGAGGCCTTCGACGAACATGCCGAGCTGCGGGATCGCTTGTACCGCCGTGGCATCCGGCAATGCATCGATGTGACGTATGCCATCACGCAAGGGCAGACGATCTGGGAGTACGCGCCGCGGAGCCGCGCGGCGGACGACTACGACGCGTTCGTCGGGTTCGTCCAGAACGCCACTGACGATCGCGCCGATCGGACGGGACGCGATGCGAAAATCGAAGAAACCAAAACCCACATTTGACGTCGCGCGCGCGGACCTCGGCGAACGCCCCGCCGGATGGGTCTACCGGTCCGCCGCACCCGCCCCTTCCCCCGCGCGAGCCCCTTCCGTTGCGCCGTCGGCCCCGCCTGCACCTGGGCCTGGTCCGGATCCCGCGCCGCCAGAGCCGTCCGATCGCGCGCGGTCCGCGCAAACGTCGCTCGATTGGGTCGAGGCCGGCGTGGGCGTGATGGTCCTGCCGCTGACGGTTGCCATCGTGGCGATGATCGCGCCCCTGCTCTGGATGCTCGCGCCGCGTTCTCGTCAGTGACCGCGAAGCACGCGCGCTCGACAGCCGTTCTAGAAGTGCAGGAACAGCTCCGCGTACACAAGGCGCAGCGCGTCGCTCGACGAATAGATGGCTTGCGGGATTGCGCCGCCCGCGGCGTGGCCGTAGTACAAACCGACGGCCGCGCGCTGGTTGATCGTGATGTCGCCGCTCAGGTCCCAGAGCGTTGACAGATCGGAGTTGTTGTTGACCGACCGGCCGTTGAAGCCGAACGTCGACGGCTGAAACGCGCCTCCGCCCGAGTACCAGAAGTCCGCCGAGCTGGCCATCTTGAGCGAATGCACATCGGAGCGGATCGCCAGGCGCGTTGACGGCCGTACGGTGAACTCGACGAAAGCGTCCTTGTTGTTCATCTGATTGAAGAACGGCGTGCGGGCGTACACGCGTGGCGTGTACAACACCTGGAAGAACGTTCCGTGCTTCTGATCGTTGGGGTCGCTGTCGCCGGAGCCGTAATTGTAGCCGCCGCGAATCCACGGCTTCAAGCTCGGTATCCCGGCGGGCTGCCAGCCCGCTTCCGCGGCAAACGCGCCTGACCGCTGCGCGAGCGATCCCCACGAACCGTTCTGGACCACACCCCACAAGAGCACGTCCACCGGGCCGGCTCGCGTGTTCGCCACCTCGATATAGTGGCCGCCGTAGGTGCCGATGTCGATATCGCCAGTGTCGGCGTTGCGCACCGCGGCCGGGCGATTGTCCGTCTTGGCGACGCCGTGGCGGTAATCCTGGTAGCCGATTCCAAAAATGCGCCACTCCCCCGCGACATTGCCGCCGTTCCCGACCTGCCCCGTGACGCTGCCGTAGAACACGTTGATGTTCAGTTCGCCCCAGCCGTCCACCTGAAACACACCCTGTGTCGGACGCGCCGCCAGGATCGTGACGTTGGTCTTCGCGGTCCCGTTCGTGTATTGGGCGCCGTCGAAGCTCCGGCCGACGTCGGTGAAACCGAACGTCCCGATCAGGCGCTGATTGATGCGCTCGCGCTTGACGACAGCGAGGCTGGCGTTCTTCGGCGTCACCTCCCCGCCGTCACCGAATTCGATGCGGCCGACCTTGAGCGACTGCCCCTCCACTCCGCCAAGACCCTTGAAGCGCACCGCGGCCTGCTTGATGAACAGGCTGGCGTTGTCGGTGCTGTTGCTGTTGGCAGCGAAATAGCTTCCGCCCAGACCGAGCTGGCCTTTCGGTGCGGCCTGGACCGCGGTCGACGGTAAACCGACGATCACCGGCGCCCCGAGCTCGACCAGCCAGTCGTACGCCTTCCTGTTCTGGGAAAAGGCAAGCCGGAAGAGCGCGCCCGGGTAGCTGTAGTCGCCGCTCGGATCGGAGCCGAACCAGTTCCAGGAGTAGGCGCGGGCGCGGACTGACCCGCTGACGGTCAGATCGCCGAATGTGAGCGGCGGTGCCGCCTCCTGCCCATGGGCCATGGGAGCGAGACATATCATCGCGAAGGCACACGCAGCGATCTTGAGGCGCATGGGTATCCTGAAGAAGTCGGCCGATGGACTATCGAGGCGTCGGCGGGCCCGTTCGCGACGTCGAGGCTGTCGCGACGATCCCCTTGCCCTCTTCGATCGTGATGAACTGGTTGGCGGGCACGTTGGTCAGATGATCCCTGGCCCCGCTCGGCCACTCGACGTCGATGGCGGTGATCACGGTGTCCTTGCCGAGCCCGAAGGTCAGCGCCAGATCGCTTTGGGAGCAGTAGCTCGACCCGGACCGGACGACGTTCCACTGCTTGCCGACGGCGCTCTCGACGCGAACACGCGCGCCGATGCCGTCGCGGTTCGACTTCACGCCTCGCGTGCGGATGTTGACGAAATGATTCTTGTTGCCGCCGTCGTTGCGGAACAGGTACGCCGGCCCGTGGTTGGTCGTGAAGAGCACGTCGAGGTCGCCGTCGCGATCGAAGTCGGCGTAGATGGCGCCGCGCGCGACCATCGGCCGCGTGAACTGGGCGCCGACCGAGCCGCTGGCGTTCTCGAATGCGCGCTGGCCCGAGTTGTGGAACAGGAGCGGCGGCTCCTTGAACTGCACTTTGGGCTGCACGCGGTTGATCTCTTCTTCGATGTGCCCGTTCGCCGCCAGGATGTCGGACCACCCGTCGAGGTCGTAATCGAAGAAGAACGCGCCGAAGGTCAGCGACAGAAGGCTCGCGCGGCCGACGGTGGATTTCGGCGCCTCGTCGACGAAGAGGCCCGAGCCCTCGTTGTGATAGAGGCCGAGCATCTGGTTGGCGAAGTTGCCGACCAGAAGGTGCGGGCGGCCCGAACGATCGTAATCGGCGGCGTCGGTACCCATCGCACCCCGCGCGATGCCGTCCTCGCTGTAGGCGACGCCCGCCGACAGCCCCGTCTCGCTGAACGTGCCGTTCCGATTGTTGTGATAGAGCTTGTTGGGCTGCGTGTCGTTGGCGACGAAGATGTCCGGCCAGCCGTCTCCGTCGTAATCGAAGACCGTCACGCCGAGCGACTTGCTCGTGGGGTCGTCGATGCCGGCCTTGTGGCTGACGTCCTCGAATTTTCCACCGCCCAGGTTGTGATAGAGCTTCGCCGAGGTGCCCGGGTACGACTCCGGCGTGCAGTACGACTTGTTGACCCCGTCGAGCGAGCACCAGAGGTCTCCCTTCGGCGCCCACTGGACGTAGTTGCTGACGAACAGATCCAGTTTGCCGTCGCGGTCGTAGTCCAGCCACGCGGCGCTCGTGCCGAACGCGGCATTGTTGATTCCGGACGCCTTCGTCACGTCGACGAACTTGCCGCGGCCTTCGTTGTGAAACAGATGGTCGCCGCCCAGCGCCGTGACATACACGTCGTCACGCCCGTCATTGTCGTAGTCGCCGATGGCAACGCCCAGACCGTACATCTCCACGTCGAGGCCACTGGCCGCCGTGACGTTGGTGAACGTGGCGTTGCCGTTGTTGCGGTAGAGCGCGCTCAGCGTCTTCTTGCCGCCAGGCTGCCAGTCCTTGCCGTTGATCAGCAGGATGTCCGGCAGCCCGTCGCCGTCGGCGTCGAAGAACGCCGCGCCGGACCCGAACGTTTCCGGCAGGTACTTGTGACCCGACCGGCCGCTGTTGTGCGTGAACGTGATGCCGGCGGCCGCGGTGACGTCGGTGAAGACGACGCCGGATGGCACGGCGCCCGCCGCCCCGCCTCCGGGCGATGCGGCAACGGCGAGCATCGCGGCGAGCGTCAGGATCGGTGAACCGAACGCGCGTCTCCTCAAGGGTTCACCCCGCTGGCGCGTCCCGCAGCAATTGTTCTTCTTGAGGTCGCGACCCTGGAGCGCGGCCCTGCGGAATCGAGCGGGACGCTCTGGTGCTCGTGGATCTGCTGGCGCTCGTTGTTTTCCTCCAGCTTCACGAGGCGGCGCGCGCCCGTAATAGCCTGAGACGACTCGTCCGCCTTGAACCGCTGGAAGAGCTGTTCCTCGCGCATGGCGTCGTCGGTCCGGCCAAGTCCGCGGAGGCAGAGCATAGCGGTGTAGTGCATCTGTAGATCCTCGGGATCGACGAGCGACACACGATGGAGCGACTCCAGCGCCGCCGCGTAGTCGCGTTGCAGGAACTGGATGCGCGCGATCTGGTTCAGCACGACGCGGTCGCGCGGGTACTTCGCCGCCGCGATGTTGAGCGATGCGAGCGCGCCCGGATAGTCGCCATCGGTCTTCTGGGTCAGTGCCTTGAAGTAGTAAACGCGGTCGAGCGACGGGGCGACCTGCAGCGCGCGGGCAATCGCCGTCTTGGCCGCGTCGTTCTCGCCTTCCTGGATGAGCGCGCGGGCGACATTCACCCACCCGTCGGCGTATCCGGGCTCGGCCTCCGTGACCTTCCGGAAGGCGTACTCGGCGCCTTTGAGATCGCCCTGCAAGAGCAGCCCGATGCCCCAATCGTTCCACCGCTCGCGGTCGGCCTTGTCGGCGATCGGACGCCAGACCGTCGGCGCCTTGCCGTCGCCGATCGGAATGGATGCGGTCGCCTCCGCCAGCACGGTGATCGGCAGCTGCGGGATCGCGTCCTTGATCTCGCCCGAGACGTTCTTCGGGATGTTCGACGGATCGTAGGAATATTCGGCGCTGTTGTAGTCCTTCGTAATGAGCGACGGGTCCTGGCCAGGCTTGGGTCTGCCGGCGTACGCGAACCTGGCGTAGTAGTCGAACTTGCGATAGTTCAGCTTTGCCGTGAACGTGACGGGCCCCTGCGCGTCGGACGGTATCTTGACGCGGAAATGCGCGGTGTCGGCGGCGCCCGGTGGAATCAGCCGCACGTACAGCACGCTGCGGGCCTGCCACGCGTTCCGCTTGTCGATGGTGTTGCCCTGACCGTCGAGCTGAACGGCGTGGTAGAAATGCGCGCCCTCCTCGACGGGCCCCTTGCCGTTGTCCGTGACCTGGCCGCTCCAGTAAATCAACCGGCCGGTTGCGTCGCGGCCCTGCATTTCGAGCCAGACGTCCAACGCGTCGACGGTCCCGCCCGGGAAGAAATGACCGATCTTCCGCGTTCGCACGACGACGTCCACGCGGGCCGTGGATCCAGGCGCGAGTTGAGGCTGCGCCTTGTCGATCGGCGCGGCGACCTGCCCGACGTCGCGAATCACGACCGGACCGGACTGCTCGGCCTCCTCGCCCACCGCCATCCCCGTCGAGAGCCTGGGCGCGCTCTCGCCCGCCCGGCGGATCATCGGGGTGCGCTCGGACTTGGGATCCTCGGGCGAGACGGCAAAGATGTCAACGGTGATGAAACCCGATTTGAGGAAGTCCTCGCTCATCTTCAGCTGCGACTCGTCGTGATTGGCGAACGGCACGGCGGTGTTGGCGGCGGCGAACTGGTGCGAATGTACTGTGCCGTCGGCGTGATGCCCCGGATCCTTGGACGTGACCGGGGTCATGTGACAGTCGACGCACGTCGACGTCTTGGGCGGGTAGTAGAAGGAGCGCGCGCCCATGCCGGACACACCGCTCGCCTGCCAGTTGTCGTAGTCGTTGAAGCCGCGGAACCACCGGTAACTGTTCACCGGCACGTCCAGGTGCACCTTGTGACACGCCGAGCAGAACTCCGACGCGTCCTGGCGCATGAACGGCTTGATGAACGACCGCCGGTGCGGCTCGGGGTCCAGATACGTCATGAACCGGTCAACGGCGCGGATGTACTTGTTCTTGCTCGTGGCCAATTCGTGGAGCGGCGGATACTCGATGGTGAAGTCGCCGTTGCCCATCGAGCTGCCGACGCGGGTGATGGAGTGGCACGACGTGCAGGCCAGGCCGGCCCGCGCCTCGGGCGTGTCGATCTGCTCCTTGATGGGCTTGTCGAAGCGGCCGTTGAAGAAGACGGCATGGTCGTGGCAGCCCGCGCACCATTTGCTCGGCTTCGGCCCGACGACATCCTGCATGTACTCGATCGATTTTCTGTAGAACTGATTGTTGAACGACGCGAAGTGGTGCATCGAGCCCTGCCACTGGGAATAGATGTCCTTGTGGCACTCGCCGCACGTCTCCGAGTCCATGAAGAAGTTCGAGGGGATGATGCCGCCGACGTTCGTTCTCGCGGACGATGGGAAGAACGGACGCTGCGGGCCCCCGCCCTCCCCCTCCATTGTCAGCGGCGCGGTCAGCGGGTTGACGATGCGGTCGTTCTGCGGCGGATACTTCTTGTAGTACGCGCCGACCAGCAGCGGGAACGCCAGCGCGAAGACCGCCGCGGCCTGGACGCTGACGCCGAAGACGCGGGCCCCCCCGGTCCGGCGCGAGGCGCGCATCGCGTACGGCATCATGGCCACGACGCCGAGGGCGGCGACCACGATGTGGGCCTCGCGCACTGACGCGTGATCGCGGATGTTTCCGTAGATGGCGAGATAGAGACCCAGGCCGAGCGCGACGGCGAACAGCAGCGCAGGACCGAGCGTCCAGCGTCGGATGTCGGCGTCCTGCGCCAATAGCGCGACAAACGCAAACGCCAGCACGACCCCCAGCACGAGGTGCAGCAACACGTTCGCCATGTAGAAGATGGTCGGACTCGCGAACGCGGCGATATAGGCCGTATTGATGAGGAGGGCGACAAACGCCAAGCCGCTCACGACTCTCAGAAGAGTGGGTTTCATGGAAGTGCGGGCAATCCTAAATGGGGCGGTGTCGCCAGGGCAATAACTCGAAACCATTACCGCCCATCGTCCGGTACTGGGTGCCCGCTACTGGCCCAACCTGAAGATCTGCGACGTCTCAACGTGAACCACCGGCGCCTTGCCGGGTCTTGAAGCCGAGATCAGAGCGGAGACGAACAGCGCCAGACTGACCGCTGAAACGGCACCGACAAGAGTAAAGCCATATGCCCAGACCGCCCGCGCCCATGGCCACGTGCGCGGGCTGCGCCAGTCACGCCCGAACGAATCGTCGAGCAGCTTCAGGAAGTCATCCGTAATCGGCTTTGGCGCCACTGCGGTCCACAGCTCCCAGAGGAGCCATGCCGCGACGGCCATCAGGAGCACGCCGCACCAGAAGTTGAGCACCACGTTCAAGGCGCCCGCGCGATAGGCGACGCGTTCGCACGGCTGGACGACGGGCGAAGAGGCATAGCAGTTGGTGAAATCAAACACCGTGACGACGCGGTCGGGGGCCGTGGCGATCAGCTGCGTGCCGAAGCCAACAGCGCCGGACACGAGCATGCCCATCCAGAATTCCCACACGGCGAGCCTGGCCCAGGTGCGCAACGAGTCTGGTGGAATCGTGAGCGGATTCCGCCTCCAGGGACTCATGTCGGGCAACTGCACCCCGGCCATGTTTATCTCCGCGGCTCCTCAATCGTGATCACCGTGTTGGCGCCTCGATTTCCCCAGGGCGGAAGTGCGCCGTCCCCGACGCGGATGGTGATGACCGGAAAGGGAGGAGCCTCCGCCGGCCACGGCGTGTGGCAGTCGCTGACGATGACCAGCAGGTCGATCGGGGCGCTCTTCCTTGCGATGAACGCCCGCAGCCCGGCACCGATGTCCGTGCCGCCGCCGCCGTACAACTCGACCTGAGTCGCCGAGAACACTTTTCTCACGTCGCGGACCGCGGCATCACAGCACGCAACGACCACTTCCGCGCCGTACCCGAGTTGACGCGTGAGGCCTCCCAGTTCGGCGACGGCTCTCGCCAGCTGCGAGTCTTCCATCGAGCTGGATGTGTCGATGAGAAAGCCTGGCCTCGGCCGCGGCTGATAGAAGCTGGACATGATGAGATCACCGTAGCAGGCCTGGCGGCGATGCGGCCGCCTGTACGTGCGGTCGTATCGACCGAGCGTGCTGCTGCGCAGCGCTCTGCGCACCACGTGCCGGATGGTCGCCATGTAGTCGACCTTCGGCGCGAGCGTCGCGCGCGCCCAGCGGCGCCAGGCAAAAGAGACGTCGCCCGAGTAGGGCGACTTCTCGTCGATGCGTCGGGCGACCTCGCGTCGCACGAGTTCGGCCTTGAGCCTGTCGACGCCCGGTATTCCCCCCTCGCGTCCATCATCGGCCGAGAGCTCCCAGAATCGCCGTTCGCCGTGTGCGCCGGACCCGCAGTCCTGCCACAGCGGCGGCCCTCCGGCGGTCGCCTCGTGCTCGTCGTTCCCGGAGCGGTCACGCGGCCCTCGTGTCGGCGCCGGCAGCTTGTTGTAGTACATCTCCGCGCTGTCCCCACACGGCAGTCCGTACTTCCCGGGCAGCGGCGGATCGCCTGGGAGCGGCAGTCCCTCTTCGTGAAGATCGTCGTTGATCTCGCAGTCGCCCGCCGTGTTCCAGCGCCGGAGGTCCCGCATGCCTGCGGCCTTCCTGCGCCCCTCGTGATCGCGCAGCAGATGGCTCACCTCGTGAATGAGCAGGCTCGCGTTCTCTTCCACGGTATGCGTGTCCACCCATGCCTCGTTGTAGTACAGGCGCCAGTGTGAGTCCACGGCCATGCTGCCGACGAGATCGGTCTCGACGGGAACGAGGTTGAAGAGCGCTGGTGCGAAGTAGCTGCGCTGGTGCGCCGCCCGCACCCGAGCGGCCTGAAGCTCGCGCGAATAGCCGTCTGCCTTTCGATCCGACCCGCGAATCAGATCGGCGAGCCTGATTGTCACGTCACTCCTTCGGAACGAGCTTCGCCCTCTGCATCAGCTCGTAGAACGGACGGCACTCCTCGGGCAGCTTCATCAGACCTTCGGGACGGTTTGCTTTGTCGCACAGCGTGCGCGCGGCCGCCGCAGGAATATCCGCGTTCTTCCGGGACGCGACGCCGAGAGCAATCATCGCCGCTTCCCACCGCTGCGGTGTCCTGTTGTTGATGACGGCGCCCGCGAGCGAGTAGCAGACCGCATACGCGCGATCGACGCGATCCGGGAGCACGAACCCGCGCGGATCCTTCAGGATGTCCTCGGGATCCGGCAGGTTCAACGTCTCGCGGTACTCGAGGAACGGCAGTGCCTGGTCGCCGACGAGCCCGGCAAGCGCCGGGCCTTGGAGCAGCCGGTTGCCCGGAGAGACGGCTTCGATGGCGGCGAGGAGCCGTGACGCCAGATACCACGTCCGGCCCGACGGCCATGGGCCGCTGCGCCGGGCTGGATCGTCGGGCGGTGCCATCCACGCATCGCGCCCCGCTGCCCTCACGAACGCGGCGATCGTTGCGCGCTGCTGGTGATGGTGCTTGTGCAGGTAGTCGGGCGGAAGGACAGGGAGGTCGCTCGGCGCCGGGAAGTCGCTCACCATCATGTCGCACCATGTTTCGTGGTCCATGGGGAACTCACCGTGCCACAGCCGGTTCGCCATCGGCGGTTGGATCTCCTGTCCACCGGCGGCCCATTCCATGGCGTTGCTGGCGCACAAGTAGACGACACCGCCCTTCCCCGGCTCGTAATCCGGCAGCGTGAGCTCACCGCAGACGTTCTCCGTCAGGAGACGCAACATGGCTGCCTGCGTTGTGGGTGGGACGGTCGTGAGCTCGTCCAGGAAGACCACCACCATGTAGCCATCCTCGGCCAGGCGTTGCGCGTCGCGGGCCCACGCCATGGGCATCAGCCGAACGCCATCCGGTGTCGAAACCGGAAAGCCGCCGAAGTCCTGCGGCTCGCGAATGGAGCCGACCAGGATGACGACCTTGCACTTGATCCCCGCGCGTGCGAATCCCGCCTCGAGGCTTTTCGTGAACTCGGTCTTGCCCACCCCGGGAAAGCCGGTCATGTGCATCGCGACGCGCGCCTGCAGCCCGATCGCGATCAGTTGAACGAAGTCCCTGAATTCCATGTCCAGCCGCAGGCCTGCCTCATTCCGCCCTCAACGCGTCCAGCGTGGCGATTCGCGTCGCCCGGCGAGCCGGGATGTAGCAGGCCAGGAGCGTCGCGGCGGCCAGCACGACGACCGCGGCGGCGAGCGCAGCCGGATCGAGCGGGCTCACGCGGTACAGGACACTACTGACGAGCCGGCCGATGGCCACCGCGAGCAGAAGCCCCAGCACGAGACCTGCCGCCACGGCCTTGAGTCCCCGGCCGAGGACCAGCCGAACGATGTCGCCGTTCGTCGCGCCAAGGGCCATGCGAATTCCGAGCTCTCGCGTCCGGCGTGCGACCTCGTACGCCTCGAGACCATAGACACCGATTGCGGCGATAAGGAGCGCCAGCGCGCCGAACAGGCCCACGACCTCCGCTGCCGCTCGAACCGCCCACCTCGGAATGCTGGCGTCACGCTGCGCCGCCATCGTGCGTGCCGTCAGGATGGGCAGCTGGTCGTCGAGACGACGAAGCTCGCGTTGAACGGCCGTCAACATCGCGGCTTCGTCCACCTGAGGCGCGATTCCCACATGCAGGACCATGGCGCCTCTGAACCGGGGCCCGTAGGGCACGTAGATTTGCGATTCGGGCTCGAAATCAAGGATGTCCTGCGTGGTTCCGGGAACGACGCCGACGATGGTCAACCGTTCAACGGTTTCCGCGTTGCCACGTCCCCCGGTTTCCGCGCTCCCACGCCGCAGCGTGACCTGCCGGCCGAGCGGGTCTCCGCCCTGAAAGAGGCCGAGGCGCCGCGCCAGTGGCTCGCTGATGACGGCGGGCGGGACGCCGATCGCTCGCTCGTCTTCGAGATCGTCTCTCGGCGTGAACCCGCGTCCTCGCAGGATGGGAAGCCGCACGGTGTCGAAGTAGCCCGAGGTAGTGATGGTGAAGCCAGCCTTCACGTCCCGGATGTTGCGATCGGGCGACGCGACGAAGCCGCCTTCGTCGAACTCACCGAACGCCACCTTGGAGGCCAGGCTGGCGTGCTCCACGCCAGGAATCGACTGCACGCGTCGGAGTGCGTTGCGGTACAGGTCGCGCGTTTGGGCTTCGGTGTACGCGCCAAGGCTCGGGTCTATTGAAAACACGAGCAGGCGATCGAGCGCGAAGCCGGGACTGGCGCCGGCCGCTTCGACGGCTCCGCGGACGAAGAGGCCGCCGACCGCGAGCAGCGCCAGCGAGACCGTCAGCTGCATGCCGACGAGCACGGTGCCGCTTCCAAAGCGCCGGATGACTCCGGATCCGCCGGCGCCACTCAGGGCGTCCTTCAGGTCGGAGGCCACTGATGGTCGCGACAGGCGCCACGCCGGCCCGAGCGCGAAGCAGAGCGCGCTGAAGACGGCGAGGCCGCAGGCGACGAGCACCATCCGTCCGGACGGATCCACGGTGAGCTCGATGCCGTCGATGGCCAGGAGGCGGGTGGCAGCCCGGAGCCAGGCGGTCAGAGCCGCGTGGACCCACCAGGAGAGCGCGAGGCCGGCGACGGCGCCGATCGCCGACAGGCTCAGTCCCTCCATGAGGAGCTGTGCCACGATGCGGCCGCGGCCGCTCCCGAGCGCCTGGCGGATGGCGATCTCCTTGCGCCGGGCCGCCCCGCGCGCCAGCATCAGGTTGGCGAGATTCAGGCATGCCACGCAGAGCACCAGGACGCCCATCAGGATGAGCAAGCCGGCAACGAACGCCACCGGTGCTTCTTTCTGCGGGCTCGAGCTCAGGTTCAGAGGCACGCGGTCCAGGACGAGCGAGCGATCGCGATCCGTGCCTGGAAATTCCCTGGCGAGGCCGAGCGCGAGGGTGTCGAGCGCCGCTTCCGCGGCGGCCGTCGTCAGCCCCGGCTTGAGCGCGCCGGCGACAAAGAGCGTGTGGCTCGCGCGATCGTCGAGCCCTTTCGTTCCTTCGCGAAACCATTCGTTGATGATGCGGTCGTACGTCCCTAGTGGAAACCACCAGTCCGGCGACAGCAGCGGCGTCGTTCGCAGGCCTTTCGGCGCGATGCCGACAATAGTGAAAGAAGCCCCGTTGACGCGAACCGTGCTGCCGATGAAGCGCGGATCGAAGCCGCGCCGGCGCCACGCTGAATAGGAGGCAATCGCCACCGGTCTGTTGGCGCCTGGCCGCTCCTCGTCGAGCGAGAACGGCCGGCCGGCGGCGAGTGTGACGCCGAGCGTCGAGAAGTAGTTCGAGGAGACAATCTCCGCGAAGGATCGTTTGGTGGCGTCCCTGTGAATACTGTCAAGACTGTCAAGACTGTCAAGATTGTCAAGACTGTCGAGACTGTTGCGAATGCCGACCAGCGCGACAGTGTGCGCCATCACGCTCTCGAAGATCGTGCTGCGATCGCGCAGGTCAACATAGAGTGGGTACGAGAAGTCCCTGTACGAGCTCGGGCGCTGCCGGTCGCGGCTGAACACGGCGACCAGCCCGTCGATCCGGCCGGGGCGGGACTGCAGCAGCACGGTGTTCACGAGCGAGAACACCGCGGTGTTGGCGGCGATCGGCAGCGCGAGAATCAGCACGGCGGCCGCGGTGAAGCCCGGCGCCCGCCGCAGAAGCCGCAGGCCGTGGCGGAAATCCGACCACGCCCCTGAGAGCAGTCGCTCGAGTGCGGCGCCTGGCCGCATACCCCTCAGCTCCTCTTTCGTCAGCGCGACGCTGCCGAATTCCCGCCGTGCCGCAAGCTGCGCCTCGCGAGGCGGGACGCCAGCCTCGAATCGCTCCGCGGCCGCGAGGTCGAGATGGACCTCCAGTTCGCGATCGAGATCGTCGTCCTGCGCTCGGCGCCAGCGCCAGAACCGGAGGTCGCGCAACGTCGTCCTCTCTACCGCACGGGCGCCATGACCAGTCCGATGGCGCGTGCGAGCTGTCTCCACTTCGAGTGCTCGCTGGCCAGGCGTTTCTTGCCCGTCGCGGTCAATCTGTAGTACTTCGCTTCCCGGTTGCGGTCGGGCATCGGCTCCCAGCTCGAGGTGATCCAAGCGCGCTTCTTGAGGCGATAGAGCGCCGGGTACAGCGATCCGTGATCCACGTGCAGCATGTCGTCAGACGTGCGCTGGATGTGGGTGGCAATCGCGTGGCCGTGCAGCGGGCCGAACAGCAGCGCGCGGAGCACGAGCATGTCCAGGGTGCCCTGGAGGAGCTCCACGTGCGGGGCCGGCTTCTTCGGGAGGGGCGTCGTGCGAAACCTCGTGCCGGCGATGACTCTACGATAGTAGATTGTCTACTGTCAACGGCATCGCTGTGGACCGGTTATGAGCCGTGAGCCACCGGTCACAGCGTGTCGGCAGGCGGCTCGCGGGCGCGGCCGTGGTCAATGCACATGTGCCGCTGCCGCAGACCGCGCCTCCGGACGATAGCGAAGAAACACATGAAACGAATGGGGCGAGCCAAAATCCTCGACCAGATTCTCTCCCACGTTGTATAGCGTCGCGTCGGCGCCGGCGCCAAGACGCCCCCACGGCCGGTCGGCGATGTCGTAGACATAGCCGATCGTGAGCGCGGCGATGTGTGAGATGCGGTGGAATTCAACGAAGCCAGGTGGGTCCGGCCCGCCCAGGTCCAGCAGATCCTTCGCCACCGCTTCCGCTCGTCCGTAGAATGCGCCGCGCGCGTGTGCGCGCAGGTCCCACTCGAACAGGTAGCCGTCGAGAATTCCGTGAATCTCGCGGTTCTCTCCCCAGAGGAGCGTTGCGGAGAACGGCCGCGATGCGATGGCGCCCGAGTATTCAACCGACGCCGTCAGTCTCACCATGTTGTACAGCTCGAACGGTTCGGGGCGGTGCAGGTGGCCGCCCGAGACCTGCGCATACCACGGTCCTCGTTGCCAGCTCCCGCGCACGGACCACGAGTCCAGTTTCAGCGGATCGATGTTCAGCCGGTTGTCGTCCGGCTCCTCGCCCTTGAACCACGATGCCTCCACGGCGAAACCATTCGCGTCGACGCCACCGGTCAGGACGCCGAAGGTCGTGTGGGTCGAATCGGTGTGGTGGTGGACGAGGGGCGTCTCCGGGTTGTCCCGCGCGGACTCCCGATGCATGAAGACCGTTGGTCCCAGTGCGGGCGCGCCGACGACGTCGGCGGTCAAGCTGTAGCCGACACGGCGCTCGGTCTTGCGGTACCGGCCGCCGAGCGCCATGACGAGGTCGTGCGGATGCTGATAGTTGCTGAGGGGTGCGCCGTTGTAGGTTTCGCCGGTCTGAAAGACCTGCGGCGAGCCGAGCTTCGCCATTGTGAACGGCTCGAGCGAGATCATGGCGTCGACCGAGAGTTGATCGGCTCCGACGGGCCGAGAGCCGGTCAGCATGAACCAGTTTTGCGACTCCCAGGCGGAGAAATCGGTGAACTTCCGCTGCTGGTCGTTGAAGCCGAAGAAAACGCTGGCGTCGGTCGCCCAGGTCCAGGCCGCCCCCTGCGCCGCGTGATCGTGATCGGCATCCGATGACGAGGCATCCTGGGCCGCGGCGGGCGCGCCGATGGCCAGGGCGGCAATCACGAGGATTGCGCGTCCGGCAGGATGCAGCATGAGCCTTTGATCTTACCGCCGGCCCGTGGCCGCGTGCAGTTGCCTCCTCAGAACGGGGCCGAAGACTCATGGCC